>USPK01000074.1 GCA_900556465.1 uncultured Prevotella sp. | reverse complement strand
AGGGTTCTGCTGCCTTATGCAAGAAATAAAAAATGGAATTGATAGAACCCACCAATATTCAACCCATGAAAAACCTCCGCATCCTTCTCTGCTTCCTCTTGCTGACGGCCGTCGGCGCTACGGCGCAGCGCCGCATCCGCGTGGCCTGTGTGGGCAACAGCGTGACGTATGGCGTCGGCGTGACCGACCGCGCCCGCGAGGCCTATCCCGCCCGCCTGCAGCAGTTGCTGGGCGACGACTACGAAGTGGGCAGCTTCGGCCACAGCGGCGCCCGGCTCCTCGCCCGCGGCATGACGCCCTACGTCGGCACGGCCGCCTTTCGCGCCGCCCTCGATTTCCGTCCCGACATCGTGGTCATCCACCTCGGGCTCAACGACACCGACCCGCACGACTGGCCCAACCACGCCGACGAATTTATCCCCGACTACCGCGCCCTCATCGACACGTTCCGCCAAGTGAATCCCGCGGCCCGTGTCTGGGTCTGCCTCATGACGCCGATATTCCCCGGCCACCGTCGCTTTGACAACGGCACGCGCGACTGGCACGCCCAGATTCGCCGGCGTATTGCCCAGGTGGCCCGCACTACGGGCGCGGGGCTCATCGACCTCTACACGCCCCTCCACCGCTATCCCAACTACTTCCCCGACGCGCTCCATCCCGACGCCACCGGGGCCGCCCTCCTGGCCCGTACCGTCTACGGCGCGCTCACCGGCGACCACGGCGGCCTGCACCTGCCCGCGCTCTACGGCGACGGCATGGTGGTGCAGCGCGACCGTCCCCTGACGTTGCGCGGTACGGCCGACACCGGTACGCCCGTGCGCGTCCGCTTTGCCGGTATGGAGCGCACCGCGACGGCGGCGCCCGACGGCAGCTGGGCGGTGACCTTTCCCGCCCGGCCCGCCGGCGGGCCCTACACGCTGACGTTCGAGGCCGACACCGCCCGGCGCACCTTCCGCAACGTCTGGGTGGGCGAGGTGTGGCTCTGTTCCGGACAGTCGAACATGGCTTTCCCGCTCCGCTCCGCCGCGACGGCTGCGGCTGACCTGGCGGACGCCGGCCGGCAGGCCCGCGTCCATCTCTATGCCTTCCGGCCCCTGCGCGAGGTGCATACCGAGCCGTGGCCCGACACGTTGCTCCAGGCCGTGAACGCGTTGCGCTACCTGCAGCCCGGCCGGTGGACGAACGGCGACGCTACGGCGGCCGCCGACTTCTCGGCCGTGGGCTACCACTTCGCCCGGGCGCTGGCCGACAGCCTCGGTTGCCACGTCGGCGTGGTCTGCAACGCCGTGGGCGGCGCTACGGTGGAGTCGTGGATAGACCGTTCCACGCTCGAGGCCTGGCGGCCCGTCGTCTTCAGCGACTGGCTGCCCAACAGCGAGGAGTGGGTCCGCACCACCGTGGAGAGCAACCTGACCCACCGCGGCAAGGCCCCCCAGCGACATCCCTACGAGCCGGCCTACCTCTTCGAGGCGGGCGTGCTGCCCCTGGCGCACTACGGCGTTCGCGGCGTACTGTGGTATCAGGGCGAATCGAATGCCCACAACGCGGAGATGTATGAACGCCTCTTCCCCCGCCTGCTGGAGAGCTGGCGCCACTATTGGGCGACGGACAGCCTGCCCTTCTACGTCGTGCAGCTCTCCAGCCTGGCGCCGCGCGCCTCGTGGCCTCGCTTCCGCGACAGTCAGCGGCGGCTGTGCGAGCGTTACCCGAACGTGTGGATGACGGTGACGACCGACCTGGGCGATTCGCTCGACGTACACCCCCGCCGCAAGCGCGAAGTGGGCGAGCGGCTGGCCCTCTCCGCCCTCTGCCACACCTACGGGCACCGGTCCGTCGTGCCCTCGGGCCCGCTCTACGCCGGCTTTGTCCGCGAGGGCGGGGCGCTGCGCCTCTCCTTCCGCTGGGCCGACGGCTTGCGGGCGGCCGTGCCCGGCGCCGCGCTCCGCGGCTTCGAGGTGGCGGGGCCCGACGGCCTCTACCGCCCCGCCGCGGCTCGCGTCGAGGGGCCGACGGTCGTCGTGTCGAGTCCCGAGGTGGCGGCCCCCTGCGCCGTGCGCTACGGCAGGCGGCCCTTCACCCGGGCCAACCTGGTCAACGCCGCCGGCCTGCCCGCCTCCACCTTCCGCGACGAGCGCTTCTGAGCGTCTGCGCCGCCCCGCCGCCGGTTTGCGCCGCGGCCCGGACCC
>USPK01000073.1 GCA_900556465.1 uncultured Prevotella sp. | reverse complement strand
GGGGGGTAGCTTGAAGAATTACTTATAAGAAAGCACCTGTATTTCCCGGTTCTGCCCGTTCTTCCGGGGCATCTGTTACCAGATTGTCTGTTTTTCTATTCATAAAGCGGGCGGGGCGGCTACTTTTGGCGGACTGAAAGGGCTATGCTGCGGAACGAAGCGGGGGGACTTCCGGGCGCGGGGCAGTGGGCAGGGACGGCAGGCCGCTACGCGGGCGGGGCGGGGAAAAGAAACTGCCGCACGCGGGACGGGCCCGACATGCGGCAGAAGGAAAACAGAGAAGTTAGGGATGGGGAATTTGTCGCACCGGAAGGGCGGCAAGGGTCAGGCCACCGACGGGTCGGCCGCGACGGGAGCACGGCGACAGTAGCGCTCGCACTGCTGACGGATGTCGTAACCCAACATGGCGCCCAGGATGAAGTCCTCCTCGGCCGTGAGGCGGTGGAGGGGTTTGTGAGCAAAGGTGGAGACGACGCGCAGGCAGGCTTCGTGGCCAAAGTAGAGGTTCACCTTCCCGCGGTCCACGGGCTGCTCCAACCAACCGATTCCCTGGCTGTCCAGGCGGTCGCGCAGCAGAGCGGCACAGGCGGGGCAAGTGGTGCAGAGCACCAGGGCGCGCACGCCCTTGCGGTACTCGTAGATCTGGTGCAGGAAGAGCTTCAGCGAACCGAAGCGGGCGAGGTCGTCGGCGCTCATGGTTCAGGCCTCCTGTCGGATGAGTTCGCACCAGCGGGCCAGGCGGCTTTCGGTCAGTTCGGGGGCCGACTCGTCGACAGCCAGGCCCACGAAGCGGCCGTCGCGGCATACGTCCGAGTCCGTCACGTCGTAGTCCGTCGGCTCGAAGGCGCCGATAAACGTGCAGCCCGTCGACTGGAGCGCGTCGTAAATCTGACCCAGCGCGCCGCAGAACGTGTCGGGATAGGACGCACTGTCGCCGCAGCCGAAGAGGCCCACGCGCTTGCCCGAGAGGTCGGTGGCCTTCAGGGCGTCGAGAAAGTCGTACCAGTCGTCCTGCAAGTCGCCGCAGCCCCACGTGGAGGAGCCCAGCAGCAGCACGTCGTAGGGCGCCGTGGCGTCGACCGTCGTGCTGCCCACGTTGTGAACGTCCGTTTCGGCCACGCCCAATGCGGCGGCCACATCGGCAGCAACGGTCTCCGTAGCGCCCGTCGTACTGCCATAGAAAATTCCGATTTTCATAAGTCGATTCTTTATTTCGTGAGTAATGCGTCGGGAGCCCGGGCCTTGGCCATCCGCCGCGGCCGGCCTCCCGATTGCAAAGGAACGACTTTCGGCGGGCCGGCGCAATACCCAAATCGAGTGATTTTCCACACCCACCTCTTCACTATCTATTTAATAAGTATTTTTTATTTTGAAAAAGAATAGAGAGATACATGATGCTGATGATATCCGGTGGAAACGGTGGAAACTTTCCGGGCCGAAATCTTGCCCAATTCGTTGTCCCCATTCTGTCCCCCGCCGCCGCTCCGTTTGTCCACCGGCCGGAACGCCGTGGTCCGGACTGGGGAACAGACAGATAGCCGCCGCTGGCCGAAACTTATGCACAACGGGTGGAAAAACAGGCTGTGGAGAAAAAAATCGCGGCGCGGCGGTGGGAAATTCGTGGAAAATCGGTGGGGACAATCGGGGAATCGGGTGGGAAATCCGTCCCGCCCCGCCCGGCCCGTCGCCCTCAGGTTGTCCCCACCCTTTTCCCCCACTTTTCCACGGCCTTATCCACCGCCGCGCGCGGGGCTCTCGGCGCGAGGCGAAGCAGCCAGCCGGCAGTCTTCATGCGACGACGACGTGTGCGAAATGGCCGGCCATGACAGAAGGAGAGGTCGGCGGATTAGTATACCGAATCTGGTCGGCGGATTAGTAAGATAAGTAGCCTGGAAGTCTTATTTTTCTCCTATACATAAAATTTGTAGGCGGATAGAGACAACTCTTTTCTCATTACATCAAATATACTGCACATTAGAAAAAATGTAGTAACTTTGCAGGAAATGGGAGAATTAAAATGAATATAACGGAATACATAACTCGTAATGGCGGCTACATATCGTCAGCGGAAGCCAAAAAGGTATCACTATACGACCAGTTATTGTATGGTACGAGAACCGGGCAGATTGTACGGTTGCGCCGAGGCATATACGCACTCAATAATGGACTGGCCAAACAAATGATTGATGTCGAAACATTGGTACCGGGCGGTGTGTTGTGTCTTTATTCCGCATGGTCGTACCATGAGCTTACGACTCAAATTCCACAAGCATACCACATTGCGGTAGAACGCACACGACGGATAACGC
>USPK01000072.1 GCA_900556465.1 uncultured Prevotella sp. | reverse complement strand
CCTTAGCCCCGTAAAAACTGGGCCTATTCCCGTAAAAACTGGCCTTAGCCCCGTGCGCGCGCCGCCTGGCCCCACAACCGCGCGCCCAAACCCGCCGCCCAGCGGCTGAGACCCGCAACCACCGCCGGCGGCGACGGGCGACCGCCGGCCACACCGCGCGGCGTCACCACAATTGGGTATTTTTACACTAAAGAATGGTAAACCGCGCGGCCGTCCGGGCGGCGGACGTGGGGAAATGCGTATCTTTGCTTAGCCGGGCAGAGGATTTGCTCCGGCTATAAAACTGTCAAACTATGGACTTGAAAATCAAAAGCATCAAAGGCCGCGAGATACTGGACTCGCGCGGCAATCCCACCGTTGAGGCGGAAGTCATTCTGGAATCGGGCGTCATGGGCCGCGCCGCCGTCCCCTCGGGCGCATCGACGGGCGAACACGAAGCCCTCGAGTTGCGCGACGGCGACCCGAACCGCTACGGCGGCAAGGGCGTAACGAAGGCGGTAGACAATATCAACACGGTGCTGGCGCCTGCCTTGGCGGGCCACTGCGTACTGGACCAGCGCGGCATAGACGTCACCATGCTGCAACTGGACGGCACGCCGACCAAGTCGCGCCTGGGCGCCAACGCGCTGCTCGGCGTCTCGCTGGCCGCCGCCCGCGCCGCCGCCACGGCCCTCGGCATGCCGCTCTACCGCTACATCGGCGGGACGAACGCGCACGTATTGCCCGTCCCGATGATGAACATCATCAACGGCGGCGCTCACTCCGACGCGCCCATCGCCTTCCAGGAGTTCATGATTCGGCCGGTCGGCGCTGCTTCGCTCCGTGAGGGCGTGCGCATGGGCGCCGAGGTGTTCCACGCCCTCAAAGGTGTGCTCCACGACCGCGGACTGAGCACGGCCGTGGGCGACGAGGGAGGATTTGCTCCGACCCTGGGCGGAACGGAAGACGCGCTGGACTGCATCCTCAAGGCTATTGAGCGCGCGGGCTACGAAGCGGGCCACGACGTGCGCATCGCCATGGACTGCGCCTCGTCCGAGTACTTCCGCGACGGCATCTACGACTACACCATCTTTGAAGGCAGCAACGGGCAGAAGCGCACAGCCGAGCAGCAGATAGACTACCTGGCGTCGCTCGTGGAAAAGTATCCCATCGACTCCATCGAGGACGGCATGGCCGAGAACGACTGGGAGGGCTGGCGCGCCCTGACGGAGCGCCTGGGCGGCAAGTGCCAGCTCGTAGGCGACGACCTCTTCGTGACCAACACGAAGTTCCTGGCCAAAGGCATCCGGGAACACTGCGCCAACGCCATATTGATTAAGGTAAACCAAATCGGGACGCTCACCGAAACCCTGGATGCCATCGAAATGGCTCACCGCGCCGGTTACGCGACCGTCACCTCGCACCGCTCGGGCGAGACGGAGGACGCCACCATCGCCGACATCGCCGTAGCAACCAACAGCGGGCAGATAAAGACCGGCTCCATGAGCCGCTCGGACCGCATGGCGAAGTACAACCAACTGCTCCGCATCGAGGAGGAACTGGGCAGCCTCGCCGTCTACGGCTGGCAGAACGTGAAGGGCTGCTGAGCGCAGCGCCGAGCGCTTTGAGCGCTTTCAGGACAATAAATCGGGACTTCAGACCTTTTCTTGAAGTTCCGATTTATTTATTTTTGCGCTATGAAAACCTTATCCAAAATTTCAGTTTTCCTATTTCTCGGCCTGCTGACTGGCTGCGAGGTGCTGGACGTCCACCCCTACGACGCAAAAGTGGACGGCGCGACGGACATCAATGCGCGCAACGTGGCCCGCATCGAGACCGCCTGCGCCGGGCGCGACTCGGTGCGCTTCGTCGTCGTGAGCGACACGCAACGCTGGTACGACGAAACAGCGGCGGCCGTAGACAACATCAACGCGCGCGGCGACGTGGACTTCGTGATTCACTGCGGCGACCTGACGGACTTCGGCGTGACGAAGGAGTTCGAGTGGATGCGCCGCGAGCTGGAGCGCCTCGAGCCGCCCTACGTATGCCTCATCGGCAACCACGACTGCCTGGGGACAGGGGGCGACGTGTTCCGCGCCATGTTCGGCGACCCGAACTTCTCCTTCGACGCGGGCGACACGCACTTCCTCTGCCTCAACACCAACGCCTTCGAGTACGACTACTCGGTGGCCATCCCGGACTTCACTTTCCTGCGCAACGACCGCGAGCAACTGGCGCCGCAGGTGCGCCGCACGGTGGTGGCGATGCACGCCATGCCCTACACGGACCAGTTCAACAACAACGTGGCGGACATCTTCCAGGAAAAGATACGGGAATACCCGGGCCTGCAGTTCTGCCTGTGCGGACACCAGCACAGCACGACGCAGTTTGAACCGTTCGACGACGGCGTCCTCTACTACGAGTGCGGCTCGGCCGTGAAACGGCAGTATTTACTCTTTACCCTGACAGAGAAAGGAGAGGTGAAGTATGAAGTGGTGGATTATTAACCTGACGTTCTGGCTGGCCACGCTGGGAGCCGCGGCCGCCTGTCCGCCGGACTCGGCGGCTACGGACTCGACGGCGCACGCCCCTTCGTTCTACGAGCGGAACACGGCCCGCCGCATCAACTTCTGGCAGCGCATGGTGCCCAACCAGGGCTGCATCCACCTGTACGGGAGTGTGGGCCTCGTCTCGTTGGGCACGGGCTGGCACTACGGGCGCAAGGACCAGTGGGAAACGGAGGTGCTGTTGGGCTTCGTTCCGAAGTACGAGTCGAACCAGACGAAAGCGACGCTCACCTTGAAGCAGCGCTTCGTGCCCTGGCTCCTGCCGCTGAGCAGCAGGTGGGGCGTGGAGCCGCTGACGACGGGCATCTTCTTCAACACCATCTTCGGCGAGGACTTCTGGGCGCGTCAGCCGTCGCGCTACCCGAAGAACTACTACGGCTTTGCCCCGAAACTGCGCATCAACATCTTCATCGGACAGCGCCTGCGCTACAACATCCCGCGCCGCAACCGCGTGCTCTGGAAAAGCATCTCGCTCTACTACGAACTGAGCACGTGCGACCTGTACCTGGTTTCGGCCCTGCCCAACCGGCGCGTGACGCTGGGGGACATACTCTCGCTGGCCATCGGTCTGCGGCTGGAGGTGTTCTGACCGTCGGGGCCCATGCCCCGATACGCCTCGGTCGGCCTGTCTCTGACTGG
>USPK01000071.1 GCA_900556465.1 uncultured Prevotella sp. | reverse complement strand
CCGCAGCCGTTAAAAGGAATGGAGCGCCGCTCAACGTCCCTCGTCGAGCGTGCAGATGCTGACGCGGTTCCAGTCGGGCTCGGAGAAGAGGTCGCCCACACCCTGGCCCTCGGCCGTGATGCGGTCGGCGCTGATGCCGTAGTTCTTCACGAGGATATCCTTCACGGCCTCGGCGCGCTCGCGGGCCAGGCGCTCGTTGACGGCCGCGCTGCCCTCGGGCGAAGCATAACCCTTGATGCTCACCTTCGCCTCGCGGTGGTTCTTCATATAGGTGGCCACACGCTCCACGTTGGGCAGCTGCGAAGCGTCCACGGTGCTCTTGCCCTGACGGAAGGTGATGACCGACTCCATCGTCTGCTTCGTATTGACCACACGCTGCACGACGGGCTGGCGGTTACGGCAGTCGTTCAGCTGCTGCTGGAGGTCGCGCACCTCGCCCTCCTTGCGGCGCAGCTCGGCGTCGCGGGCTTCCACCATGCCGCGCAAGTCGTTGATTTTCGCGTTGAGGGCGTCCACCTCGGCCTGGTCGTATTCCTTCAGCAGGGTGAAGTGGTGCTTGTGATTGCTGTTCCGGAAGTGGTAGACTACGCCCGCCGTCAGCTCCAGGGCGGAGTTGTTCACGTTGTACTGTACCTCCGTGCGCTCGCACCCGCCCTCCAGGCTGTAGACAATGGCCGGTTTCAAGGCGACGGTCCAGGCTTTCTCCTTACCCAGGTTGAAGTTGAAGTTGAGGCCGAACTTCGACGACAGCGCGTTGCCGTCGGCCACCTCGTAGGGCGTTCCGCCGCCGAAGAAGTGGTTGAAGCCCACGCCGATGACGCCCTCCACCTCGAAGAGCCGGGGCGTTCCCGTGTAGGTCCAGAACCAGTTGGAGAAGTTCACTTTTCCGAGCAGGCTGGTGTTCAGGTTGTCCACGCCGGTGTAGCTCCCCGTCGTGTTGAATCCGGCCACGGTCTCAACGCCCAGTCCGAACACGGGCGTGATCTGTTTCGTCAGCTCCAGGCCCAGCACGCCGCGCGTATGGCCAAAGTAGCTGCGCGTGGTCGGAGCCTCGGCGCCGCCCATCAGACCAATCGACCAATTGTCGAGGAAGCGGTGACCTTCGACACACTGTGCGCCCGCAGTCAGCGCGGCGGCGCCCAGCAAAACCGTTGTAAAGATTCTTTTCATAATACTTGTTTTAGGATGGTAAATAAGTAATGGGCGGCCTGCGACGGCTGCCCCAGGTGATGTCCCGATAGGCAAAGGCGGCGGACGGGCGGGTCCGTTGCCGGCCGGCCCGGGGACGGACGGGGCCGCCCCTGGCCTTCACTCCTCAAAAGTACGGAAAAATATGACACTCCTACGCTTTTCGCCTGAAAATGTTAACCAAAAATCTCAAAAAACCGCCCTTCGGAACACTTCGCCGCCGCCCTGCGCTGCGCCTGCTGCCCAGACGCGGCGCGTCCCGCCGCCGGCGACGGTGACGGGCTGGGACCGTCCGCACGCGGGCCTATCCGACAACGCGCCGCCGTCGTCCCGAAGGGCGGCAGCGGCGCGCAAGAAAGAGAGGGAAAGGGCTCAAGAATTTTTCTCGCTAAAATTAAGTGTTAAAGTCTTCTCGGCACCGAAATTTCCATGATAGGTTGAGAGAGACATACTTTCCAAATTATTCAGATTATAATAATCATCCACTTCATAGCCACTGGGCAAATCCGTTTCCGTAAAAATTATAAAAGGCTTTTCAAACCCCTTGATTTGAGAGCGAGGACCAGAAAAAACCAGTTTACTTTGACAATATACCATCACATCGTCAAATTCCATGTCCTGTATCTGCTGAATAATTAAGTCTATATTGTTCTCTACATAGTAATTGTCTTCGTCGGTGCAGCCGGTGAAAGTCAGCAGCGCACATAGCGTAAAAGCCAGGGTGGATAATAAATTTTTCATGTCTAATGGATTTGATGAAACTTCGATTCAAGATTGCCGGCGCTACGGTAGTAAGCAATATTGCCGGCACTACGGTAGCAAGCGAACTATTCGGCTTTACTCCTAAATGCAAGCGTCAAATATTTTTGATTCCCCACTATAGTAATATCATAATATACCAAATATTCCAGATTGTAATAGCGGCTGCTCCACGGCACACTATAATCGCTGTCGATGTTAATGATGATAAACGGCTTTTCAAAGCCAAGGATGATACTGCCGTCGCCGCTGGCTTTTTTATCATATCCCTCGTACACGTCAACCTTATAAAAAGTCTGACTCTGTAATTGTTGAATGATTTCGTCTATATTGTTCTCTACATAGTAATTGTCTTCGTCGGTGCAGCCGGTGAAAGCCAGCAGCGCACATAGCGTAAAAGCCAGGGTGGATAATAATTTTTTCATGTCTAATGGATTTGATGAAACTTCGATTTTAGATTGCCGGCGCTACGGTATCAATGCACCTGGCGCCGAAGGAAAGCTTGGGCCGGCGCGTCGGGAACGGGCCGCCGGAAGTGCGGAGCAGGCGGGCGGACTACCCCGCCGGGACGACGGAACCGGGCAGCCGGCCCTGCGGACGGGGCGCAACGCTTCGGAACGGGGAAGGGCGGGCGGGAGGCGATTCGCCGCACGGGAGCGACGGAGCCCGGCAGACGACGGGCCACGGGCCGGCGGCGCTGCAAGCGACGGCGGGGCGGCGGCCACAGCGGGAAAACAAGGTACGACTGTTCATAGGTCAACAGGTTTAGAGGTAAGCGATGCGAATATACAAAAAATAGAGACACGCGCAGGCGGAAGCGACCGGAATTTTACAACCTGCGTCCGGAACGGGGCGAAAAGCCGCAGCGCGACAAGCGGCGCGGGCCGGGCGCGCGGAACGCGGACGCGCAGGAGCGGCATGAAATTTCGCAAGAAAGAGAAGCGGAAAATTTGGTCACTCCGGCACAATCCATTAATTTTGCCCTCGGTGCTGCCGCGAGGGCCCCGCCGGACGCCGCGCCGCGCACCGCCTGGAAGGAGATTTCAATTCATATTCTTAATACTCATCACATCATGGAAAATCAGAACAACAACAACGAGAACCAGCTGAAGATTGAACTCACCCCGGAAGTGGCCGAGGGGACGTATGCCAACCTGGCCATCATCACGCACTCCAGCGCCGAGGTGGTGCTCGACTTCGTCCGCGTATTGCCGGGCGTACCCAAGGCTAACGTGAAGAGCCGCATCATCCTGGCTCCGGAGCACGCCAAGCGCCTGCTGCTGGCCCTCCAGGACAACGTCGCCAAATACGAAAAGGCATTCGGCACCATCAACCTGCCGGGCATGGAGCAGCCCGCCGGCGGCCGCACCGCTACGCCGTTCGGCATGCCCGAGGGCAAGGCCTGAGCCTTCCGGCCCCGTTCATTCGCTCCAGCAGAGCCGTCGCAGCCACCGCGCCGCGACGGCTCTGCTGCGTCTTGCCGGGGCGGGGACGGCGGGCGCCGGGCGACCGCGCCCCGCGGACCGTTGCGGCAGACACGGGCCTTAGCCCAGTTTTTACGGGGCCTATTCCCGTAACGACGGGGCT
>USPK01000070.1 GCA_900556465.1 uncultured Prevotella sp. | reverse complement strand
CGCCCGAGGCGTATATAAGGATAACAGGACGGAATTTCAGGGAACGAGGGGCAGGAGCGCGGCCCCGACGTCGACCACGCCGGGCAAGGGGTCGTGGCGCATCAGGTGGTAGAGGCGGACGCGCAGGGCCGGACGCCCGCCGAGCTGGAGCGTGTCGAGGGGAAACTCGTACTGGTAGACCGAGACGCCGCTGCCGGAGGGGTCGCCGGCCGCCGCGGCGAGGGAGCAGCTGACCGTATCGGTCCACGCCGTGTCGGCCAGCTCGACGCGCACGCCCAGCATGAGCCCGCGATAGGGATAGGGCCGCGTGGCCGAAGTGCGGAGGTCGAAGCAGAGGCGATAGCCCCCCGCAGCGGGCAGACTATCGGCCGCCAGCACGAGCGTATCGGCGCCGCCCCACCCTTCGGGGCTGCACGTCAGCTCCGAAACGGCGTAGCGCGGCTCACCGCAGGAGACGACAAGCCCCGCGGCGGCCAGTGCGGCGCGGCGCTCCGGAAGGCGGGCGGTGCGGCGCGTAGGTTGGCAGCGTTCAGTCTCCACTTTCTTTCGATTCTTTACGTTCTCCGCCCTTGCGGCCCTGTGGGGCGTTGGGGCGCCCCTTGGCCTCTTTCCCCTTGTCGGCACGGCCGTTGCGCCGCTTGCCGCTGCGGCGCCGCTTGGCCTTGTCGAAGCGCGTCAGGTCGTCCTGCTCGGCGAGGTCGACGGGGCGGACGTTGCGCTGGGGCTGGTTCTCGTCGAGCGCGAGCGGCTTCTCGCCGTCCTTGTTCAACTGAATCACCTCAAAGGCCCTGGCCGCGGGAATCGTGACCACATTGGCCGCCAGACGCTTGTCTGTGCTGTAAGTCACCATGCCTGAGAGGATGTCCGCCTTGAAGTAATAGTAGGTCGCGTCGGCCGTTTCGAGTTGGATTTCCTTGCTGGGCAGACGCCGGTAGGCCTCGACGTAGGTGTCGGCCTCGTAGTTGAGGCAGCACTTGAGCTTGGCGCACTGGCCGGCGAGTTTCTGCGGGTTGGGCGAAATGTCCTGGAAGCGGGCCGCTCCCGTAGAGACGGAATTGAAATTCTTCATCCAGGTGGCACAACACAGTTCGCGGCCACACGGCCCGATACCGCCAATGCGGCCGGCCTCTTGCCGCGCGCCTATCTGCCGCATCTCTATCCGGACATGGAATACTTCGGCGAGGACCTTGATGAGTTTCCGGAAGTCCACGCGGGCATCGGCGATGTAGTAGAATATGGCCTTGTTCCCGTCGCCCTGGTACTCCACGTCGCCTATCTTCATTTTGAGGTCCAGACTCTTGGCTATCTGGCGCGAGCGAATCATGGTGTCCTGCTCGCGACTTTTGGCCTCCTCGTACTTCTCGAGGTCGGAGGGGCGGGCCTTACGGTAGATGCGCTTGATCTCTGTCCCCGGCTTGAGGTTGGCTTTCTTCATTTGCAGCAGGACCAGCTGCCCGGTGAGCGTCACAGTCCCGATGTCGTGTCCGGGTGAGGCCTCGACGGCTACCATATCGCCCTTGACGAGGTCGAGCCGGTTGTCGTTCCGGTAATACCCTTTTCGGGTGTTCTTGAACTGGACCTCGACGAGGTCCGTCAGTTCGCTGTTGCCGGGGATGTCGGCCAGATAGTCGTACGTGTTGAGTTGCTTGTCCTGCCGGGCACAGCCGCGCGCCGACAAGCCGCGCAGATGGTCGTCGAGGCGGAAGTCCAGGCCGACGCCGTAGTCCGGGCGCCGGGTCAGTAAGGAGGGACGCAACAGGGTCTTATCTTCTGTCATATAGGTTTCGGTCAATAATAATATATAAGTACGGGACGCCGTGCGGGCCTTGGGCCGCTCACTGGATGAGCAGGACTATCATCTTCAGGGCAAAGTCGAAAAAGACCATGCGCGGATTCACGTTCTGCTCGATGTCTCGCTGTGCCAGCGCCAACTCGTCCATGATGCCGATGACGTTGCGCTCGTTGATGAAACGGGCGAAGCGTACGGCGAACTCGCTTTCCTGCCGGCTCAAATAGTTCAGTTCGGGGCGCTGGAAGTTATACACGAAATTCTCGCGCACCATGCGTTGGCAGTAGTCCAGGAAATGCTTCTGCCGCTCCCGGCCCCAGTCCGCCACGCGCTCGGCCCACTCGTGCATGTCCTTAATCTTGCGCATATAGCTCAAGCGCATGAGCAGCACGAACATATCGAAAAACAGGGCGGAGTCCTTGTCCACGCGCAGCTGGGCCAGGGCCTGCGTGTAGCTGCCCTCGCACAGGCGGGCCACGGCGCGGGCATCGGCCTCCTGCAAGCCGTTGCGCTGCATGAGGGCCAGTTCGATTTCGCGCTGCGACAGGGGCCGGAAGTCGACGCGCTGGGTGCGGCTCAAGATGGTCGGCAACAGGCGCTCGGGCTCGTTGGACACGAGCAGGAAGGCCGTATCGGCTGGCGGCTCCTCCAGGATTTTGAGCAACTTGTTGGCGGCCGCGACGTTCATCTGCTCGGGCAGCCAGACGACCATTACTTTATATCCGCCCTGCGAGGATTTGAGGCTGAGCTTCCGCAGGATCTGGTCGCTCTCGGCTACTCCGATGAGGGACTGCTGATTCTCGACGTGGATGCGCGCCAACCATTCGAGGCGATCGAAATAGGCCGACTCGCCCAGCTGCTCCCTCCACTCGGTCAGGTACTGGTCGCTCGTCGCGTCGCCGCTTTGCCCCTTGCGCTTGACGACTGGGAAAACGAAGTGCAGGTCTGGGTGAGCCCAGTGGGCCAGCATCCGGCACGACGCGCACTGCCCGCACGCTTCCCCGCCGGCCGGTTGCCGGCAGAGCAGGGCCGAGGCATAGGCCAACGCCATCGGGAGTTTTCCGCAGCCCGCCGGTCCGGCAAAGAGCTGGGCATGGGGCACGTGCCCTTCCTCCAGCTGCCGCCGCAAGCGGGCCTTGATGTCTTCCTGTCCTATGACTTCGTCGTAGCGCATCTCGTATTTCAATAAATCTGGCGGGCAATCTCCGCGATGCTGTCCGCGGCCGACATCGAATAGAAATGGATGCTCGGAACCCCGTAAGCGATGAGCTCCCGGCACTGCTTAATCCCCCACTCAATGCCCACGGCCCGCACTTCCTCGTCCGTCTTGCACTTCAGGGCTTCCATAGCCAGGTCCTGCGGCAGGTCGCAGTGAAAGGTTTTGGGGACAGTCGACAGCTGCGAGAGCTTGGTCAGCGGCTTTATGCCCGGTATGATGGGCACCGTGATGCCCGCGGCCCGCGCCTTCTCCACGTAGCGGATGTAGGCCGCGTTGTCGTAGAAGAGCTGCGTCACGCCGTACTCGGCCCCGAGGGCTACTTTCCGTCTGAACCACTCGAAGTCGATTTCCAGGTTGGGTGCTTCCTCGTGTTTCTCGGGGTAGCAGGCCACGCCGTAGCTGAACGCCGGGCCGGGCACCTTTATGGGCGACCCGTCGACAAAGTAGCCCGCGTTGAACGCATTGACTTGCTCCTGCAACTCCGTCGTATGCGAGTAGCCGTCGGGCGTGGGGCGGAACACGCGGTCCTCTCGCGCCTTGTCGCCGCGTAGCAGCAGCAGATTCTCGATGCCGAGAAATTGCAGGTCGAGCAGCATGTATTCCGTCTCTTCCCGGGTAAAGCCCGAGCACAACACGTGCGGCACCACGGGGATGCCGTAGTCGCGCTGGATAACGGCGGCCACAGCCACCGTCCCCGGTCGGCGGCGCAGGCGGGAACGCTCCACCTGCCCGTTACCCAAGTCCTTGTAGACATACTCCGAGCGATGCGTCGTGATGTTGATATACTTCGGATTGTATTCCCGTAAGCGGTCGATAGTCCGCTTTAACCCCTCAATGCCGGTCCCTTTCAGGGGCGGCAGCACCTCGAAGGAAAAAGCCGTTCCCCCGCCTCCAGTCAGCAATTCGCTTATCTTCATGCGCCGTATCTCTTAAAAGCTAAATTTTTCGATAGGCAAAGTTACGCCAACCCGGGCGAAAGACAAAATAAAAAAGCGCTTTTTCTTTTTTCCGTTTAAGAGAAATGACTAACTTTGCCGCGACGTTTCTACAGACTTCGGATTAATAACAATTTAAACTTTCTGAATTATGGCTTACGTAATTGGTGACGACTGCATTGCCTGTGGCACTTGCATCGACGAATGTCCCTCCGGCGCTATCTCCGAGGGCGAAAAGTATTCTATCGACCCCAACGTTTGCGTTGACTGTGGCACTTGCGCCGATGTTTGTCCGTCTGGCGCTATCTCCGCCGGCGAATAATCCGCGGGATAAGTTTCATTCACACAAAGGAAGCCTCCCTGGCACTGCTGCCTGGGAGGCTTCTTTCTGTTTTACCGGTTGCCGGCGGTCCCGGCGGGCGTGGAGCGTTGCGCCGTATGGTCTTCGGGCCAGACAGGGATGCCTGAGGATGGAACACTGACAAGAAGAATTATTAAAGGGGACTTCTATAAATTAAATCCCTGATTATAAGTTGCATAAGCGGATAAAAT
>USPK01000069.1 GCA_900556465.1 uncultured Prevotella sp. | reverse complement strand
ACTATATTTCAATTATTTCAAAGACCAATTTCCATTTTTAACGGGACAGTAATGAACAAAAAATTAAAAAATCTTCCACACTACCCGAATATCTTTCGCCCACACTGCAGACGGATCCGGGCCGGCCGCGCCAAATGCCACGCACCGCCGCGGCGGCCGCCGGTCTGTCTCTCCGAACCGCCGGCCCGGCGTGCCGCGCACGGGGCTTAGCCGAGTTTTTACGGGGCTAAGGCCAGTGCCGACGGGGCTAAGGCCTGTGTGTGCCGGGCAGGGAAGCCGGGTTGCCCGACGCCGGCCCGGCGGGGCAGGTAAAGGGCTTGGCGGCGGGCCGGGCAGCGGGGAGGGGCGGATTTTTAGGGCCAGGGACGGCGCGACGGAGATTTATTCGTATATTTGCGGCAAAACATTTTGCAAATCTCTTACCCTTAACCCGTTTCCTGCATGAAACAACGCTTTTCCGCTTTTCTCGCGCTGCTGGCCCTGACCGTGCTGACGGTCTGGCCGGGCGCATCGGCGCAGACCGCCATAGTGCGCGGCGCGCTCTACCACCTGGTGTCCGGGAGCGACGGCCGGCTGGCCGTGGGCTACAACACGCCGACCGGCGCCGCGCGCACCGAACGCGCCGACGAGGCACGCGCCGACCAGCACTGGACGCTCACGGAGCTGTCCGGCTCGTGGCGCATCATCTGCCCCTTCTCCAACCTGGCGCTCCGCACGGCGGGCGATGCCGTAAGCACGGGCGAGAACAACGGTTCGGACGAGGCGCAGCTGTGGAAGCTGGAGCCGGCGGGCGATGCCTTCCTGCTCGTCCCGACCAACCGCTCGGACCGCGCCGCCCGCCTGGAGACGGACGGCAGCCTGACGCTCGTGGCCCGGACGGCGGCGCGCACGGACCGCCGCGCACGCTTCCGTCTGGTGCGCGCCGCGCGCACGGGCTTCGACGAAGCGCTGGCCTACCGCTTCCGCTCCGTGGCGCAGCCGGACCTGGTGCTGGGCAACGGGGACTCGGGCGAAAACAACGCGCGCATCGTGGGCGAGAGGCCGGACACGGCCAACCGCGGACAGTACTGGTCGGTGAAGATGCTCGACCTGGACCGCCGCGTGGTGAGCGGGGCCTTCTACACCCAGAACTTCGACGACGGCGGCGGCAACCCGGCCGTGGACTACCTGCTGCAGTGGCCGGCGCGGGCGGGCGTGTGGAACAATGCGCAGTTCCGCTTCGAGCCGGTGGCGGGCCGGACGGGCGCCTACCGCATCGTGTCGGCCTCGGCCCGCCGGCAAGGCACGATGTACGCGCTCCGCGACGGAGCCGTCCGCCTCGTACCCTTCGACGCCGACGACCCTACGGGCTGGTTCACCTTCGAACAGGTGGAGAAGCCGCGCATCGCGGCGCCCTACTGGGAGGACGAGACCGTCTTTGCCGAGAACAAGGAGGCGGGCGTGGCGACCTACATGCCCTACGAAAGCGAAGCGGCCATGCTGGCCGACAGCGCTTACTACGACACGCCGTGGACGGTCCCCGTCAACTCGCGCTTTAAAAGCCTGAACGGCACGTGGCGGTTCCACCTGGTCAGCGAGCCGGAAAGCCGCCCGACGGACTTTTACCGCATGGACTACGACGTTTCGGCGTGGGACACCATCCCGGTGCCGTCGAACTGGGAGATGCTCGGTTACGACCACCCCATTTACTGCAACGTGGAATACCCGCACGCGAACACGCCGCCCTACATCAAGGCGCGGCCGGGCTTCAACGACGGGGGCAAGAACTACGGGGTGAACCCGGTGGGCTCGTACGTGCGGACGTTCTCCGTACCGGACGACTGGCGCACACGCCGCACGTACCTGCACTTCGGGGGCATCTACTCGGCGGCCCTGGTCTGGGTGAACGGGCAATACGTGGGCTACACGCAGGGCTCGAACAACGTGGCCGAGTTTGACGTGACGGCGCTGCTGCACGCGGGCGAGAACCGGCTGGCGGTGCAGGTGTTCCGCTGGTCGGACGGCTCGTACCTGGAGTGCCAGGACATGTTCCGCATGTCGGGCATCTTCCGCGACGTGTACCTCTACAACGTGCCGCGGGCCGCCGTGCGCGACCACTACCTGACGGCCCGCTTCTTCGAGGGCCTGCAAAACGCGGAGCTGGACGTGGCACTCGCCCTGTCCGGCCCGGCCGCCGAGGCGGCGGGCAAGGAGCTGGACGTGGCGCTCTATGCCCCGGACGGGCAGCGGGTGGACAGCACGACGGTGCGCCCGGCCGCGACGGCCGACGGACAGACGGCGGCCCGGGCCGTGCTGCGCGTGCGGAACGTGCGCCTGTGGAGCGCCGAGACGCCCGAACTCTACACGGTGCGCGTCGTACAGCGCGACGCCGCGGGGCGCGAGGAGATGGCCTTCTCCACCAAGTACGGGTTCCGCGACATCAGGATTGCCAACTCGCTGGTCTACATCAACGGGCGGCGCGTCTTTTTCAAGGGCGTCAACCGGCACGACACGGACCCGGAGCGCGGGCGTGCCGTCACGACGGAGTCGATGCTGCGCGACGTGCTCCTGATGAAGCGCAACAACATCAACACCATCCGCACGGCCCACTATCCCAACGCGGCGCGCATGTATGCCATGTTCGACCACTACGGGCTCTACTGCGTGGACGAGGCGGACCTGGAGGACCACGCCAATCAGCGCATCTCGGACATGCCGTCGTGGGAGCCGGCCTTCGTAGACCGCGTGGACCGCATGGTACGCCGCGACCGCAACCACCCGAGCGTCGTGATGTGGAGCCTGGGCAACGAGGCGGGAAACGGTGAGAACTTCCGCGCCTGCTACGCAGCGGCGCGCGCCCTCGACAGCCGGCCCATCCACTACGAGGGGACCCGCATCAACGGGGCCTATGGCGGCGGCCGCTTCTCCGACTTCTATTCCAAGATGTACCCGGGCATGGCCTGGATGGAACAGTACACGAACGGACTGGACAAGCCCATGTTTATCTGCGAATACGCCCACGCCATGGGCAACGCCATCGGCAACCTGCGGGAATACTGGGACTACATCGAGCAAAGCAACAGCTGCATAGGCGGCTGCATCTGGGACTGGGTGGACCAGGCCATCTATGACCCGCACGAGATGAAGCGCGGACTGCGCCGCCTCCACACGGGCTACGACTACCCCGGCCCGCACCAGGGCAACTTCTGCTCGAACGGCATCGTACCGGCCACGCGCCACGAAGGCGCCAAGCTGAAAGAGGTAAAGGCGGCCTACCAGTACGTCAAGTTCGCCGTGACCAACATCGACACGCTGAAGAACCGGGCCGGCATCCGCCTCTACAACGGCTACGCCTTCCAGACGCTCGCACCGTTCAACCTGCGCTACGACGTGGTGCGCGACGGGCACATCGTGGGCTCGGACAGCGTGGAACTGGGCGCCGTGGCGCCGGGCGACAGCCTGACGCTGGAAATCAAACTCCCCAAGGCGGCGCTCAAAAAGGCCGTGCGCACGGGCACGGAGACGCTGCTCAACCTGCACGTGGTCTATCGCGACGCCACTTACTTCTGCGCCGCGGGACACGAGGTGGCGCACCACCAGGTGACGCTGACGGGCCGCGGCCCCCTGCCGGCGCTGAAGGCGGCCGGCGGCGGCAGCAACGCCCTGCGGCAGACGCGCGCCGGGGGCCGCATCACGGTGGGCAACGCGAAGGTGAGTGCCGCCTTTGACGAGCGGACGGGACAGCTCACGTCGCTCTGCTTCGACGGGCGCGAGGTCCTGGCCGACGGGCAGGGTTTCCGCTACGACAACCACCGCTGGATAGAGAACGACAAATTCACGCAGACGGCCGACGGCCTGGCCCCCGAGGGCACGTGCTCCGTGGAGGAGCGCGGCGGGACGTTTGTCGTGACGACGAGCCGTGACGGCGAAATCTGCGCGACGGACATCGTCTACACCCTCTACCCGCAGGGCGTCGTCGACGTGGAGGCCCGCTTCACGCCGAAGGGGGACAATCTGCGCCGGGCCGGGCTGGTGTGCGCCCTCGACTCGTCGCTGGCGCGCGTGGACTACTACGCCTACGGTCCGTGGGAGAACTACTGCGACCGGAAGGACGGCGTGCTCCTGGGCCGGTACTCGACGACGGTGGCGGAAATGCCCGAGCGCTACGTGAAACCGCAGAGCACGGGCGGACGCGAGGGCCTGCGCGAACTGACCCTGACGGACGGGAAAGGATTCGGCCTGAAGGTGGAGACGGAAGGGACGGTGGGATTCTCGGCCCTGCACTTCACGGACGAGGACCTGATGAACGGCCGGCACATGTGGGAACTGAAGGCGCGGCCCTACACCGTGCTCCACCTGGACGCCTGGACGCGCGGCGTGGGCAACGCAAGCTGCGGACAGGACGTGGACACGCTGCCCGTCTACCGCGTGCCGAACCGGCAGATGACGTACAAGTTGCGCCTGAGCCGGATGTAAGGACCCGAACAACTGTCACGGCATGAACCCGCACTTTTTCCACCCGCTGGGCCTCTGGGCCCTGACCGCCGCGCTCTGCCTGTCGCCCGCCGGGGCCCGGGCAGCCGGCGGGGCGGACCGGCCGGCCGCCGCGGCCGAACGGTGCGCCGCCGCGCCCTGGAGGGGCTGCGACTTCTCGGCGCTGTTCCGCATGGAGGGCGTCATTCACTCGGACAAGGCGGACACGACGGCCGTCTTCTCGGACAGCTTCGCGCTGCCCGTCGCGCGGCTCGTGCAGGTCTACGCCTCGGGGCGCGAGGCGCAGCGACTGCTCGACGCCCTGCGCCAGGGCGTGGACGGCGACGCGCGCTACCAGCCCGTCAGCACCATCCGGGAGGAGGAGCGCTACGTACACGTCTACGCGCACGCCGGCAACGGGGGCTACGACGAAATCCTCATCTTCGGCGTGGCGGAAGAGGAGCGGACGGTGATCCAACTGTTGGGCGCCTTCCCGACCGAGGCGCTGCTGAAAGTGGTACGCCATCTGGGGGTATAGGCCCCGGCCCGGACACTCCCCTACCGGCGGCCGGCCGCGCGAAAGCGT
>USPK01000068.1 GCA_900556465.1 uncultured Prevotella sp. | reverse complement strand
GGCAGCGTCAACCAAACCGGCGCTGGCGTACTGGTCGTCGAAGGTCACGTCGGAGGCGTAGAGGTAGTTCTTCTTACCGTTCTGCACCTCGGTCACGAGTTCGGCGAGCGCGCTTTGCAGGAGGTCCTGCTCAACGGCCGGGCGCAGGGCCTCGACGGCGTCGGCAGAGACGGGCACAAACTCGAACTGGTTACCCGTGCCCGTGGAGTTCCACAGCACGAACTGCATCGAGGCGTCGCAGTGACCCCAGTTGCCGTTCTGGTCCTGGATGCCGAAGTAGCGGCCCGAAAGCAGGGTGAAGTTGAACGTGGCGGAGGGCGTCTCGCTCGTCGTGAAGATGACGGACGTGCCGGCACCGGCGTCCATGTAACGGTTCGTCACGAAGTTGCGCAACTGGTAGCGGCCGTTGTCGGTAGCCACCACTTCCCAGATGTAGCGGGCGTCGGACGTCGTCAACGCTTCGGGCACAGCGTAACCCGTGGAGCAGCGCACGTTGGCACCGTCGTCGTAAACGGCATCCTGGCTGCGCTGGCTCAGCATGACGTAGTAGCCCGGCGTTACCTGAACGACGGAAGCGTTGAACGTTTCCTGAGCGGCATAAATCTGCTCGATGACGGCATTCAGCTCTTCGTCGGAGAGGCTCAAGTCGGCAAAAGCGGCGAAAGCGGCTTCGTAGGCAGCCTGCATGGCGTCGATACCGGCCTGAGAAACGCAGCCCGGCGTCGTGCCGACCGTGTAGCTGTCGGGATTGAAACCACTGGAGAAGACCTCGTTGAAGACTTCCTCGAACTTCTCGCGCGCCGTCTTTTCACGGGCCGTCACGGGACAAACGAAGAAGTCGTTCACATTATAATAAGCGGCGATGAGCGAAGAGCCATACACCAGATAAGTCGGGACAATGGAAGTCAGGTCGGCCTTGCAGAAGACGAACGTCTGGCCGATGCCGGCGGCGAGCTGCTCCTCCATGACCATGTTGTAGAAGTCCTTGAACGTGTACGTGCCGTCCCAAGATGCGGGCGCCGTACCGCCCTTGCTCAACTCGGCCGTAAAGACGAACGCGTCGGCTACGGAGCGGGAGTAGGTGGCCGACTCCGTGAAATAGCTGCCGTTGTTCACGTTGAACAGGGCATACGTAGGCAGCGTGCCCACCGTAGGCACGTCGATCTCGCCTACCCGGACGAAGTGGAACACACAGGTTTCGTCCGGCGTAGCCATCCACGAATTGCGGTTGCTCAAGTAGGAGTTGGACCCCGTAAAGCCGGTGTTGACACCGCCACGGATGACCACGTCCTGGTCGACAGGAATCTCTGTCACGGAGTTACCGACTTCGTACACGAACTCAGGCGACTGGGCCGATACGGACAGGGTTCCCATCACGAACAACAGCATCATGGAAAGAAAAGTAGTAAATTTCTTCATAGTGAAGCTGATTTAGATGAGTGAAACAATAAAACAAAAAAAGATTTTCGGGGGTAAATTTAAGCAGACCTTTTTGAAGAAAAGCTAAAAAGTATTTTCCACCCCCCCGATTTACATTTTCTTAACTTTTCACCCCTTTCAAAAGACACTCCATGTCACAAACCGGCTCTTCGGACAGACCGACGACCTGCGGCCGGTAGCCCGAGGGGCAACCCGACAACCGGGAACAGGGCCCGCTGCCTGGGACGGAAATCCGCCCGACGGGCCGCGCCGGAACGGGCCCTATTCCCGTAAAAACGGGGCTAAGGCCCGTAAAAACTGGCCTTAGCCCCGTGCGTGCGCCGACCGTCGGCGCTACCCGGCAGCCCGACGCGGCAAAGCGGCCCCCAATCGGCGGCGCTGCGGGCCGACGGGGACGCGGAAGGGAGAAACGCCGGCTGGACTGCGGCCCCGTCCGGGCTGGGGCACAAAAAAGGCCGGCCCCAGGCGGGACCGGCCTCGCCGCGCCGGAGCGCGGTGGATGAATGACGGGAAGTTACTTCACGTAAACCTTCTGACCGTTGATGATGTAGAGGCCACGCTCTGCGCGCTCTACGCGACGGCCGTCGATGGTGTAGATAACCGGAGCGGCGTCCGTGCCGGTCGTCACGCTGTCGATGCCGTCGACAACGGGACGGTCGAACGTCAGGAGGACGGTGGAGATATTCGTCGTAGCGGTGACGTCGAAGGTGACGCTCGGGGCGCTGCCTTCCCAGGTCTGGTCGATAAGCGTGCCGACTGTGGTCGTTAAGCCGAACTTGGCGGCGACGAACTCAATCTTCGTGATCTGGTAGCCCTCGGGAGCGGTGAAGGTCAGCGTGCCGCCGCTATATACGCGCAACTGCGGACCCAGATTGAAGTCGTTCCACATGCGAGGCGGCGTCGTGGTGCCGTCCGTAGCCGTCAGGACTACGCCGTCCTGCTCTACGCGATAAATAGGAACGTTTCCATCGTTGGACAAGGGCAGGCCCCACGGGTTCATGGTGAAGTCGAAGCCCACGCAGCCCTCGGGCACGTCGAGCGGTTGGCGCACGGTGTAGGTGGCGCTCACGACGTCGCTCACGTTGCCCTCGGCGTCGACGGCAATGGCCTTGACGGTGGTCGTCTCGGTCAGCGTGAAGGGCGCTTCGTAGAGGGTAGAGGCCGTCGTGGGCTCGGTGCCGTCGGTCGTGTAGTATACGGTCAGGCCCTCAGCGGCGGAGAGGCTCACCTCAACGCTGTTGTTGTAAGCGCCGGCTTCGGGCGAGAAGGTCGGTTCGGCCACGTCGACGGGTGCTTCCTCGAGTTCGCCGGAAACGACAACATTCTGCACTTCCCACGTGCCGGCAACGTCGGCCGTAGAGGTGTAGACAAAGGCCAACTGGATGCGCTGACCGTCGAAGGCGGAGAGGTCGGCCGTCGTGGCGCTGAAGGTCCAGGAATTACCGGAGGCCCACTCGGAAAGGGTCAGGTCGGTCCAATCCTCCGTGCCCTCCACGCGGGCCTTGACGGAAACGGCTGCAGCCATACCCTCGGCACCGCCGAAGAAGTTGCCGGCGTGGTCGAAAGCGAGCTGCGAATTCGTGGAACCGGTCAGGTCGATGACGGGAGAGATGAGCCAGCTCTCGGCGGCATAGTTCGTACCGCTTACATAGGCGGAAGCCTTCATGTAGCCGTATTTGGTGTCGGCCTTCCATACATAAGAGAGGCCCTCGGCAAGGCTCACGTCGTCAACCGTGAAGTCCCCCTGGCCGTTGGCAAACGACTCGGTGAAGATGTCGTAGCGCTCAGGCTGAGGAGTGGGGTCGGGCGTTTCGCCGCCACTGCCCAGGGTGACCGTGACGGTGAACAGGCGCGACGAACCCGTACCGTCGAACGTGACGGAAGCGGCCTCGCCGGTCCAGCCGGTGTTCAGGTCGATGTCGGTCCCGTCAACGGCGAACTTGAATCTGCTGCTGCCGTCAGCCGTGAACTGAATCGAGGAAATGGTCTCGCCCTCGGGAGCGGTGACCGTCATCGTGTTGCCCTTGTAGGTACGGAGCTGCGGACCGGTCCACATGCGGGGCGGCGTGTCACCGGTGGCCTTGTCGAACGTCAGCGTGACGCCGTCCTTCACAATAGGCGCAGTGATGTTTCCGGCATCGGCTGCACCTTCTTCGTTGCTGCCGATCGGAAGTCCGAACTCGTTGGCTCCGAAGTCGAACTTGACTTCCTGCGCGGAGGCCGTGACGCCGACGAGGGCGAACAGGAACAGCGCGCACAGGGTCTTCAATACGTAAAATTTCTTCATACGTCTTGTGGTTTTGAGTTAATAATGTGAACTGTAAACGTATGGTGCAAATTTACGAAATAATCGGCGGAAGCGGTGCGCCCGTTTTCTGCTTTTCGTATTAAGATTTTGTAAAGATTAGGAAAGGCGGAGGCGCAACGGGGCCTGCGCGGGCAGTTGCGGCGCGCCGGGGAAGCGGGATGGGCGGCCGGACCGGCCCTGCGGCACGCGGCGGACGGGGCGCAGGCCAAGAGGAATGGGCGACATCGCGCCGCCCCCGGCCTCAGCGCGCGGCGATTGGGGCGCGGAAAACGGTGCGGCAGTAGTCGCGGAAATAGGCGTTGAGTTCGCGGGCCGTGCGGTGGCCGGCGCCGGGTTGCCCCAGGAAACGGTCCACCGTGGCCCAGAAGCGCGGACCGTGGTTGCGCTCCACGAGGTGCGCCAGTTCGTGGACCACCACATAGTCCACGAAGCGCGTGGGCAGGAGCATGAGCCAAAGCGAAAGGTTGATGTTCCCGTCGGCCGAGCAGCTGCCCCACCGGCTACAAACGTTCTTCACCGTCAGCCGCCGGTAGCGCAGCCCGAAGCGACGGGCCGCATCGTCGAGCCGTTGCGGCAGGACGGCGAGGGCCCGGCGCCGCAGCAGTTCCACGACAACGCGGTTGGCCCACGCCTGGGCGGCGGGGCGCTCCAGGGGAAAGCCGGCGGGGAGAACGACGACCTGCCCCTCCGCCTCCTCGCGGAGAAAGGCGCGGGGACCGTCGCCGGGCTCGAAGCGCAGGCGCACCCAGTCCGTCGACAGACGGAAGCGGGCGTCGATATGGAAACGGAGGAGCGAACTCATAGCGCAAGCCAAAAAAGCCCCATGCCGAAAGGCACGGGGCGCTGAATGGAAGTTGTCCCACTCCGATTCGAACGGGGACTGAGAGAACCAAAATCTCTAGTGCTAACCATTACACCATGGGACAAACTCAGGGTCGTTGCTAAACGACGGCGCGAAGTTACGAATTTTTTTCGGGAATAACCAAGCCGCCGGCCCGATTTTTTCTGCGCCCGATTTTTTCGCCGCCGGAATAGGCCGCACCGCCCGGGGGCAACGCGGTTTCAGCCGGGAGCAACGCGCCGGCGGCGCTGGCGGCGGCCTCGACGGCGCGGATGTTGCGGAGCAGGCCCTCGTACTTGGCGCGGCGGACGGCGCTGCGGCGGAAGAGGGCGCGGTACTGCTCGGGGCTGAGGCGGTGCCAGTCGGCGGCCGTCATGGCGCGCAGGGCGGCACTGGGCTGGAAGTCCGACTCGGGCGTCGGCGGCACGTGGCGGTTCCACGGACAGGCCTCGGCGCAACGGTCGCAGCCGTAGATGCAGCGGCCCATCTGCCGGCCGGCGTCGGGCG
>USPK01000067.1 GCA_900556465.1 uncultured Prevotella sp. | reverse complement strand
CTTCCTAATTCATTTCATTACTTAATTACCATCACAGCCATGAAGAAAATCTATCGTTTTCTTTCCCTGTTCTGCCTGTTGCTGATGACCGGCGGGACAGCGCTGGCGCAGGACTCCGACACGAAGTGGGACGTCGACGGCGACAACCCCGTTACGGTCATTGAGCCCGGCGTGAACTATGCGTTGCGGCACGGCACGAATGCCGGTTTCGAGCCCAACGAGTACCTGTCCGTCAACGGTTCGGGCATCACCGAGCCCGACGTCTATGCCATCTACCAGTTTGAGGTGGACGGCCAGGTGACGACCGACGGCGAAACCCTCCCGCTCTACATCCTGCGCAACGTCGGCAACGGCCAGTACCTGGCTTCCGGCGGCAGCTACGTCCGTTCGCGCAGCGACGCCTTCCACTTCACCGCCCTGTTGGCCACGGGCTACCCCGAGGGTACTAACCTCGCTGACCTCACGGAGTTGCAGCGCCGCAGCGCCGCGCAGAACACCGCCCAGCCCGGCGTGGACGGCAAGACCTTCGTCTTTGCCTCTGCCGAGCCCAACGAGGACGGCCTCTTCACCTATATCTGCTACTACGGCGACCCCGGTTTCTGGACCTACTTCGACACGAACGCCTGGTTCGTGCTCAACGCCACGCCCCGCGCCGCCACGGCCCGCGAGCTCATGCAGGACGCCTACGACGCCCTCTTCGGCACCGCCAGCCCCGACGAATCGAGCTTCCCCGTAGGCACCGAGCCCGGCTGCATCTCGCAAGCGCTCTTCAACCAGATCATGGAAGCCTACAACGCCTACTTCGACGCCAGCGGCCGCCCCGATGCTTCGGACGAGGAGCTCCTGGCCGTCGCCGACCAGCTGAATGCCGCCGCCGAGGCCCTGGCCACCGGCCGCGTGCAGGTGAGCCCCGGCTACTACATCCTGCGCAGCCAGCGTTCGAGCAACGCCGCCTATGACGACGGCTCCATCGTACACTGCACGGGCAACTACGAGATTCCCGAGACCTACACCGTCTCCGACGCCCGCTACATCTGGCAGGTGATCGACGCCGGCAACGGCGCTTACCGCCTGCGCAACTTCTCCACGGGCCGCTACATCGACGCCAGCCCCGGCACGTCCAACGACTTCACCACGTCCGAGGAGCCCACGGCCACCTTCACCTTCCCCTGGGACGCCGCCCGCTATTTCGACATCGTGGACCAGAACGGAAACATGGCCCACTGCGATGCCTCGAACAACTTCGTGCAGTGGAACTCCGCAGGCAATACGGCCAATCAGTGGGAGTTCACGCCCGTCAGCGATGACGTCATTGCCAGCCTCACCGAGGCCGTGGCCGAGGAACGCCTCATGACCGCCCTGCGCTCCACCCTGGCCGACGCCCGCGGCGCCCGGTTGAACCACATCTACGCCTCCGACGTCACCTTCGACGACCAGTATGCCTCCGACGGCCTGGCCGACCCCGCCCTCATGAAGACCAATGCCCCTGAGTCCGGTGAGGGCTACGCCATCGAAGACCAGTTCACCCAGCTGAGCGACGGCAATCTGGAGACCTATTTCCACACGGCCTGGAGCAACAACGACGCTACCACGTACCACTACCTCCAGGTAGACCTGGGCAAGGCCGTGCAGAAACTCTTCGTCAAGTTCTCCCAGCGCCACAGCAAGCCGGCCGAGAACAACCCGCTCTACGTGGCCTTCGTCACCAACGACGACCCCCTCGCCGACGTCTGGACCGACACGCTCCGCAAGGATTCCGTCGTCTACCAGTACACGACCCGCTTTGCCACCGGCAGCCGCGACAGCAGCACGGCCGTGATGCACATCGAGTTTGAAAAGCCCGTGCAGCACCTGCGCTTCACCGTGCTCGGCACCTTCGACAACACGTGGCACGGCGCCGGCGTCTGCTGGTACGTCAGCGAGATGCGCTTCTACGAGGACGGCGGCCACAACCCGCTCTACGACATGATCCCGCAGGAAGTCCGCGACGAGCTGGACCGCCAGATAGCCCTGGCCGAGGCCGCCCTGGCCGACAGCACCGTCACGCAGACGGTCATCGACGACCTCCAGGCCGCCATCGACGCCTTCAACGAGGCCTATCCCGACCCCACGGCCCTGAACAACCTCATCGAGAACGCCCGCACCCAGGCCGCCGCGGCTGAGGAAGGCGACGAGCCCGGCTACTTCCAGGCCGGCGCCGCTGCCGCACTGACCGCCGTGCTCGACGAAATAGAGAGCGAGATAGCCGGCGTCAACCTCACGCTCGACCAGATTGACACCTATACGCAGCGCGTCCATGCCGCACTGGCCGAATTCAACGACAAGCTCAACGTGCCCGAGGACGGCTTCTACTACATCCAGTTCCAGGGCACCGACGGCGCCGCCGAGGGCAACTACCTCTACGCCGACAATGCCGGCACCGAGGCCACGGCCAACTGGGGCTACGCCGACGACGACTTCTACAGCTCCCGCCTCAACCTCCTCTGGCGCGTAGAGCGCACGGACGACGGTGCCTTCACCCTGCGCAACCTCGGCACCGGCCACTACCTGACCAACGTCTACAAGAACGTGGCCGACCCCGACACGCTCGACCTCTCGAACGCCTTGCCCATGGGCAACAGCGCCGACGGCCTGCGCTGCGTCTTCTCCGGAACGCCCGGCGTCTTCAACCTCCAGCTCGTCGAGGGCTACTATGTGAATGCCGACCCCTCCGGCGCCGTCGTCAACTGGAGCGCACAGGGCGGCAACTCCAACCTCGTCTTCGTGCCCGTCGACCTCTTTGAAGGTTCCCACGTTCTCGACGTACAGCCCAACTCGATGCGCGTCGTCACGCTGCCCTTCCCCATCAACGTCTACTTCAGCTCGCCCGGCATCTACCGCGTAGAGGGCCAGCGCGTCGCTGACGACGGCCAGCGCTACCTGGAACTCTCCCTTTACGAAGAGGGCCAGGTGCAGGCCGGCGTGCCCTTCATCATTGAGAACGACACGGAGGGGGCTACCTTCATGTTCGGTCTGACCAGTTTCGACCTCGACGAGTTCTACAGCACCGTGACCTACTGCTACGAACCGCTCACGCAGAACGGTCTCGTCGCCGCTCCCACCGCCATCCGTCCGGGCGTCGGCTACGGCATCCTGGTCGACGGCGAAGTGCAGATCACGAACGCTGACGACGAAGTGGCCGCCGGAGGCGGCTACCTCAGCGACGCCCTGCCCCAGACCGACGTGGTCGGCGACAGGGAGCTGCGCATCGACGGCATCATCAACGCCATCCCCGGCGCGCCGACCGTCGGCCCGTCCGCCGGTCCCGTCGACGTCTACACGCTCTCCGGCGTGAAGCTCCGCAGCGGCGTGCCCGCCGCCACCGCTACGAAGGGCCTGCCCGCAGGTCTCTACATCGTGGGCGGCCAGAAAGTCTTCGTGAAGTAACGTTCGCGAACCCTTGTCCGCCGCGCTCCGGCGCGGTCCGGCCGGTCCCTCCGCGGGGCCGGCCTTTTTCGTGCCCGCTGGCCCGGCGCCGCCGGCCGGTTGCCCCGGACACGGGCCCTATTCCCGTCAGAACTCGCCCTATCCCCGTCCGTACGGGCCTTAGCCCCGTTCGCCCGGCGCCACCCGGGCCGCCGGTGCGGCTAACCGACCGCACTGCTGGATACTGGCGTCCCGTCCGCGCCCCTGTTCGCCGCCCTTTTTACAGTTCCGGAAGAGCGCGGGAAATATATGAATGTTAAATGTTGATAAATAATGACCGAAATATTTTTGAGTTCGGATTCTTAACAGTAAATTTACATGCGATTTCCTATGGAAAATTTTTAATTCTCATAATGTTCAACAAACCTAAAACCAATCAGCAATGAAGAAAATCTACAATTTTCTTGCGATGTTCCTGTTGCTCTTTGCCGCAGGCGCATCGCCGGCGTTGGCGCAGGTCAGTGATGTCACGTGGGATATAGACACCGAAAATCCCGTGACGGAGATCCAGACCGGCACCAATTACGCCATCAAGCATGGTACCTACGCGCAATGGCATCCGGACCAGTATCTGTCGGCCTCCGGGGCAGGCATTACGACGCCGGACGAGACGTGTATCTACCAGTTCGAGGAGGACGGTACCGTCGACAATGACGGCGAGACCTTTACGGTTTACGTCCTCAGGAGCGTGTATAACGGACAGTACGTGTCCGGTAACAACGCCTACACCATGGCCCGCTCGGAAGCCCTTCACTTTACGGCTTGCGTGGCTACGAACGGCTTCACCAGCGAAGACCAGTGGAACACTTGGACCACTGCCCAGAAGCGCGCCGGCTTCAATGCCGAGCGTCAGGCAGGTAGCGAAGGCGTTACCATGATCTTTGCCCTGGCAGAGGTCGACGATGACGGCACGGTGAACTTCCTTTGCTATTGGGGCAACCCCGCTGTCAGCAGCTATCAGGACACGAACGCTTGGTTCGTCTACAACGCTACGCAGCGCGCGAAGACTAATTACGAGAAGATGAACGAGGCCTACGAAGCCCTCTTCCCCAGCGGCTGGAGTGAGACAGCGTTCACCGTAGGCACCACGCCCGGTTGCGTTTCGCAGGAGGTTTACGATCAGTTGGAAGCTGCTTTCCTGGCTTATAGCGATGCGCTTGGAGGAGCTGACCTGCCTTCCGAGGATGTTTGTCTCGAGGTGTACAATATGCTCGTTGCCGCTTCCGAGGCCTTGGCCAATGGCCGCGTACAGGTAACGCCGGGCTACTACATCATGAAGAGCCAGCGTTCGCAGGATGCCGCTTATGACGACGGCGCCAACGTGCGTTGTACGGCCAACTACACGATTCCCGAGACGCTGACGGCTGCCGATGCCCGCTACATCTGGCAGGTAGTCGACGCCGGCAACGACCGCTATCAGCTGAAGAACGTGAAGACGGGCCGCTTCGTAAATGCAGGTACAGGTACGTCTGTCATCTTCACGACGAGCGAAGAGTCGACGGCTACGTTCACCTTCCCCTGGCTGCAGGGCACGCTCTTCCGCATCCAGGACCAGAACGGTAACTTCGGTCACTGCGACGGTTCGATGCAGTTCGTACAGTGGAACTCTACGGGCGAAGGCAACCAGTGGGCCTTCACGCCGGTATCTCAGGATGTCATTGACGCCATGCTGCCGGAGATTGAGCACAACCAGCTGCTCGCCAGCCTGGCCGACCTCGTCAGCGAGGCCCAGAGCGCTTCGGTGAACTACCTCTATGACTCCGACGTGACCTTCGACGACCAGTACGCCAGCGCCGGTTTGGTTGACGCTGCC
>USPK01000066.1 GCA_900556465.1 uncultured Prevotella sp. | reverse complement strand
GCAAAAGTACAAACTTTCGCCCTAACCGTCCAAACTTTTATCCAACTTTTTTTGAAGAAAATACTGAAAAGTGTGGCGAGAAGTATCGTAATGCGCTGTTTCACTATGATTTGCGCGGCGTGAAAAATTTTCATCCGGAACGGGCCAATTCCTGGCGCGACGGGCTGAATGAGGCCGGCCGCGAGGTATCGGGTGCGGAAAATTTGCCTACGGAGACGAAAAATTTTGCCGCGGAAAAGAGGCATCCGGCCGCAGAAAAGGAATTTTTCGGCCGCGGGAAGGAAAAATCCGGACTACGGCGGGCAAAATTCTCCACTTATCCGTACCTTTACCTCCTAAAGCTGAAAAATTCCAGATGGGGCGCCGGCGGCACGAGGCACTTTGCCCTTCGCCGCTGCACTCCCTCGCCGGAACCTATCTATTATTATGCGTCCGCCTTCCCTTGCTCCATAGCGACGGGGCCTTGTTCGGGAAAAACGGGCCTTAGCCCCGTAGCGACGAGCCTTAGCCCAGAGCACGAGCCCCTACTTCGGGACTTTCGGCCCGGCAGACCTCCAGCCCGGCACCGGCGGCCGCGCGACGCCAGGCCTGGGCGAGGCTCCACACCCGGCAGGGGCGCACCCACGAACCATCTATTTCCCAACACCACCATTCACCTCAAACGTATGAAAAGAATTGCACTCATTCTCAGCTTGCTCCTGCTGTCCGGGAGCCCCGTCCGCGCGGACCGGGGCATAGACAAGGGGCTCGCCAGCATCAACCGCGCCACGGCAGAAGCTCACGTCCGCTTTCTGGCCAGCGACGAACTGAAAGGGCGCGAAGCGGGATGGCCCGGCGGCCGTATCGCCGGAAACTACATCCTGGCCCACCTCGAGGCGTTGGGCATCCGGCCCTTCCTCGACGACTATGTCCAGCCGTTCGACGCCTGTCACGCCGAACGGCAGCTGCGGGGCAAGCGCTGGGAGGTCCATCCCGACTCCATCGCCCAATTGCGCAAGGGCGTCCACGAGACGCTCCACCTGCGCAACATCCTGGGCATGATTCCCGGAAAACGGACCGACGAAATCGTCATCGTAGGCGCGCACTACGACCACATCGGCTACGACCCCATGCTCGAAGGCGACCAGATATACAACGGGGCGGACGACAACGCGTCGGGCGTATCGGCCGTGCTGCAAATAGCGCGCGCCTTCGTCGCCAGCGGGCAGCAGCCGAAGCGCACGGTGGTCTTCGCCTTCTGGGACGGGGAGGAGAAAGGCCTGCTCGGCTCCCGTGCCTTCGCACAGACCTATCCCCACATGGACCAGGTGAAGGCCTACCTGAACTTTGACATGATAGGCCGCAACCATAGCGAAGCACAACCGCAGCACGTGGTCTACTTCTACACCGAGAGTCATCCGGTCTTCGAGCAATGGCTCCGCGACGCCATCGCTACCTACGGGCTGCAGCTGAAGCCGGACTACCGGGCGTGGGACCGGCCCGTGGGCGGCAGCGACAACGGCACGTTCGCCCTGCTCGACATCCCCATCATCTGGTACCACACGGACGGACACCCAGACTACCACCAGCCGGGCGACCATGCCGACCGCATCAATTGGGGGAAAGTGGTCGACATCACGAAGGCTGCTTTCCTGAACGCCTGGAACCTGGCCAACGAGAAGACTTTCTGACGCCGGCGCTGCGAAAAAGCGGGACGGCCCTATATATATTATAGGTGTACCCCGCCGGTTTAGCCCGAAACGGCGACCCCGCCGCCGGGCGGGCACAAAAAATGCGCCCCGCGGTTTTGGCCGTATCGCGGGAAATCCCTACCTTTGCTTTCCCATTAGGGCCTGACTGGATTTGACTGCAGGTCAAAGTGGTGCGTAAGCATGCAGTGCGGACGGAAGCGGGCACTCTAATCTCGGCTTTCAAAAATTTAATTGGCGAAAACAAATACGCTCTCGCTGCCTGATTGAAGTCCAGTAGGTCAGCTTAATTCCGACTAAGATTGTTGGAACGAGACATCGCCCAAGAGCAGTTTCTCCGAAGCGTCTTGATCCGGCGGTGCAGTTAACTCGGAGATAGCCGCAGGCGGCCCCGCGCGGGCGGTGAAGTCTTTTTGGGGATAAGGTTCCGGCGAGTGGCTTGGGTCTTGCCGTTACTCGAAAACTTAGGCCAAGATAAGCATGTAGAAAGCGTAGTGCTTTCCTGTTAGGACGAGGGTTCGATTCCCTCCGGGTCCACCTTCGGACGGCTAAGGCGTAGCCCTCCATTCCCAAACATCGTCCGCCCGACCGCAAGGCCCGGCGGACGATTTGCGTATGGGCCGGCGGCCGGGAAAGCAAAGGGGCGGACGAGCAGGAATGCGCGGAAACGGGGGAATATCCAGCAAAACGGCAGGGCGTTAACCAAAAAGAAGTAAGCCGGGGGCAGTGTGTCTGATAATTTTTGTAGTTTTGCATTATGGACACTTCAAAGCCTTCTATCCTAATCATCTATACGGGTGGCACTATCGGCATGATTGAGAACCCGGAGACCGGAGCGCTCGAGAACTTCGACCTGGAGCACTTCCGGCACCTCGTCCCCGAGCTGAAACGATTTGCGTTCCACATCGACGCGATTACTTTCCACCCGCCTATTGACTCGAGCGACATGGAGCCGAAGTATTGGGTGAAAATCGCCGAGATCATCCGCGACAACTACGAGCAGTACGGCGGATTCGTCATCCTGCACGGCACGGACACGATGGCCTACACCGCCTCTGCCCTCAGCTTCATGCTGGAAAACCTGGAGAAGCCCGTCATCATAACCGGCTCGCAGCTTCCCATAGGCCAGCTGCGCACGGACGGCAAGGAAAACCTGCTGACGAGTATTGAAATCGCTGCCGACTGCGACGAACAGGGCCGCCCCATGGTCCCCGAAGTGTGCATCTTCTTTGAAAACCGCCTCATGCGAGGCAACCGCACGACGAAGATTAACTCCGAAGGCTTCAACGCTTTCCGCTCGTTCAATCTGCCACCGCTCGCAACTGCGGGCATACACATCAAATATGCTACCCATCTGATTCGCTATCCCGAGCCGGGGAAAAAGTTTCATCCGCACTTCCTGCTCGACACGAGCGTTATCATCCTCACGCTCTTCCCCGGCATCCGCCGCGAGTACGTAGAGACCATTCTCCACATCAAAGGCCTCAAGGCCGTCATCCTCAAGACCTACGGCTCGGGCAACGCGCCGCAGAAGCCCTGGCTTATTGAGAAGCTCCGCGAACTGGACAAGCGCGGTATCATCCTCGTAAACATCACGCAATGCTCCGAGGGGACGGTGGAAATGCACCGCTACGGCACGGGGCTGCAACTGCTCCAGGCCGGCGTCCTCAACGGCTACGACGGCACGATGGAGTGCGTCGTGACGAAACTCATGTTCCTGTTGGGGCACGACTACTCCAAGTCGCGCATCGTTGAGTTGATGAACACGAGCATCGCCGGCGAGATCACCGTAACGCCATGACACGGAGCCGTTCCCCCTATTCCGCCCTCCGCGGGGCCTGGCTCATGGGCCTCGTCGCCCTGTGCGGCTGGTTGCTGGCAGCGTGCCGGCCGGCCGCGCATGAGGGCGAGGAGCCGGCCGACCGGGCCGCCCTGCTCCGCATCGAGCGCACGGACAGCTTCACAAAAGTGGAGATTCTCGACGCCTGGCACGAGGGGCGCACGCTCCAGACGTACGTGCTCGTTCCCCAGGCCCAGGCCCTGCCCCGACACTTGCCGGCGGGCCAGGTTGTCCGGACGCCCCTGCGCCGCGCCGTCTGCTTTTCGTCCATCCACGCCGCGCTACTCTACGAATTGGGCTGCCAGGCCCAGGTCGTCGGGCTGTGCGACGTCCCCTACGTCCAGCACCCCGCACTGCTGCGCGCCGTCGACGCGGGCCGGTTGGCCGACATGGGCTCAGCCATCCGGCCGGAAGCGGAACGCCTGGCCGCGGCCCATCCCGACGCTCTGCTCGTCTCCTCCATGGAAAACCGCGGATACGGCCCGTTGCAGCAGCTCGGCATCCCCATCATCGAGTGCGAGGACTACATGGAGCGCTCCGCCCTGGGGCGCGCCGAGTGGATGCGCTTCTTCGGCCTCCTCTTCGGCTGCGAGACGCGGGCCGACTCCCTGTTCCGCGCCGTCAGCTCCCGCTACGACAGCCTCCGCACCCTGGCCGCCGGCGCGGCCCGACGCCCCACGCTGCTCTGCGACCTGAAGCAGGGCAACACGTGGTACGTCCCCGGCGGAGCGAGCTACCTGGGCCGCCTCTATGCCGACGCCGGGGCCGACTACCTCTTTGCCGACCAGGCCGTCAGCGGTTCGGCCGCGCTTTCGCCCGAGGCCGTCTTCGCCCGGAGCCGGGAGGCCGACGTCTGGCTCGTCAAGTACGGCGCCGAAAGCGACCTGACCTACGAACAGCTCGGCGCGGACGACCCGCTCTACCGCCAGCTGAAGCCCTGGCGCGAGCGCCACGTCTTCGGCTGCAACACCTACAAGACGCCCTTCTACGAGGAAGTGCCGTTCCATCCCGACCTGCTGCTGCGCGACCTCATCCACGTTTTCCATCCCGAATTGCTACCGGGCTACAGTCCCCGCTATTTTTTCCCCTTGAAGTCTGAACCGGCCGGCAACGTATCGGACGAAACTCCCGCCCTATGAAGACAGCCTACGCGCTTAGCCTGCTGCTCCTGCTGCTACTCGGTGCCGCCGCCCTGTTCTGGGGGAGCGTCGACCTCCCGGCGGCCGACGTCTGGCGCGCCCTGTGCGGACAGTCGCCGGCCGACGCAACGACCACCTACATCGTCCTGCAGTCGCGCCTGCCCCAGTTGCTGACGGCCCTGCTCTCCGGCTGCGCGCTGGCAGCCGGCGGCCTGGCCATGCAGACGCTGTTTGCCAATCCGCTGGCCGACCCCTCGCTGCTCGGCGTCAACTCCGGCGCCAGCCTCGGCGCGGCCATCGCCATGCTCGGCCTGGGCGGCTCGTTTGCCGCGCCGGGCCTGAGCCTCACCGGCCACGTGCTGACGGTCGTGGCCGCTTTCGCCGGAGCCGTGGGCGTCATCCTGCTGCTCCTGTTCTGCGCCTCCACGCTGCGGGGCAACCTCCACCTGCTCGTGGCCGGCGTCATGATCAGCTTCGCCATATCCTCCGTCGTCGCCATCCTCAACTTCTTCGCCACCGCCCAGGGCGTACAGCAATACGTCGTATGGGGGTTGGGCGACTTCTCCGGCGTGACGACGGCCGCACTGCCTGCCTACGCCCTGCTCCTGTTGCTCGGACTGCTGCCCATAGCGCTAAAGGCCAAGTCGCTCAACGCCTTGCTGCTGGGCGAGGACTACGCGCGCAACCTCGGCACACGCGTCCGCGCCACCCGCACCGTGGTGCTGCTGGCCACGGGCCTGCTCGCCGCTGTCGTAACGGCGGCCTGCGGCCCCATATCGTTCATCGGTC
>USPK01000065.1 GCA_900556465.1 uncultured Prevotella sp. | reverse complement strand
TTTTATCCGCTTATGCAACTTATAATCAGGGATTTAATTTATAGAAGTCCCCTATTGAGGTTTCGGGAATGTCGGTCCGTCGCGCCACGACCCGCCGGACGGCAGCGCATACCCAAGGCGGCGGCGAGGCGCGACGGGGGCGGAGCGGCCGCCGCCCAGTGGCAGGGGCGGCGGGAGCAGGCTATGCCGACGCGCTGCCGGGCCCCGCGGCGGCTTCGTCCGGCCCGGCGGCCGGGGCGTCGGGGTCGGGCGGCAGCGCGTCGGGGTCGTCGGCGTCCGCGGCACGGAGCGCTTCGGGGATGTCGGTCCCGGGCGTCAGGCCCTTTTTCTTCCAGCCTTCCAGCTGACTGACAATGTTGCCCCGGCCCGTGTGGAGCTGACGCTCGGCCTTGTCGTAGAGTTCGGAAAGCTGGCGCACGCTGCGGCCCATCTGGACGAAGTTCTGCGCGAAGAGGGCGAACTTTTTGTAGAGCTTTTCGGCCGAAGCGTAGATCTCGCCCACGCTGCGGCGCTGCAGGTCGCTTTGCCAGAGGTTGTGGGCCAGCTGGAGCGCCATGAGGAGGTTGGTCGGGTTGACCAGGATGACGCGGTCGGCATAGGCTTCGGCGGGCAGCTGGGGCGCGGCGGCCAGGGCGGCGGCGTAGGGCGCTTCGCCGGGGATGAACATCAGGACGTAGCCGATGCTGCTGGGCACCACGGCGCCGTAGTCCTTCTGCGACAGCTCCTTGATGTGGCGGCGCACGGAGGCTACGTGTTCGCGCAACTGGCGTTCCTGCTCGGCGGGGGCCTCGGCCGTGGCGTACTGGACGTAGGCCGTGAGCGACACCTTCGAGTCGACGATGACGGCGCGCCCGCCCGGCAGGTGGACCACTACGTCGGGGATGAGGCGGTGCCCGGCGTCGTCGTGCGTCTGATACTGCACGTCGTAGTCGCGGCCACGGGTCAGGCCGGCGGCGTCAAGCAGATTGCCCAGCACGGCCTCGCCCCAGTTGCCCTGGAGCTTGTTGTTGCCGCGCAGGGCCTGGGCCAGCTCGCCGGCCTCGCGGCCCACGGCCTCGGCGCGCTCCATCAGGTCCTTCACGTAGCGGTCCATGGCGGCGTGGCCGGCGACAAACTGCTCGCGGAAGGATTCGATGCTCTTGCCCAACGGGCCGAGCTGCGCCTCGAGCAGGTGGAGGTGCTCGGCGCGCAGGGTCTGGCCCTCGGTCTGCGCCAGGTCGCGGGCCACGGCGCGGAACTCGCTGCGGAGGGCCTGGGCCTGGGCGTCGCGGGCCTCGGCGGCATGGCGGCGCTCGGCGTCGAGCCGCGCCTCGGCCGCTGCGGCGTCGCGGCGCGCCTGTTCGACCGCGCCGCCCAAGGCACGGCGGGCCCGCAGGAGCCCTACGAGATATCCGGCCACACCGACTGCGGCACAGAGCAACAGGACAAGGATTGCGTTCATCTTTTCTCAGGGGATAACAGGCAACGGGCCAGACGTATCGGTCCGGCCCGCGCTATCGGAAACGTTAGTGGAAACAGTAGCGGAACACGGCGTCGGCGGCGCCGGCGTTGTCGCGGATGTAGGCGCCGGCGGCCTCGCCGGCCCGTCGCAGGGCCGCGGGGTCGGCCAGCCATTCGTCCATCACGCGGGCAAAGGCCTCGCCGCCGTCCACCTCACGGCAGCCGCCGTTGGCCAGCAGGGCCTGGGCCTCGCGGAAGCGCTTGTTGTTCGGCCCGATAAGGACCGGGCAGCCGTAGACAGCGGCCTCGGGCACGTTGTGTATGCCCACGCCGAAGCCGCCGCCGACGTAGGCCATCGTGGCGTAGCGGTAGATGCTGGAGAGCAGGCCGTAGCCGTCGATGATGAGGCACCGGGCGGCGGCCACGTTGTCGGGCGTGGCCTGGGAGAGGCGCACGGCCGGCCGCGTCAGGGCGGCTTCGATGGCGGCCAGGTGGTCCGGCGAGACGACGTGGGGGGCGATGATGAGCTTCAGGTCGGGCCGGCGGTTGAAGTAAGGCAGCAGGAACTCCTCGTCGACGGGCCACGTGCTGCCGGCAACAAGGACGGGCCCGCCGCCTTGCACGAAGGCCTCGGCCAGGGGCACGGGCTTCGCCGCGTTGCGGATGTCGATGACGCGGTCAAAGCGCGTGTCGCCCACTACGGTGACGTCCGTCACGCCCAGGCGCTCGAGCAACAGCCGCGAGTGCTCGTTCTGCACGAACAGGTGGGTGATGCGCCGCAATACGCGGGCATAGCCGCAGCCGTACCAGCGGAAAAAGATCTGCCCTTCGCGGAAAATGCTCGATACGCTGTAAATCGGGATGCCCTGGCGGTGGAGTACGTCGATGTAGTTGCGCCAGAATTCGTACTTGATGAAGAAGGCGGCCTCGGGGCGCGCCAGGCGGACGAACTTGCGGGCGTTGAGCGGGGTATCGAAGGGCAGGTAGCAGACGACGTCGGCCACGGGGTAGTCCTTGCGCACCTCGTAGCCCGACGGGGAGAAGAACGTGAGCAATATTTTGCAGTCGGGCCGCTCGCGGCGCAGGCGCTCCATGAGCGGGCGCCCCTGCTCGAACTCGCCGAGCGAGGCGGCGTGGAACCAGACGTAGCGTTCAGTCCCCGGGTTGCGGCGCAGCGTGCGCCAGGCTTCGCGGTGGCCGCGCATCAGGAGGCGCGCCTTGCGGTTAAAGAGCGCAACCACGTTGGCGCACAGCATATAAAGATAAATAGCCAGCGAATACATGGGGTATGGGTAAAGAGGAAGTAACGGAGATTCTGAAGACAGGCGTCAACCCAGCGCGGCGACGGCGCGGCGCATGCGGGCCAGCGTCTCCGCTTTCCCGAGGAAGGCGGCCAGCTCGTACATGTCGGGGCCCTTGCCCGTGCCGACGAGGCATACGCGCCAGGGGTTCCAGGGCTTGCGCCCGCCCTCGGCACACCAGGCGTCGACGGCGGCCTTGAGGCCCGCTACGCTGAAGTCGTCGAGCCCTTCGAGCAGGGTGGCCAGGGCTTCCATCTCGGCGGCGGTCCCTTCCTTCCAGTTCTTGCGGACGAACTTGTCCTCCCGGTCGTAGGTCTGCGGGGCTATGAAGAAGAAGTCGCAGAGCGGCCACAGTTCGTGCACGAAGTTGATTTTCTTCATCTTCATCATGCCCACTACGGCCTCCACGCGGTCCAGGGGCGCCTCGATGCCGTTGGCGCGCAAGATGCAGTCGAACTCGGGCGCCAGGACGGCGTCCGGCGTGCGCTGGATGTATTCGCGGTTGAACCAAAGTCCTTTGACGTAATCAAAGCGTGCCCCGCTCTTGGAACACTTCGAGAGGTCGAACTGCGCGATGAGTTCGTCCATCGACAGCAGCTCTTGGTCCGTGCCCGGATTCCAACCGAGCAGCGCCAGGAAGTTAACGACCGCCTCGGGCAGGTAGCCGCTCTCGCGATAGCCGGAGCTTACGGCGCCCGTCTTCGGGTCATGCCATTCGAGGGGGAATACGGGGAAGCCCAAGCGGTCGCCGTCGCGCTTCGAGAGCTTGCCTTTGCCGTCGGGCTTGAGCAGGAGGGGCAGGTGGGCGAAGCGGGGCATCGTGTCGGCCCAGCCCAGCGCGCGGTAGAGGAGTACGTGGAGCGGCGCCGAGGGCAGCCACTCTTCGCCGCGGATGACGTGCGTTATCTCCATCAAGTGGTCGTCGACGATGTTGGCCAGGTGGTACGTGGGCAACTCGTCGGCGCTTTTGTACAGGACCTTATCGTCGAGAATGTCGGACATAACCTTCACGTCGCCGCGAATCATGTCGTCGACGTGAATCTCTTCGCCCGGTTCCACCTTGAAGCGGACCACGTACTGCACGCCCTCGCTCACGAGGCGCTCCGTCTCGGCGGCGGGCAGCGTCAGGGAGTTGCGCATCGAGCCGCGCGTATGGGCGTCGTACTGGAAGTTGGGGACGGCCTCGCGGCGGGCGTTCAGTTCCTCGGGCGTGTCGAAGGCCACGTAGGCCCACCCGGCGTCGAGCAACTGCCTTACGTAGGTTTTGTACAAGTCGCGGCGCTCGGACTGGCGGTAGGGGCCGTGCGGCCCGCCGATGCCCACGCCTTCGTCGAAGCCTATGCCCAGCCAGCGGAAGGCCTCGACGATGTAGTCCTCCGCGCCGGGCACGAAGCGGCTCGAATCGGTGTCCTCGATGCGGAGCACCAGCTCGCCGCCATGCTGACGGGCAAAGAGGAAATTGTAAAGGGCGGTGCGCACACCGCCTATATGGAGCGGCCCCGTGGGGCTGGGTGCAAAGCGCACCCGCACTTTCTGATTGGTCATGATTCGTTATTTTTTGTTCACGATTGCAAAGATAAGGGTTGAGGCCCGAAGCGCCAAGCGAAACGGCCTAAAATCGCTGCGCCCGCTCAGTGGCAGAAGCCCGTCACGAGCAGGGGGACGCTCACCTCGAGCACCAGGCCGTGGACCATCGCTACGGGCAGCAGCGACTTGTCCGCCGACGAGCGGAGAATCGCCGGCAGGCAGACGTCCATCGAACAGGCCCCCGCCACCGAGATGGCGGCATAGCCCCCGCTGCGCCGCACCACGTAGGCACAGCCAAAGAGGGCCAGCAGTTCGCGGATAATGTTGGCCAGCAGCGCGATGGCGCCCAGCCGCGCCGCCGCCTCGGCGCCCGCGGTGAGCGTCTTGGCCTCCACGATGAGCAACGACGAGAGGGAGTAGTAGCCGAAGCCGCTGCCCGCCGCCATCAGGTCCGACAGCGCCTCGTCGCGGAAGAGCAGGCCCGCCGCCAGCGTCGCCAGCAGCGTCCCTACGATGGTGAACACGGGCAAGAGCAGCATGGGCCAGCGCAACGAGCGCAGCAGGCCGCGCAGGTCGGGCTTCGAGCCCAACCCTATGCCCACTTGCAACACGAGGAGCGAGAGCAGCAGCATGGGCAGTTCGGGCCGCTGCAGCAAGGCCGGCGCCCAGCCCGAGGCGCCGAACGCCACGCCGCCGGCCAGGCAGCCGAGCAGGAGCAGGTTCTCTTTCATCGCCCACCCCCTTTCCGGCTGACGAGCCGCTGCAGCAGGCTGGCGGCTCCGAAACTGCCCAGCGCGCCGAGCAGTGCGATGACCGCCGCCTGCCAGCCGAAATAGCCCAGCTGGCTTATCAGCGAACGGTTCATGCCCAGCGTCGTGCCGAAGACAAAAAGCAATGCGTAAACGGTGAAACGGGTGGTGCTTTCCACCCGGCGGACGGCCGGCAGGCGGCGCAGTCCGTAGCCCACTCCCACACCGAGGAGGAGCAGCAGCAATATGCGAAACATCTGTGAAGTCAGTTTTTCCTGTGAAACAAAGTGTGCGGACGTCTCCCGTCCGGCGGGACAGCCCGACGGACACCAGGAGGCCGGCGGCCGCAGCCTTGCGGACGCCTTACGGAAAGAAAAACTGAAGGGATTAGATGAAACCGCTGAACCAGTGGACATGCACCGTGCGGCAGGCGCGCGCTTCGGCGTGCCGGCGGGTCTGCTTCAACTGCGATGTCCGTATGGGTCTCATGGAAATGGGTAGTATTGAAAAAATCGGGTGCAAAGATACGGCATTTTTTCCAAACCGCAAAATAATCCTGCGAAAAAACGCCGTATCTTTGCCTCCAGGGACAAGGGTGGGAGCAATAGCACGTCAGGCCAGATCGAGGCTGAGGGATTGCACCAACCGGCCCACGGCAGTATTCTCCTTGACCAGTTGGTCGAGCGTCTCCTTGGGCGAGAGCAGCGGCTTGATCTCATCCTGCTTGGCCAGACGGATGGAGACCTGCAGACTGCCATTCTTCAAGCATTTGGCCAGCGTGGCACGGATGCGGCTCTTGATGGTCAGCATCTG
>USPK01000064.1 GCA_900556465.1 uncultured Prevotella sp. | reverse complement strand
CGCTCCGGGCGGAGGGGGGATTAGTAACGGTAATGTTCAGCCTTATACGGCCCTTCGACGGGCACGCCGATGTAGTCCGCCTGCGCCGGCGTGAGTTTCGTCAGATGGGCCCCGATGCGACTGAGATGCAGCCGCGCCACCTCTTCGTCGAGATGCTTGGGCAGCCGATAGACGCCGACGGCATGGGGCCGGGCGTAGAGCTCCATCTGAGCCAGGGTCTGGTTGGTGAACGAGTTGGACATGACAAAGGAAGGGTGGCCGGTGGCACAGCCCAGGTTCACGAGACGACCGTCGGCCAGCAACGTGATGCGGTGACCGTCCGGGAAGCGATAGCTGTCGACCTGCGGTTTGATGTTCGTCACCTCGATGCCCGGGAGCTGCTTCAAGGCTTCCACCTGAATCTCGCTGTCGAAGTGGCCTATATTGCAGACAATGGCTTGGTCGGGCATGGCGGCCATGTGGCCTGTCGTGATGACGTCGATGTTACCCGTCGCCGTGACGAAGATATTGCCCAGCGGCGCGGCCTCGTCCATCGTCAGCACTTCGTAACCCTCCATCGCGGCCTGGAGTGCGCAGATGGGGTCAATCTCCGTGACAATGACCCGCGCGCCGTAGGAGCGCATGCTCTGGGCGCAGCCCTTGCCCACCTCGCCGTAGCCGGCCACGACGCAGACCTTACCGGCAATCATCACGTCCGTAGCGCGCTTGATGCCGTCGGCCAGCGACTCGCGGCAGCCGTACAGGTTGTCGAACTTCGACTTCGTCACCGAGTCGTTCACATTATAGGCGGGGAACAGGAGCTCGCCCCGCTCCATCATCTGATAGAGGCGGTGCACGCCCGTCGTCGTCTCCTCGCTCACGCCCTTAATGCCCTGCGTCAGCTTTGTCCAGAAGCCGGGCCGCTCCCTAAGGACGCGCTTCAGCAGGCGCTTCAGGGCCGCTTCGTCGCCACTGCCCGAGGGCGTGTCGAGTACGGCGGGGTCCTTCTCGGCCTGTACGCCGAGGTGCACCATCAGGGTGGCGTCGCCGCCGTCGTCGACGATGAGGTCGGGCGTCTGTCCGTCGGCAAAGTTCATGGCCTGCAGCGCGCACCACCAGTACTCATCGAGCGACTCGCCCTTCCAGGCATAGACCCCGTGCCCGGCCGCGGCGATGGCGGCAGCGGCGTGGTCCTGCGTGGAATAGATGTTGCACGAGCTCCAACGCACTTCGGCTCCCAGTGCCGCTAACGTCTCGATGAGCACCGCCGTCTGTATCGTCATGTGGAGTGAGCCCATGATGCGGGCGCCTGCCAGCGGACGGGACGGACCGTACTTCTCGCGCAGCGCCATGAGGCCCGGCATCTCGTGCTCGGCAATCGCGATTTCCTTCCGGCCGAACTCGGCCTGCGACAAGTCTGCCACCCGGTAGGGCAACAGGGTAAACAAATCTTTTTCCATGTATATGAGTTAATTGAATAATCTTTGCGCCTGCAAAGTTAATATAAAAATCACCCCCGCACGGCCCGGCCGGCCGCAGAATCTTCGGCCGGCCGCCTGTCAGCCTCGCCGCGGAGTGGGGGAGAGGGGGCGCACAGCCCGCACCATGCGGTCGCGGCCGTAGGCGTCGCGGCGGAGCTCCACGTCGCCGTAGCCCGCCGCGGCGAAGCATTCCGCCGTCTGCGGACCGTAGGCCGCGTTGATTTCCACGTACATCCGTCCGCCCGGCACCAGGGCGCGCTGCCCGAGGGCCGCCAGGGCGCGGTAGAAACGCAGGGGGTCGTCGTCCGGGACAAAGAGGGCCGTGGCCGGCTCGTAGTCCAGCACGCGGGCCTCCATGCCGGCGCGCTCGGCGGAACAGACGTAGGGCGGGTTGCTCACGATGAGGTCGAACGGCGCGTCGGGCTGCGGTGCGGCCAACAGGTCGCGCCGCTCGCAGCGCAGCGCCACGCCGCACGCCGCGGCGTTGGCCGCCGCCACGGCCAGGGCCTCCGGCGAGACGTCCCAGGCCGTCACCTCGGCCGCCGGGAGGGCGCGGGCCAGGGCCAGGGCGATGCAGCCGCTCCCCGTGCCGGCGTCGAGCACGCGGCGGGCGGCGGGCGACTCGGCCACGGCCCAGGCCACGAGCTCCTCCGTCTCGGGCCGCGGGATGAGCGTGGCGGGCGTCATGGCCAGGCGCAGCCCGCAGAAGTCCGCCCAGCCCAGCACGTACTGTACGGGCTCGCCCGCGGCTAGGCGGCGCGAAATATCGCGGAGCCGGCGCCGCTCGTCTTCCGAAAAATGCCTAACTTTGTCGGCATAGACGTCGAGGCGCGACACGCCGAACGCTTCCTCGAGGACGAGGAAAGCCACCGCGCGGGCCTCGCGCCCGTCGCCGCAGGCCATTGCGGCCTGACGCAGGATTTCGTAGTAGGGAGACATCGCCCTGCAAAGTTAACACAAGGCCGCCGACAGGCCAAGCCCCGCGTTGCTTTTCGTCCGCCCCGGCTCCGGGAAACGGGCGGGGACGTAACGCACAACCCACAACTACCCATGCCAACCACAGCCGAACACGAAAAATGGATGCGCCGCTGCATCCAGCTGGCCCGCAACGGCACCTACGGCGCACCGCCCAACCCGATGGTGGGCGCCGTCCTGGTCCACGAGGGCCGCATCCTCGGCGAGGGCTACCACGTCCACTGCGGACAGGCCCACGCCGAAGTCAACGCCATCCGCTCCGTAGCGCCCGCCGACCGCGACCTGCTCTCCGCGGCCACGCTCTACGTGAGCCTCGAACCATGCTCCCACTACGGGCGCACGCCGCCGTGCGCCGAGCTCATCGTCCGCACCGGCATTCCCCGCGTCGTTGTGGGCTGCGTCGACCCCTTTGCCCGCGTCCACGGGCAAGGCATCCAGCGGCTGCGCGACGCCGGCATCGACGTCACGGTCGGCGTGCTCGAGGCGGAATGCGTAGCCCTGAACCGCCGCTTCATCACCTTCCAGACCCACCAACGGCCCTACATCACGCTGAAATGGGCCCGCTCGAGCGACGGCTTCATCGACCGCTGGCGCCTCAGCGCCGACGAGCCGCCCGCCCGGCTCTCCACGCCGCGCACCCTGATGCGCGTCCACCGGCTCCGGGCCCGGCACCAGGCCATCGTAGTGGGCCACCGCACGCTCCAGCTCGACCGCCCGTCGCTCACCGTCCGCCACTGGGCGGGGAAGTCGCCCATGCGCATTGTCCTTGGGCGCGTGGCCGAGGGCGAGATGCCCGCCGGCTTCACCGCCTATGCCGACATCGACACGCTGCTCGTGGCGCTCCACCGCCTCGGCCTCCAGTCCGTACTGGTCGAGGGCGGGCAGCAGACGCTCCAGTCCTTCATCGACCGCGGCCTGTGGGACGAGGCCTGGGAAGAAGTCTCGGCCACCCGCCTGGGCAGCGGCGTGCCGGCACCCCGTATGCCCTTCGGCGCGGACCTTGAGGTGGTCCGCAGCTGGGGCGTCCCCATCCATCACTGGACCAATTCGTCCGACGACTGAGCCGCATCGCCCGGCTCCGAAAAGCGTTCCCCGCCACTGGCCTGCAGTGACGGGGAACGCTGCGTTACGTCCCGGAACGACGGCGCTCAGAACGGGAAGAAGAGCGGTATGGTCAGCACGGCGATGATGCCCATCACGACCTGCAGGGGCAAGCCCACGCGCACGTAGTCCATAAAGGTGTAGTGACCGGCGTTCATCACCATCGCGTTGGGCGGCGTGCAGATGGGCGTGGCAAAGCAGGCGCTGGCCGCCACGGCAGCCGTCATCATGAAGGGCTCGGGGCTGGCGCCGCCGAGGCCGGCCGCCGCCTGCCAGGCGATAGGCGCCACGAGAATGGCCGTAGCCGAATTGCTGATGAAAGTAGAGAGGAGCGACGTGACCAGATAGACCGCCGCCAGGACCGCATAGGGCCCGAAGGCTTGGAGTGAGCCCACGATGTTTTCCGCTATCCACTGCGAGATGCCCGTATTCGTCAGCGCCGTGCTCATCGGCATCATGGCCGCAATCAGTACGATGCTCTCCCAGCCAATCATCTTGTAGGCCGCGTCGACACTGCGCACGCAGCGCGTCAGTACCATGAGTAGCCCGGCCACAATGACGGAGGCCACGGGCGGCACGCCGATGTAGTCGCCGAATACCATGGCCAGCACCATGAGTATCATGATGACGGCGGCCAGCGGCGCCTTGTGGCTCAGGGGTACCTGCTCGGCCGTCTCCGTCGGGCTGCCGATGACGATCCACTCGCGGTGCTTCTTCGCCATGCTTTCTATGCCCTGCCAGGCGCCGTGGACGAGGAGCATGTCGCCGGCCTTCACCTTCAGGTCGATGATGTCTTCAAAGAGATAGTGGCCCGCGCGCTTGATGGCCAGGACGTTGATGCCGAAGCGCTCGGCAAAGTTCTCCGCGCGCAGGGGCCGGTTGATGAGGGCCGAGTCGGGCGTGATGAGCACCTCGGCCAGCCCGATTTCGTAGAAGTCCAGCTTGTTCATGCCGCCGTGTGCGCCGTCGTCCACTACGGTGTAGTGCAGCGCGTGCGCCAGCTGGTCCACGCGCTCCCTGCGGCCCAGGACGTAGAGCGTCTCCGTGCCCGTGAGCAGCGTGTCGGAGTGGACCGCCACCTGCTCCGCGGAGCCGAAGAGCGTATGCGCCTCGCGACGGGCCTCGAGCACGGTGACGCCATAGCGGCGCCGGATGTCGAGCTCGCCTACCGAAAGGGGCGCGGCGGCCGCCTGGCGCTCGTCGGGCCGCAGGCGGAACACGCAGTCGCCGATGTGGTAGGCCTGGAGCAAGCCGCCGAGCGAGGGTTCCTCGTCGGGCTCGGCCGTCTCCGCACTGCGCCGCTTCAGGAAGTAGCGGCAGAGGGGATAGAGGAACACGAGGCCCGTGGCCAGACAGATAAGGCCGATGGGCGTGAAGTCGAAGAAGCTGAAGCCGGCCAGGCCGTTGTCGCGCAGATAGCCGTCCACGATTAAGTTGGGCGGGGTCCCGATGAGCGTGATGATGCCGCCCATGCTGCTGGCAAAGGCCAGGGGCATCATCAACTTGGCCGGGCTGACGCCCGCCGTTTTCGACATGGCCAGGACAATGGGCAGGAGCAAGGCCACCGTACCCGTGTTGCTCACGAAGGCGGCCACCGACGCCGTCACCAGGAGCACGAGGAAGAAGAGGCGCTTCTCGCTCGTCCCGGCCAGGCGCAGCAGGCGCCCGCTGATGGCCTTGGCCAGGCCCGTCTGGAACACGGCGCCGCCCACTACGAAGAGGCCGATCATGATGACCACGGCCGAATTGGAGAACCCGGCCAGGGCGTCCTTCGGCGAGATGACGCCCGTCAGCAGCAAGGCCGCCATGGAGCAGAGCGCCACGATGTCCGCCCGGACCTTATTGACAATGAATGCCACGATAGTGGCCACAAACGTAACGACCGTGATGCCGACCTGCACCTCGGGAGCCGCGAGCCACGCGGAGAGAGAGAATAGCGGTACCATAAGGATTCCTCCGTATTAGACTGGTGAAAAATGGAAGTGAAAAGGTTGCGCAGCTAATTTATGCAATTCCAGGGATACGGGCAAGCGTGGGCCACCCTTTTTTCCGCCCGTTCCGGCGGCCCCGCCCCGGCGCAGGCCCTCCTGCGCCGCCCCCGGCGGCTGTCCCGACGCCGCGCCGCAGCCCGCCGCCGGGGTGGGGCAGGGGGCCGACAGGTGCCGTTTTTCACACAAAAGGGCAAGCAAACCTTGCAATTAGGTTTTTCTACTATTAAAAAATGCTATAAATGAAGAAAAAGTAGCCCCGGGGGCTTGCCGTTTACCGAAAGAGCCGTATCTTTGCACTGTGTTTTTCATAGTATTAGATTTAAGGTTAACAAGGTTGGGATACAG
>USPK01000063.1 GCA_900556465.1 uncultured Prevotella sp. | reverse complement strand
TTCTAATGGCGGTCATTAGAAATGAAGATAATTCAGTTCTAATGACCGATTCGGGTTTAATAAATTTTCTGCTTTACGTATCGCTTTTTTCCAAAAAATCATCCCCGCCGGTCCGCAAAGTACGGTGGCGGGGATAAACATAGGGCCACGGAAGCCGGCGACCGGCGCAGCGGCATGGGGGCTGCATCCGCGTCAGGCGATGTTATGGCGGATGCGCTTTAGATAGGCATCCAAGCGCCCCTCGTCCTGCGAGCGGATGATGTCCTCCAGTTCCTTGAGTTCGGCGCAGATGCGGTCCACCTGCGGGCCGGTGCGGGGGTTGAAGAGGATTTCGCGGAGCAGGCAGTCGTCCTCGCCCAGCACGCCGCGGGCTATGGCCATGTGGCGTTTGAAAGTAGTGCCGGGGGCGTCCTGGTGCTTCATGACAGCGGCGAAGACAAAGGTTGAGACGAAGGGAATACTCAGCGAATAGGCCACCGTCTCGTCGTGCTCGTCGAAGGTGTATTCGCAGATGTGGAGCCCCAGGCGCGTGTACAAGTCCTTAAAGAAGATGCGGCCCATGTAGTCACCCTCGGTGATGATGATGGCATTCTCGCTGGCCAGGGCCCCTAAGTTCGCAAACGTGGGGCCAAACATCGGGTGCGTGGAGACGTAGCGGTGGCCGCACGTGGCGTAGTATTCGCGCAGACCCGTCTTGACCGAGGCGATGTCGCTCAGGATGCAGTCGGCCGGCAAGTGGGGGGCCACGTCGCGGAATACGTCGACGGTGTACTTCAACGTTACGGCGTTGATGACGAGCTCGGGCCGGAACTCGTCCACCTCGTCGAGCGACGTGAACCGCAGGGTGTTGTACATGAAACGCAGGCGGCGCGGGTCGACGTCGTAGACCGCTGTCTCGTGCTCGAAGCTGAGCAGGTCGACAAAGAAGGAGCCCATTTTCCCGGCTCCGAGTATCAGGATTCGCATAGAGGTGAGGTATAAACGGGAACCGTCCGCCGGGCGCCGGCGCCCGGCGGGCGGGACGGACTGCGCGGCGCCGGCGGACGACGGCCTTACTTGTTCATGATGTCGATTTGCTGACGGACGCTTTCCTCGTGGATGGCCTCGAAGATAACTTTCAGGAATTCGGCGGACATACCGCAAAGCACGCCTTGGGCTCCGCGCTTGTCGAGAATCTCTGTATAACGGTCCGTCTGGACTACGGTCATGGCGTGCTCGCGCTTGTACTGTCCTATCTCGCGGCAGATGCGCATGCGCTTGGCCAGGAGCTCGATGATGGAGTTGTCGCACTCGTCAATCTGGCGCCGTAGGGCGGTCAAGCTCTCGGTAGACTGTACGACGTTGCGTACGACGAGCTTGTCGAGAATGAAGTCGAGCACGTCGGGCGTGACTTGCTGGAACGCGTCGCTCCAGGCGGCGTCGGGGTTGCAGTGGCTCTCGATGATGAGGCCGTCGAAGCCGAGGTCCATGGCCTGTTGGCTGAGCGGCGCGATGAGTTCGCGCTTCCCGCCGATGTGGCTCGGGTCGCCGAAGATGGGCAGGGCGGGGATGCGGCGATGCAGCTCGATGGGAATGTGCCACATGGGCAGGTTGCGGTAAATACGCTTGTCGTAAGAGGAAAAGCCGCGGTGGATGACGCCCAGGCGCTTGATGCCCGCGCCATTAATGCGCTCCAGACCGCCTATCCACAACTCGAGGTCGGGATTTACGGGGTTTTTCACCAGCACGGGGACGTCGACGCCACGCAACGAGTCGGCGAGTTCCTGCATGGCAAAGGGATTGGCCACCGTACGGGCGCCGACCCAGAGAATGTCCACGCCGGCCTCGAGAGCGGCCTCGACGTGGCGGGGCGTTGCCACCTCGGTGGCGGTCAGCATCCCCAGTTCTTTCTGCACACGCTGCAACCACGGCAGGCCTACCGTGCCGACGCCCTCGAAACCTCCGGGTTTTGTGCGGGGTTTCCAAATGCCGGCGCGGAATATCTTGATGCCTTTCTTGGCCAGTTGCGTGGCGGTTTCCATTACTTGCTCTTCCGTCTCGGCCGAGCACGGGCCGGCGATGACGATGGGGCGTTTCGGCTCAATGCCTGGGAGTTTCAATGGTTCTAAATCGAGTTCCATGATAAATATTGTTTAAGGATGATATTCTTATTGCGGTCGGTCGGGGGTCAGCGGCGGGCGGGCGCGTCCTTGGCGAACGCCGCCTGCACCCGGCGCAAGGCTTCGGCCAGCTTGTCCTCCTTCGCGCAGAGCGAGAGGCGGACGTAGCGGCGTCCGTTCGAGCCGAAAATGAAACCGGGGGTGATGAAGACGCGCGCCTCGTCGAGTACGCGGTCGGTCAGTTCCTCCGCGTCAGCATACGTGTCGGGGATACGGCCCCAGAGGAACATGCCCGTCTGCGAGGGGTCGTAGTGGCAACCCATGGCCTCCATAATCTGACCGGCCAGGACGCGGCGGCGGGCATAGACGTTGTAGTTGGCCTCCTCGTGCCAGGCGGCAGTGTTCGCGTAGGCACGGGCCGCGGCCAGTTGGACCGGCCGGAACGTGCCTGAGTCGATGTTGCTCTTCACCTTGAGAATCCAGCTGACGAAACGGGCGTTGGTGGCGAGCATACCGACGCGCCAGCCGGGCATATTGTGGCTCTTGCTCATCGAGTTGAACTCGATGCAGCAGTCCTTGGCTCCGGGCACCTGCAACAGGCTGAGGTGCTCGTGGCTGAGGATGAAGCTGTAGGGATTGTCGTTCACGACAACGATGCCGTGGCGGCGGGCGAAGTCCACCAGGCGCTCGTACGTCTCGCGGCGGGCCGGTGCGCCGGTCGGCATGTGGGGATAATTGCTCCACAGGAGGCGGACGCCCGAGAGGTCCATCCGTTCGAGCGCGTCAAAGTCCGGTTGCCAGTCGTTCTCTGGGCGTAGGTCGTAGGGTACGACCTCGCAACCCAGCAAGCGGGACAGCGATGTGTAGGTGGGATAGCCGGGATTGGGGACCAGGACCTTTTCGCCCGGATTTACGAAGGCGAGCGTCACGTGCAGGATGCCTTCCTTCGAACCGATAAGGGGTTGAATCTCGCTCTGATAGTCCAGCTCCACGCCGTACCAGCGGCGATAGAAGTCCGCCATCGCGCGACGCAGTTCGGGTATGCCGACGGTGGGCTGATAGCCGTGCGCGTCGTCGCGACGGGCGGCCTCGCACAGGGTCTCGACCGTCTCGGGCGAGGGCGGCATGTCGGGGCTCCCGATAGCCAGGCTGATGATGTCGCGTCCGGCGGCGTTCAGGCGGGCTATTTCTTTCCCTTTACGGGAAAAGTAGTACTCGCTCACCTGCTCGAGGCGGTGGGCCGGCCGAATGACGGACGCGCTGCCGTCGCAGGCCTTCTGCTGAATGTCTTTATCACTTTCCTTCATATTCGCCTAAGATTTTTAATTCCTTCGTTAAGGGTCGCACGGCCTCTATGCTTTGCCGGTAGCGCAAGTAGTCGTTGTACGTCACGTCTACGTAGAACAGATACTGCCACTCCTGCCCGATGATAGGGAGTGACTGAATCTTCGTCAGATTAATCTTGTAGAAACTGAAAATCGAGAGGACCTGCGACAGACTTCCCTCCTCGTGCGGCAGGGTAAAGACGATGCTGCTCTTGTTCGTATGGGGCAGGTCGCGGAAGCGGTCGGCGTTCCACGGGTCGCTCAGGACGAGGAAGCGGGTATAGTTGTGCTTGTTGTCCTCAATGGCCTGGCGCAACACCTTCATACCGTAGAGCGGCGCGGCCCCGGCGTGGCAGATGGCGGCATGGCCGCGCAGATGCCGGCGCGAGATGGCCTCGGCAGCCCCCGCCGTGTCGTCGGCCTCGACCACCTTCATCTCGGGATGGCGAGCCAGGAAGGTGCGACACTGTGCCAGCGCGACGGGATGGGAATTAACCTCGCGGATGTCGGCCATAGTGTCCTCGGGCAGACACATGATGCTGTGCTCGATGTGGAGTTTGTGCTCACCGACGACGGTAAGCCCGCTGTCGCGCAGCAGTTCGTAGTTGTGGAGCAGGCTGCCGGCAATTGTATTTTCGATAGCCACCATGGCGAGCAGCGTATCGTCCGACGCCATGGCCTTAAACACCTCCTCAAACGTATTACAGCAAACCAGTTCCACGTCTTCCCCCGTAAAATATTGGTGAGACGCGATGTCGTGGAACGAACCTCTAATGCCTTGTATCGCTATTCGTATCATAACTGAAAGAAAAAATCCCGCTCCTGAACCAGAAGCGGGATTGTCTATCTTTATTGATTGGTTGTTCAAAATTAGCGCACAACGTCCCGCTTCGCTTGCCCGGCAAAGTAAAAATAACCGAAAAAGTAAAACGACTGGAACTGTGCCATGAATACTACTGTTTGTTGAGGCAAAAGTAATGCTTTTATTTTATCCGACAAACTTTTTGCAGATTTTTTCTGGATTACATTTTTCTTAAGCTCTGGAAATCGCTTCACCAACCGTTGTAGTGTACGTTTTCCGCCTTGTACTTGTCCTTGGGCCGGGGCTGGCCTTCCGGATAACCGACGGGAATCACGCAGAATGGCGTGATGTGGTCCGGCAGGTTAAGCGCCTCGCTTACGGCCTGCATGCGGTCGGCGTAGGGACTGACGCCGGTCCACACGGCCCCGAGCCCCATCGCCTCGGCCGTAAGGAGCAGATTCTCCGCCGCGGCCGAGCAGTCGTAGGCCCAGTTGACGGAGGGCTTTCCCTCACTGTCCACGATGCTTTGGTCTCCGCAAATCACCACGGCGGCAGGCGCGTCGGCCAGCATCTTTGCCTTCGGCAGCCGGGCGGCCAGCGTGTCCATCACGGCCCTATCGTCTACGACGACAAACTTCCACGGCCGCATGTCGCGGCCTGAGGGGGCGGCCATTGCGGCACGCACCAGCGTGTCGAGCTGTGCGCGGCTGACGGGGCGGTCCGTGTAGCTGCGGACGCTCTTACGGGAAAAAATATTCTGCAGTACGACGTCCGACGCCGAAGCCGGGGCGGGCTGCACCTCGGTGCTGTACACCAGACGGACCAGGGCGGCCAGCAGGGCCAGCGCCAGGACTAGGCTGACTATCTTATACTTGTTCATGTTGGAGAAAGGGTTTGAGGTGATACGATGAGTTTCATTGCCGCTGCTCGGACAGGTCGAGCAACGCGCCGACCGGGCACACCGCGCGGCACCACAGGCGGGGCACAAAGACGCCCAGCACGACGAAGGCGGCGGCCAGAATCAGCACGGCCGGCGTGGCGGTCTGCACGAAGAAAGCGCCGAAGGGCTCGTAGTCCAGCAGGTAGGCGCCGAAGCCCGACCACAGCAGCAGGAGCAGGGCCAGGAGGACGGCGAGGCGCACGTGGTGCAGCACCTTGTAGACCTGGGGCCGCACGTGCCACTTCGGCAACGGTAGCCGCCAGGCCAGTTCCTGCAACGAGCCGAAGGGGCACACCCACGTGCAGAAGTAGTGCGGGCGGCCCAGGTAGGGCATGACGATGGCCACCAGCAATAGCAGAAGGCCCGGCAGGTAAAGCACCGGATCGAGCCCGCTGCTCACCCAGCCGCGAAGCAGAGAGAGCGAGAGGAACTGGCCGCACCAGAAGCCCAGCACGCCTACGTTGAGCAACAGCACCACCAGCCGCGGCCACTTCTTCTCACGGAAACGCCACGCCACGACTATGCCGGCCAGCAGCACGACGCAGACGGCCGCCGTCCGTCCCCACCCAATGGCCGGAGCCCTACGCACCGCGTCGGCGGCCGAAGCGCGGGCTGCGAGCGTGCGTTGCACCGTGGCGATGAGTCCGCGGCTGGAATAGGTGGCGCCGGTCGCGCCGTCCACTTGGGCCGTAGCGGCTTCGGCGGCGGGCCGCCCCGCCCATTGCGGGAACAGGGCCGCGCAGGCGCTCCCGAAGAAATAAGGCGTCTCGCTATTTTCCGCCGGCGCCAGGCCGGCCACCGTCCCCTGCGCGTCTATATATATATATAAAGGTGTAGGGCCGGAAAATCCGGTGACGTCGCCGGCATAGCTTTCGCTGCTGACCAGCGTGCCGAGGCCTTGCCCGCCGGGAGCGGCAACGGTCCAGGCGGCCGAGTCGCACGGCGTCAGCACCGCGTCGGACAGGCCGAGGCGGGACAGTACCGCCGTGTCGGGCGCGGCGGCGTGGCGGGCGGATATCCGGGAGGGGCTTGCCTACCTCAAGGAGGAGCGGGGCGTGCGCA
>USPK01000062.1 GCA_900556465.1 uncultured Prevotella sp. | reverse complement strand
GCCTTAGCCCAGTTTTTACGGGGCCTATTCCAGTTTTTACGGGCCTTAGCCCCGTAGTTGGCCACCTTAGCGCGGGGGAAAGGCGCCGTCGGCGAGCCGCCGCTCCGCCCGTCGCAGCACGGCGACCGCGGCGCGTGGAAGACAAAATGCCGCTGCCGCGCACGTTTTTTGAACTTCGGGCCATCCGCAGGCCTATTTTTTACTAACTTTGCACCGTCAGCGGACCTGTCCCCAACCGGACCGGTATTCCGCCGCCTAAGCTACGATGAGAAAATTCATAGAATTTACCAAGATGCACGGTGCCGGCAACGACTACATCTATGTCGACACGCAGAAGTACCCCATCGCTCACCCCGAAGTCTGGGCCGTTCGCTGGAGCGACCGTCACAAGGGCATCGGGAGCGACGGACTGGTGCTCATCGGCCCGTCGGAGAAGGCAGACTTCTCCATGCGCATCTTCAACGCCGACGGCTCGGAGGCCCGCATGTGCGGCAACGCTTCGCGCTGTATCGGGAAATACCTCTACGACAACGGCCTGACCGCAGCCCGACAGGTGAAGCTGGAGACGGGCTCGGGCATCAAGGTGCTCGACCTGAAGGTGGGCGCGAACGGCCTGGTGGAAGAGGTGACGGTCGATATGGGCGCACCGGCTACGGCCGTCCCCACGCAACTGGCCACACCGGACGGCAGCCTGACGGAAGGCAACGTGACGAGCACACGCGGCGAGGTGTTCACGGGGACTTTTGTCTCGATGGGCAACCCGCACTTCGTCATCTTCACCAAAGGCGTGGAAGACCTGCCCCTGGCCGAAATCGGGCCGACGCTGGAGTTCGCGCCGATTTTCCCCGAGCGCTGCAACATAGAGTTTGCCGAAGTGCAGGCGGACGGTAGCCTGCGCATGCGCGTGTGGGAACGCGGTTCGGGCATCACCATGGCCTGCGGGACGGGAGCCTGTGCCACCGCCGTGGCCGCCGCACTGACGCACCGCACGGACCGGCGCGCGGAGGTCGTGATGGACGGCGGGCGCCTCGGCATCGAGTGGCGCGCGACGGACGGCCACGTCTACATGACAGGCGGCGCGACGAAGGTGTTCGACGGCCGGATTGCCTACGACGATACCTTATAAGGAAATACTGCGGAAAGCGGCGGGGAGAACGGCACCCTGCCCTTTTCGTTTCTGTCCATACGATACATCCCTCCGGAAGCAGCGGCAACGCGACGCGCTCCCTGCCCGGACCTAACACAAAAATCATGGCAAGCATTAACGAAAACTTCCTCAAGCTGCAAAGCAACTACCTCTTCTCCGACATAGCGCGGCGGGTGGCAGACTTTAAGCAGGCTCACCCGGAAACGGACCTGATCCGCCTGGGCATTGGCGACGTGACGCGCCCGCTGGCGCCCGCCGTCATCGAGGCGCTTCACCGCGCCGTCGACGAGATGGGCAGTGAAAAGACGTTCAGGGGCTACGGCCCGGAACACGGCTACGAGTTCTTGCGCCAAGCCATCGTGGAGAACGACTTCGTACCGCGCGGCGTCGTGCTCGACGCGGACGAAATCTTTATCAACGACGGCGCGAAGAGCGACACGGGAAACTTCGGCGACATCCTGGGCCAGGAGAACACAATCTGCGTCACCGACCCGATTTACCCGGTCTACATCGACTCGAACGTTATGGGCGGCCGCTCCGGCAACTTTGCCAACGGCGCGTGGGACAAGGTGACCTACTGCCCCTGTACGGCGGAGAACGACTTCACGCCGGCCCTGCCGGACCACAAGGTGGACCTCATCTACCTGTGCTACCCCAACAACCCGACGGGTACGACGCTCTCGAAAGCGGAACTGCAGAAATGGGTGGACTATGCCTTGGCGCACGAAAGCCTCATCCTCTACGACGCCGCCTACGAGGCCTACATCACACGGCCCGAAATCCCGCACTCCATCTATGAGATTGCCGGGGCAGAGCGCTGCGCGGTCGAGTTCCACTCCTACTCCAAGACGGCCGGCTTCACGGGTCTGCGCTGCGGCTTCACGGTGGTGCCCAAAGCCCTCCAGGTGAAGGCGTCGACAGGCGAGACGGTGCAGCTCAACAGTCTGTGGAACCGCCGCCAGTGTACGAAGTTCAACGGCACGGCCTACATCGTGCAGCGCGCGGCCGAGGCCATCTACACGCCGGAAGGCAAGGCGCAGGTACGCGAAACGATACAATATTATATGGAGAACGCGCGCATCATGCGCGAAACGTTGGCCGAGGTAGGCCTCCAGGCCTACGGCGGCGTAGATGCCCCCTACATCTGGTTCCGCACGCCCGAGGGCACCGGCAGCTGGGCCTTCTTCGACCAGCTCCTCAGCGAGGTGGGCATAGTCTCGACCCCGGGCGTAGGCTTCGGCCCCGCGGGCGAAGGATACATACGCCTGACGGCCTTCGGCAGCCGCTCCGATTGCGAGAAAGCCATGCAGCGCCTGCGCGCATGGATGAAGCGCTAAATCCCTCTCTCCACCGGGGAGGCGACCGTAACCTCCCCGCTCCCAGCTATCCACATAAAACAACAAGGCCTTATGTCCAACTTAAGATTCAAAGTCGTAGAGGAAGCGTTCAAGAAACGCCCGTTAGAAATCAAGACCCCGAAAGAACGCCCCTCGGAGTATTTTGCCAAATACGTATTCAACCAGGAGAAGATGTTTAAGTACCTTCCCCTGAAAACTTACCGAAAACTGCGCGAGACTATCGAGAGCGGCACGCCGCTCGAACTCTCTGTCGCCGATGAGATAGCCCAGGGCATGAAACAGTGGGCCATGGACATGGGCGTTACGCACTGCACGCACTGGTTCCAGCCCCTGACCGAAGGGACCGCCGAGAAGCACGACGCCTTCGTAGAGCACGATTACAAGGGCGGCATGATCGAGGCCTTCTCCGGCAAGGAGCTCGTACAGCAAGAGTCCGACGCGTCCTCCTTCCCGAACGGCGGCATCCGCTCCACGTTCGAGGCGCGCGGCTACTCGGCCTGGGACCCCGCGTCCCCGGTCTTCATCATCGGGGATACGTTGATGATTCCCACGGTCTTCATCTCCTACACCGGGGAAGCACTCGACTACAAGGCGCCACTGAAGAAAGCCCTCGCGGCCGTAGACAAGGCCGCAACGGCCGTAGCCCACTACTTCGACTCCGACGTGAAGCACGTGCAGGCCAACTTGGGCTGGGAACAGGAATACTTCCTCGTGGACGAGGGCCTCTATGCCGCCCGTCCCGACCTGTTGCTCACGGGCCGCACCCTCATGGGCCACGACTCGGCCAAGAACCAGCAGATGGAGGACCACTACTTCGGGGCCATTCCCGAACGAGTCGCAGAATTCATGCGTGACCTCGAAATCCAGGCCTTAGAGCTTGGCATCCCCTGCAAGACACGCCACAACGAGGTAGCCCCGAATCAGTTCGAGCTGGCCCCCATCTTCGAGGAATGCAACTTAGCCGTGGACCACAACATGCTTATCATGTCGCTCATGCGGAAGATAGCCCGTAAACACGGATTCCGTTGCCTGCTCCACGAAAAGCCTTTCGCCGGCATCAACGGTAGTGGCAAGCACAACAACTGGAGTCTGACGACCGACACGGGCATATTGCTGCACGCACCGGGCAAGAATCCGAAGGACAGCCTCCGGTTCATCACGTTCGTCGTAGAGACGCTGATGGGCGTGTACCGCCACAACGGCCTGCTCAAAGCCTCCATCATGAGCGCCAGCAACGCCCACCGTCTGGGAGCCAACGAGGCGCCGCCCGCCATCATCTCCTCCTTCCTCGGCACACAGCTCACCGAGCTGCTCGACAAGGTGGAGAAATCCACGAAGGACGAACTCTTCACCATGGAAGGCAAGCACGGCGTCAAGCTCGACATCCCGCAGCTGCCGGAACTCATGATCGACAACACGGACCGTAACCGCACGTCGCCGTTCGCCTTTACCGGAAACCGTTTCGAGTTCCGCGCCGTCGGTTCCAGTGCCAACTGCGCCAGCGCCATGATTGCCCTCAACACCGCGGTAGCCGAAGCCCTCACGGACTTCAAGACGCGCGTCGACGCCCTTATTGCCAAGGGAGAGAGCCGGGTCAGCGCCATTCTCGACGTACTCCGCGAGGACATCAAGACCTGCAAGCCCATCCACTTCGACGGTAACGGGTACAGCGAGGAGTGGAAGGCCGAGGCCGCCCGCAGGGGCCTGGACTGCGAGACCAGTTGCCCGCTCATCTTCGACCGCTATCTGGACGAAGAGAGCGTACGCATGTTTGAAGACATGAACGTCATGTGCCGCCACGAACTCGAGGCGCGCAACGAAATCAAGTGGGAGACCTACCAGAAAAAGATTCAGGTGGAAGCGCGCGTATTGGGCGACCTCTGCATGAACCACATCATCCCCGTAGCCACGAAGTACCAGAGCGAGCTCGTAGACAACGTGCACAAGATACAGGTCACTTTCCCCGCCGACCGCGCCAAGGAGCTCTGCGCCTACAACATCGACCTCATTGAAAAGATCAACAAGCACACGAGCTTCATCGCCGAAAACGTGGAAGCCATGGTCGAGAAGCGCAAAGTGGTCAACAAAATCGAGAACATCCGCGAGAAGGCCATCGCCTACCACGACGAGATAGCCCCCTACATGGACTCCATCCGCTACCATATCGACAAGCTCGAGCTCATTGTCGAGGACGGCATGTGGACCCTGCCCAAGTATCGCGAGTTGCTCTTCATCCGCTGAAACACCGGTCCGCTACGGACCGTCCCTCATCCGCAATCCCGGGCGGCACGCGCCGTCCGGGATTTCTTATTTTTTAACAGGAGGCGATGCAAGGAAAGCGCCGCTCCGCTATTTATAGCATGTACGGCAACGGGAAAAGCGCCCCCGGCCCCTCCCGGCGCCGTTACGCCAATTGTTCACATCAAAAAAAGCTACACTTATGAAATGCAAGCACCTGCTTCTGGCCCTTCTGACCTGTATTGTCGGCCTCGCGTCGTGTAACGACGATGACTACATCCCCCTTTACGTCGGCATGGGCACCGTCGAGCGCCTCGACCAACAGTATGCCATCCGCTTCGACTCCGGCGAAGCGCTCACCGTGGCCGACAGCACGCTGCTCGTCTACTGCGGCGCCCAGCGCCCGGGCCAGCGCGTCATCGCCAGCTTCCAGTATCTCGAGGGCGACCGCCGGCCGCAGTCCATCTACCTTGTAGAACTGCTCCGCGTCCTCACGAAGGACTTTTTCCCCGAACCGTCCGAGGCCGAAAGCGACAGCTTGGGCAACGACCCGGCCGCCGTGGACGACGTATGGATTGCCGGCGGGCATCTCAACATCCAGTTCCGCATGCCCGTCACCCCCTACGGCGGCCGCACGCACTACGCCAACGTCGTCCGCTACAACGAGACCGACGCGAACGGCTACGTGCGCCTGGAGTTCCGCCACAACCAGAACGGTGACGGACGCCAGGCCCTGGCCACGAGCTACATCTCGCTGCCGCTGGGCGACGTGGCCGACGCCCCGGGACTGACGCTCAGCTACGTCGACCTGTCCGGCAACACACGCACCTGGACGCTGAAGAAAGAAGAAGAGACCGCCGCACAAGGCCTGCAAACAACCGGCTACACCTCCTTAGAATAAGAAGTACGATGACGGAACGCGAAATGGCCGAGGGCTGCCGCGCGGGCGACAACCAGGCACGCCGGGCACTCTACGAGTGTTACGGCGGCCGCTTGCTCGCCCTTTGCCGGCGCTACACCGGGCGCCAAGAGGAAGCCGAGGACTTGCTCCACGACGGCTTCCTCTCGGTGTTCTCAGCCATACGCACCTTCCGTTACCGGGGCCAGGGCTCGCTGGAAGCCTGGCTACGGCGCGTCTTTGCCAACCGTGCGGTGGCCTACCTGCAGGAACGCCGCCGCCTGACGTTCACCGACACCGACGAGCTGCCCGAACTGCCCGACGAAGCGCCGCCTCCCGAACTCCCCGCCGACGTGCTGCTCCGGCTCATCGGGCAGTTGCCGCCCGGCTACCGCACCGTGCTCAACCTCTACCTCATCGAGGGCTGGAGCCACCGCGACATTGCCCGCCAACTCCATATTAAGGAGAGCACCTCGGCCTCCCAATATCTCCGGGCGAAAGCCTTGCTGAAAAAAGAAATCATCCAATACCAGAAAACTCACGACGCATGAAGGAGCTCACCGAATGGGAAAAACGCCTGCGCGAACAGGCCCGGCAATGGGAGGACCCGTTGCCCCGCGACGGCTGGCAACGCCTCAGCCAGGCGCTGCCCGACGGCCCGGCGCGCCAGCGTGCGCCGCGCCAACGGCGGCGCTGGTTCCTCGCCCTGCCCGCTGCGGCCGCCGCGCTGGTCGTAGGCTACGTCCTGCTGGCGCCCCGGCCGGCCCGTACGCCGCAGCCGGCCGGCGTCCGCACGGAGACGGCCCCGCGCCCCGTGGCCAAGGCCGGACGGACGTCCCACCGTCCGGCGGCCGCCGCCCCAGCCGGTCGGGTCGAACAGCCGGCCTTTGCCGCCCCGCCGGCCGCCCTCCCGCAGCAAGCGGAAAAGGCCGCACCGGCCCTGGCCCTGGTCGCCGCGGCCGAAGCGCTTGGTGAGCCCGCGCGTCTCGAGCATGTAATCCATGGGCTTATCCTTTCTCTTCCGGGC
>USPK01000061.1 GCA_900556465.1 uncultured Prevotella sp. | reverse complement strand
CCTGAGCCAGGATCAAACTCTACATTGTATTATTCTTTGCTTTTTCTTTTGTTCTCTTCAACGCTTTCCCGCCGGCATTCCTGCCGGCGACGCTTCGTGCGAACCTTCCGATTGTCTCTCTCTGTATGGAATTCTTTTCAAAGATCTCTTTTCCGCTTCACCAGGGCTCCCCGGCTTAGCGAGTGCAAAAGTACAAACTTTCGCCCTAACCGTCCAAACTTTTATCCAACTTTTTTTGAGAAAGTTTATCAATTATAAGTCTTACAAGCGAGTAAAGAAGCTGAATCTCTGCGCCTTATGAAAATTTTCAACTTATTGAAAAAATGTCGCGGAGAACAGGCCCCGAGCTGCGAAAGATTGAGCCCTGAGACCTTTATTATAATAAAAGCAGTCCGGGGACAAGCCGGACTGCCTGTTGATTTACCAAGTTTTGTACGGGTGCTGCCTTAAACTGGAATTGTAGTAACGGCGGTCGCCCGTCACCTCTGTCCCGATAAAGGACGGGAGCTCAACGGGCTCATCGGGTGAGGAAAGTTCCACCTCGGCCATAATCAGCCCTTCGTTTTCCCCGAAGAACTCGTCGACCTCAAACACATGCCCGCCCCAAGGCACGAGCCAGCGCACCTTATCTATAATGCCCGGCTCGCACAGTTTCATCAACGCGTTGGCCTCGTCGGGGGAGATTTCTTTCTCGAACTCGTAACGGGACAACCCGTTATCGGTCGACAGCCCCTTGATGGTCAGGTAACCTTTTTCGTCGCGCAGACGGACGCGCACCGTACGGCCGGACTGACTGCAAATGTAGCCCTGCACGATATGGCTATGCGAACGCGCGGCCGGCTTAAAGTCGCCCGTCACCAGAAATTTCCGCTCTATCTCCAGTCCCATCCTCAGTTCATGAAGAAGTAGTACAGACAGAGACCCGCTACCATCAGGACAATCAGTCCTATAAATATACCGTTCACCACGCGCCGCGCCTGTCGGGCCTGACGCGCAGCGCGTGCATTTCGTTTTGCCTGGTGTTTTTGATTCATAGCTGTATTGTTTTTATGGATAAAAGGTAAAATTCCACGAAACGAATCGGGCGGACGCTCAGTCCTTGTGTTCCTGACCCGCGAACTCCATCAGATAGGACTTGATGAAGCCGTCAATCTTCCCGTCCATCACGCCGTTGACGTCGCTCGTCTGGTAACCGGTGCGGTGGTCCTTCACGCGGCGGTCGTCGAACACGTAACTGCGAATCTGGCTGCCCCACTCGATTTTCTTTTTCCCGGCCTCAATCTTGGCCTGTTCGGCACGGCGTTTCTGCAAGGCGCGGTCATAGAGTTGTGAACGCAGCAAGCGCATGGCGTTTTCGCGGTTCTCCAACTGCTTGCGGCTTTCCGTGTTCTCAATCAAGATTTCTTCCTCCTCGCCGGTATCGGGGTCCTTATACTGGTAGCGCAGACGCACGCCAGTCTCCACCTTGTTCACATTCTGGCCGCCGGCACCTCCCGAACGGAACAGGTCCCAACTGATTTTGGAAGGGTCTACGTACACTTCGATGGTATCGTCGACAAGCGGCGTGACAAATACGGAGGCGAAGCTCGTCATGCGCTTCCCCTGGGCGTTGTAGGGCGACACACGGACCAGCCGGTGCACGCCGTTCTCGCTTTTCAGGTAGCCGTAGGCATACTCCCCCTCTATCTCCATCGTCACGGTCTTGATGCCGGCCTCGTCGCCGTCCTGCAGGTTCGAGATGGTCACCTTGTAGCCGTGGGCCTCGGCGTAGCGCATGTACATTCGCATCAACATGGAAGCCCAGTCCTGGCTTTCCGTTCCGCCGGCTCCCGAGTTGATTTTCAGCACACAGTCCATGGAGTCCTCCTCCTGGCGCAGCATGTTTTTCAGCTCCAGGGCTTCGATGGCCTCGAGCGTTTTGGCATAGTCCTCGTCCACTTCTTCCTCTGTCACCATGCCGTCCTTGTGAAAGTCGAAAGCCAGGTCCAGCTCGTCGACCAGCAGTTTCACGTTCTTATATCCCTCGATCCATTTCTCGAGTCCCTTCACTTTTTTCATTTGTTCCTCGGCCCGCTTCGCGTCGTCCCAGAATCCCGGGGCCTGCGTGCGCAGCTGCTCTTCCTCGAGCTGTACGGTTTTTGCGTCGATGTCCAGGTAGCGGTGCAGGGCCTCGGCCCTGTCCTTCACGTCCTTCAGTTGGTCAATGGTGATCATTCTTCTGTCTTATTCGTTTCCTGCTGGGCGGCCTTCTGTTCGGCCTCAGCGTCCTTATATAATTGCGCGATGGCGTCGGCGTACCGTTCGTACACCACGCCGCGCTTCACTTTCAACGTATTGGTCAGTTCGCCGTTCTCTATGGTGAAAGGCTCGGGCAAGAGGATAAACCGCTTCACCTTTTCGTAGTGAGCCAGTTCCTGCTGCAACATTTCGAGACGGTCGCCCACCATACGGACAATCTCCGGATGCCGGCACAGGGCGGCGTCGTCCGGGGCCTCGATGCCGTGCTCGTCCGCGTAGCGCCGCAACAGCTTATAGTCCGGCACCAGGAGGGCAGAGACGAACTTGTGCTTGTCGGCCACAATGACGGCCTGCTCTATGTATTTGTCGATGACCAGCTTCGATTCTATTATCTGCGGGGCAATGTATTTGCCGTTCGACGTTTTGAAGAGGTCCTTGATGCGTTCCTTCAGATAGAGTTCGCCGTCCTTCATGTAGCCGGCGTCGCCCGTGTGGAACCAGCCGTCGGCGTCGAACGCCGCCTTCGTGGTCGAGTCCTTTTTATAATAGCCCGGCGTGATAGTTTTCCCACGGAGCAGGATTTCGTCCTGTTCGCCGAACTTCAGTTCCAGGCCTTCTATCAGGCGGCCTACCGACCCTATCGAGCAAGGCCGTCCCGGAATGTCGCACGAGACGGTGGCCGTCGACTCCGTCAGGCCGTAGCCCACCACCATATTAATACCCGCCGCATGCACAAAACATTCGATGGCTGGAGAGACGGTCGCCCCCGCCGTGGGGAAGAAGTTCGCCCGCTCCAGGCCCAGCATGTGGCGCAGTAGGTTGACGATAGTCCGGTTGTAGAAGCCGTACTTCAGCCGCAGGGCCAGTGGCGGTTCCTTGCCTTTCGAGCGGTAATCTATCCAGCACCGGCTGCCCACTTCGATGGCGTCGCGAATGAGCTTGCGCTCCAGAAACGGGCCGTTGTCCATCCGGTCCTGAACACCCTGATATACCTTTTCCCAAAAGCGGGGTACGGCGCACATGCACGTCGGGTGCACCTCCTGCATAGAGCGCTGCACGTCCGTCGGCCGCAGGTTAATGGCCAGGCGGGCTCCTTCGGCCAAACACAGATAAGACCAGGCCCGCTCGAATACATGCGTAAAGGGGAGGAAGTTGAGCACTACGTCGCGCTCCGACAGCGGCAGCACCTTGTCGTTCACCCGGAACGCCTCGTGATACATGCCGTAGGTCAGCATGACGCCCTTGCTCGCGCCGGTCGTCCCGCTGGTGTAGAGGATGTTGGCCAGGTCGTCGTAACTGACGCCCGCCGCACGCTCGCGCAGCTCCTCGTTCAGGTTGTCGCCGTCGCTCAGGGCCACAAATTCGTCGAAGTACATCGACATCCGGTCGTTCGGCCGCCGCGTCACCGAGCGGTCGAAGATGACGATGTGCTCCAGGGTGGGACAAAGCGAGATAACGCCCATCACCACGTCGTACTGTTCCTGTTCGCCGACAAAGAGGCAGCGCACCTCCGCGTCGTTGACCATGTAGGCCACCTGCGCGCCGCTGCTCGTCGCATAGAAGGGGATGGTCACCACCCTGACGCCGTAGGCGCCGAAGTCCACGTAGAGGCAGTGCGGCATGTTTTGGGAGAACACCGCCACGTTTTCCTGCACCCCGATTTCGAGTTCCAGCAGGGCGCGCGATACGCGGTGTACACAATTGGAGAACTCTCGCCAAGACACCGCTACCCAACGGTTCAGCTGGTAATCGCGGTATTTGAGCGCCGGCCGGTCGCCGTAGCGTTGCGCCTGCGAATGAATCAGTTCGGATAGATGACAATTGTTCAGCATAGCCCCTCCTTGCGATAGGACAAAGATAAGAGTTTCATTTCAAATATTAAACTTTTCAAACCGTTTTTTTACAGAACCGGCGAATTATGTATTCTTGTTTCCCGAAGTCGACAGGCAGCCCGGGCAAGAGATGGAAAAGCCAGGCTCAGCCTTGTCCCGCCGCCCGCCTTTTGCTATCTTTGTTTCCCGAATACAGGATACGGCCCGGGCAAGTAACGGAAAAACCAGGCATTTACTTGCCCCGCCGCCTGCCTTTCGCTATCTTTGTTCCACGAAGTCAGCCCGTCACCCGGACCTGAGAGCCCAACGCCAGGCCGCCGCACAGCCGGCCGCCGGACCCGCGCGGACTTCGTTCACCAAACGACACGACTCATGAAACCCAATGCCGAAACGCTCGACCGACTGACCGCCGAGGCCGTCGAACTGCTCCAGTCGCTCATCCGCATCCCCGCGCCCAGCCGCGAGGAAGGCGAAAGGGCCGATTTCATCGAACAGCAACTGAAAGATTGGGGCCTCGCGCCCCGCCGTGAAGGGAACAACCTCTGGTGTCTGTCCGAGATGCGCCCCGACCGGCCGACGCTGCTGCTCAACGCCCACATCGACACGGTGCGCCCCGTCAAGGGCTGGCAGCGCGCCCCCTTCTGTCCGACGGCCGAGGGCGACCGTCTCTACGGCCTGGGCAGCAACGACTGCGGCGGCGGACTGGTCGCCCTGCTCCAGACCTTCCGCCTGCTGCGCAACGAGGCGGACACTCCGTGGAACCTCGTCTATCTGGCGTCGGCCGAGGAAGAAGTCTCGGGCCGCGACGGCCTGGAACGGGCCCTGCCCCTGCTGCCGCCCATCGACTGCGCCGTCGTGGGCGAGCCTACGGGGCTGCAACCGGCCATAGCGGAAAAGGGCCTCATGGTGCTCGACGTGACGGCCCGGGGCCGGGCGGGCCACGCTGCCCGCGAGGAAGGCATCAACGCCCTCTACCGCGCGTTGCCCGACATCGAGTGGTTCCGCACGTTCCACTTCCCCCGCGTGTCGCCGCTGCTGGGCCCCGTCAAGATGAGCGTTACCGTGATTCATGCCGGGACGCAGCACAACGTCGTCCCGGATACATGTACGTTCACCGTCGACGTGCGCAGCAACGAACTTTACTCCAATCAGGAAATCCTCGATGAAATCTGTCAAAACGTGAACTCGGAGGTGAAAGCGCGGTCCACGCGCCTCAACTCCTCGCGTATTGCGACGGACCACCCGCTGGTACGCCGCGCCGTCGCCCTGGGTTGCCGGCCGTTCGGGTCGCCTACGCTCAGCGACCAGGCCCTGATGCCATGGCCGTCGCTCAAACTCGGCCCCGGAGAGTCCAGTCGCTCGCATACGGCCGACGAATACATCCGCCCCGCCGAAATCCGCGAAGCCATCGCGCTCTACGGCCAGTTGCTCGGTGCCTGAGGGCGCACCGACGCGCCGCCTCTACGCCCGCTGCCTGACAGTAGCGCGTCCGCCCTCCGCCCGACCCGCGACGCCCGTTCCGTAAACATGAACTTGAAGATAGAGACTGCCTTATGAGAAATATTATTTTCCTGCTCCTCGCCCTGCTCTCCCTGACGGGCTGCCACCGCAAGCCGTCGGCGGAAGCTCTGTTCCAGGAAACGTCGACCGGCGTTGTCGTCGTCCTCAACGCCTTTTATTACGAAATCCAGTTGCCCGACGGCAGCCGGCTCTACTTTAACGGCCTCGACGAAAACGGAAACATCGAGGGCCTCACTCCGGACGAAGACAAGGCCGCACGCCAGCGCAGCTACATCACGGGCACGGCCTTCTTCGTCGGTAAGCACGGCACGCTCATGACCAACCGCCACGTGGCGCAACCGGACATCGACGCCGACCTGGTGAGCCAAAGCATGGCGCGCCTGATGCAAATGATGCGGCAATACCTGGCCGAAGCCATGGCCTACCTCTCCACGCAATACGACCAGTTGGAAAGGCAGAAGCAAGACTGTTACTACACGGACTACTACGGTTACACCTACGCCGACCGGAATCGCCTGAACAGCATCGTCGCCGAACAGGAGAAGCTGCGCCAGAAGTACCAGGAACTGGACGCCTCGCTGAGCAGCCTGAGGGGCAACCTGGACCCGGCGCGGATACGAATCCGGCCGATTTGCGAACTGGGCATCGCCTACAACGGTAGCTTTGTCACCTCCGAGCACGACTTCCTCGACAAGAACCCTTGCAGCGTGGTCCGCGTGTCGCAGCAAGCCGACGTAGACCTGGCCCTGCTCCAGCTGAAGCGTAAGCAGACGCCGGCGCACTGCCACGTGTTCCAGATGCGGGGCGACGCCGACACGTCGACCCCGGCCGGACGGTTCCGCGCATTACTGACGGGAGGCGCCGGGCAGGAGGAACTGAAAATAGACCAGCAGCTCTACATGATTGGCTATAACGCCGGCCTCGTCCTGGCCAACACGCGCCAGGGCATCAAGGTGCAGATGACCAGCGGAAAGGTGACGCAACTGCCGGACGGGCAGCGCCTGCTTTACAGCATACCGACGCTGCAGGGTTCGAGCGGCAGTCCGGTCATCGACGACGAGGGCTATCTGGTCGCCGTTAATTTCGCCAAGCTCGGGATGACGGACAACTTCAACTTCGGCATTCCGGCCGAACGCATCAAGGAATTTCTTCACCCGTAGGCCGGGGGCCGGAGGGCGACCGCCTGGCCGAAGGGACAAAAACTCCCCATTTCATCGGCCGGCCGACCGAACCCGTTCCTCTTCCGCTACATCCCGCAGCAACGGGGCTAAGGCGCGTCGCTAAGCGCCTTCA
>USPK01000060.1 GCA_900556465.1 uncultured Prevotella sp. | reverse complement strand
CGCCTGCCGCAAGGCGACGACGCGCTTCCGCGGGCGTGACTGGACGGTGTGGTACACGGACGAGATTCCCGTGGACGCCGGCCCGTGGAAACTGCACGGCCTGCCGGGCCTCATCCTGAAGGCGGAGACGCCGGACAGCCTGCTGCGGTTCGAGGCCGTGCAGTTGCGTGTGCCAAAGGGCGAGACGTACTACATAGCCTATACCTATCCCGAGCGTATGGACCTGCACCCGACGCGGGAAGAAGTGCTCAAGATGGAGCGCGTCCTGGGAACCGGCTTACGCGAATACATGGCCTCGAAGGGGGTCAAAGTGGTTAGCCAAGGCCTGCCGAACGAGCGCACGCAGTTTCCTTCGCGCTTCTTCTATCAGCCGCTGGAGCTGGAGTAACCGGACCCGAATCTGAAACAATCTAATTTTTTGAGACTATGGATGCGAGGATATTACAACGGACATGCCTGCTGTGGGCCCTGGCCTGCTGCGTTCTTTCCGTAAGGGGGCAATTTGCGGTATCGTTGCCGGAATCCGTTGCCGAGGATTCCGGCCGGCCTTTCCGGCAGAAGCATGAAGTGAAAGTGGACGACCCGCGCCTGGAGTGTATCTATGCGTTCGCTGGGAAGGATCCGGTGATAAAGGTGGTACGGCGCGTGGCGTATATCATGCAGATAGGCGCGAAGTGGACGAAGTGGAGTGACTACTCCGACTATCTGAAGGATTCGGTGTGCTGGCGTACGGACTGGAAAGTTACGGTGGGGGAGATGGACGAGCGATTCGGGAAATGGAGCAGCTTTTGGCAGGAGAGCCAACTGCGGGACCGGGCCGGCGACACGTTCGCGTGCATGGGCGGCACGACGTATGACCGCTTTATCTACGAGGACAGCACGGCGCGGATGGACTGGACGCTGACGGAGGATACGGCGACGGTATGCGGCTATGCCTGCCGCAAGGCGACGGCGCGCTTCCGCGGCCGGGACTGGACGGCGTGGTACGCGGAGAAACTGCCCGAGGACGCCGGACCGTGGAAGCTGCACGGCCTGCCCGGGCTCATCCTGCGCGCCGAGGCGGACAGCGGCCTGCTGCGCTTCGAGGCCGTGCAGGTGCGCGTGCCGGAGGGCGAGACGTACTACGTGGCCCGCGCCATTCCCCGGCCCGAGGACGTGCCCATGGCGAGAGAGGACGTGCTGAAACTGGAGCGCGAAGTGCTGACCGGCTTTGATACGTACATGGAGCAGAAGTTAGCCAAGCTGTCACCGTCCGAGCGGCCCACTATACAAGTCGCCTCTCTAAAGCGTATGTTCTACCAGCCGCTGGAACTGGAATAGCGCGGGGCGGGTCCCTTTGCGCCCCCTGACGGTTACGGGCCGGAGGTGGCACCATAGTTTCTACATTCATGAACAATAATGGCGATGCGATGAAGATTTGGACAATGATGATGGCCGCATGGCTCCTGGCACTGGGCGTAGCGGCACAGGCGAGACTGACAGGCCGCGTGACCGATACATCCGGCAAGCCGGTGGCCCGCGCTATCGTGAAAGTGTACGGCGCGAAGGGGGATTCGCTCGCAGCCTACAGCTCGACCGACGCCAAAGGAAACTATGTGCTGACGGTGAAGGTGACGGCCCCGCAGCTGCGGCTGCGCGTTTCGCACCTGAGTTACCGGCCCGGCGAACTGACGGCGGAAAACCGCTCGCAGCATCTGCCCGACGTGCGCCTGCAGGCCGGCGGACAGCAGCTCCGTGAAGTGACGGTGCGCGCGCCGGCCCTTCGCATCACGGGCGATACGCTGAGCTACAACGTGAATCAGCTGAAGAGCGGCGACGACCGCAACATCGAGGACGTGATACGCCGCATCCCGGGCGTTACGGTAGAGACCAACGGGAAAATCAAATATAACGGCGAAGATATTAACCGTTTCTACATCGAGGGGCTTAACATGTTGGGCGGTGATTACACCATCGCCACGAAGAATGTGCGGCCGGACGACGTCTCGTCCGTGGAGGTCTACCAGAATCATCAGCCCATCCAGGCCTTGAAGGATGTGGAGTTCTCGGAGCGCGCCGCGCTCAATCTGAAGCTGAAGAAGAAGAGCCTGCTGCGCCCTGTGGGCTACGCCAAGGCCGGCGCCGGCGGCGGGGCAGGCACGGCCTGGACGGGCGAGGCCTTTATGATGCTCATTGCCCCGAAGCACCAGCACATGGTAACCCTGAAGGGCGGGAACTTCGGCCGGGACTACAGCAGCGAGATAGCCACGATGCCGGGCTTCGGCTCGGGCGAGAGCGAACCGTTGGCGGCGTCCGTGTTCAACGACGAGGTATTCTCCTCCGGCGCATTGCCCGACAACCGCTACCGCCGCGGGACGTCGGCCATAGCTTCGGTGCGCAACCTCTTTAAGCTGGGCGAGTCGCTGACTATGACCGTCGCCGGCAGCTACGGTTACGGTGACCAGCAGTACGGCTCGGACCGCACGACGGACTATCTCGGCGCGGGCGGGGAGCGAATCGTGGTGCAGGAGCTGGGACAGACGAGCCTGCGCCACCAGCTGGGCAGGCTGAACCTGAGACTGGAGCAAAACTCGGCCAGTCTCTACCTGTACAACGACTTGAAGCTGCGCGGCAGCTTCGACCGCAACCGCTACCTGGCCGCGGGGACGGTGAACGCACGGCAGCGCAACGCCTTGGATACCTATGGGCTGACGGACGATTTCCGCATCGTGCGCCGGCGCGGCCAGCGGGCCTTCCAGCTGCAGGGCGCGCTGTCGTACGCCCAAACGCCGGACGGCCACCTGCGTGCCGTGGACACGGCGGCGGACTCTCTGCTGGCCGACCAGCGCACAGGCGGCCGGACGCTGCGCTTCCGCATGGGAACTTCTTACAGTTGGTTTCTGAGCCAGCTCAGTCAGTTAGGGCTGGCTCTGACCTTCCAGGCGGCGCACGACCAGATGGACAGTGAATCCAGCCTAGGACAAAACGATGCCCGCGGCTATCAGTTCGTCACGAGCGTCGGGCCGCGCTACACGCTGCGCTATGGCATGGCCATCTGGAAGTTGCAGGCGGATGTCCAGATGTACGACCTGGCATACCGCGACCCGCTGAACGGCGTGCGCTATAGTCGGCACCGCCCCTACCTCGCGCCGTCGACGAGCCTGAACCTGCGCTTTTCCCCCTTGGTCACGGCCTCGATGAAGGCCGGTTACGGCGTGAACCACGGCGGACTGTCTTCCTTCGTCCTCCGACCGCTGTGGGTGACCTACCGCGAGCAGCGGACGATGGGCGACGGCGCCCTGCCGCGCGAGGAACGCTTCTATCTCAACGCCGCCCTGAACCTGGAGAACAGCTTCAAGGGCTACCGCGTGAAGTTCAGCGGCGCGTTCAACGCTACGCAGGACGACCTCATGGCCAGCAGTCACGTCAGCGAAACGGGCACGCAGCTGTCCGTCGTCAACCAGAAGAACACGACGCGCTACTGGGTGGCCTCCGCCTCCTACATGCAGAACATTTTCGACAAGCGTATGCTCTTCTCCCTCAACGCCTCGGTCAACGGCCGGCGGAGCGCGGTGTTGCGCGAGGATGTCCGTTACGGGACGCGCAGCCTTTTCACCACGCTCAACGGCTCGATGCGCCAGACCTTCTGGGACGAGCACATCGTGGCGCAGGCCAGTGTCTCGTGGCTCCGCTCGTCGGTGCGCACGGACGGGCTGGCGGACAACACGCACTTCGACAACGTTTCGGCCTATCTGAACCTCTCGGTCTTTCCCGTCAAGCAGTTCCAGCTCTACGCGACCTGTTCGTACAACGTAAACGAAATGGAGGAAGGGCACTTCCGTCACGACCTCTTCCTGGACGGCGGCATGCGCTATATGCACGGACATTGGGAGGCGGAGCTGGCCGCCCGCAACCTGACGAACCGCCGCTTGTACGTCATCCGGAGCAGTTCGCTCTTCGACGTCACCACGGACACCTACCGTCTGCGTCCCGCGGAAGCGCTGCTGACGCTGCGTTACAATTTCTGACCCTCTGCGGCCCTGGCCCGGCCCGCGACCGAACGCCATCCCGCCCGGACCGCAGGGGCTCTCCGCCTCATTCCGTGTTTATCGCAAAAGAAAAAGGAGCGCCGCGGCGCTCCTTTTTCCGTATGTTCCCCGGCGGGGATGTTCTTATTTCAGTTTCCGCACCGCCTGCTTGATTTGTTCGCCGGCCCCGATGGTGTAGCCCTGCACGCAGAATACGACACGGTTGAACGTGTCGCCGAGAACGAGGAGCGGCGTCTCGCGCGAGGGGACGAGTCCGCTGCCGAAGAGGTCGGCCGCTACGGCGCCCTCGCTGTCCACGCCGAAGCGGACGGTGGCGGGCAGGTTGGGGAACTCGCTGCGGTTGTGCTCGAAACGCTCCAACTCTTCGTGTGAGGGGAAGAGCAGGAGGATGGGGCGGCCCCACTTTTCGAGGTCCGCGTGGAGCTTTTCGAGGTCGTGCAGGATGTGGTTGGAGGGCTCGTTGTTGGCGCGCAGCAGCCCGACGACAAAGTAGCCGCGCCCCGTGGTGGAGAGGATGGACTTGACGGCCTGGCTCTCGGCGTCGAAGTAGAGGTTCTCGGAGTTGAAGCTGCCGATGACCTGGAGCCCGGTCTGGTCCTCGCGCATGACGAGCGGGACCTCGACGTCGTGGCCCGGACGCACGGGGAAGACGGCCAGGTGGGCCAGCACGCTGCCGTCGGCCATGCGCGTGCCGGACGTGAGGAGGTAGTCGCCGGCGTCGACTGCGGTGGCGTGGCTGAAGGTGCGTTGCCACGTGTCGTTTTCCGGATAGTTGAGCAATACGGGCAGGCCGTTGTCGAGGCGGCTCAGCGTGAAGTGGGAGTAATACTTGGGATTCTCCATGTACTGCCGCGGGGTGTAGGTCAGGGTGAGGCGCCCGCCGCGGGCGGCCGCGGTCTGCGGGGCGGGGGCGGCGAGGCTGTCGGCCGCTGCGGCCGGTTCGGCGGTCAGTCCCAGCTGGCGGCGGGCCTGGGCCACCTTCTCCTGGGCCAGTATGGCCTTGCGCCATTGCTGGTCGTCGAAGGGGACGGTCTGCCAGCGTGGCGCGTCGGTGCGGTCGGTGGCGTACTGCACCTTGCCCGTCACCTCGTCGATGCGGGCCGCGACGTTGAGCGACCGGGCCGCTGCCACGAAGAGGAGGCCCTGGCCCGCCACGTCGGCGAGGCGGCAGCGCAGGGCCGCTTCGGGCGACAGGCAGAGCTGGAGCGGATTGTGCAGGCTGTCGGTGCGCACGCGCTGCATTACCCAGAGGGCCAGGCGCTCCGGGGCCCGGCTGAAGGAGTCGCGTTCGGCGGCGGTGAACGCCTGTTGCAGGTAGCTGCGCCACGGGGTGAGGCGCTCGTTGGCTATGCGCGGGCTGAGGACGTAGTGGCGGTAGGTCGGCGAGGACACCCAGGCGCCGAGCGAGTCGGCACCGGAGCGGGCGGCCGTCAGGTGGTCGGCCAGGACGGAGAGTTCAAAGTCGCGCAGGTCCTTGTCGCTGACCGTCTCGAGCAGGGTGGCGGCGTCGGTGCCGTAGCGCTCGAGCAGGGCGAACGTGGCGGCGTAGTTGCCGCGACTCTTCTCGACGAGCGGGCGAATGCGGGTGAAGTCGAGCCCTGACTGCCGCGCAAAGCCGGCAATGCGGGCCGAGTCGGGGAAGGTACGCACGTAGGCCGTGCGAATGGAGTCCTCGACAGCCTTGCGGTGGTCGTTGGCCCGGACGGCGGCCTCGGGCACCTGGGGCAGGTTGTTGCGGCCAGCGGGCGGCGTCACGTCGAGGTCGAGGCTGAAGCTGTCGCCGGCGCGATGGTCCAGGCAGACGCTGACCCGGTCGGCGCTCCCGACGGTGAACTTCGCGAAACCGTAGCGCCCGTCGCGGGCGGCCCAGGCCAGCAGGTCGCCCAGACCGGCCGTAATGGAGGCGCAGCCGGCCGAGTCGGTCAGGGCGCGGCACACGGTGTAGAACTGCGCGTAGTTATAGAGCCCGAACTCCACCCTGGCCCCGGGGACCGGCTGCCCGGCCGTGTCGGTGACGACGACAGTCGTGCGGGCCACGGGGGCATAGTTCGGCGTGACGTTGATTTCGGTGTAGCACGGCGTCCTACTGATGACGTCCTCCGGTCCGTCGTAACGGCCGTACACCTTCGTATGCATGAGCATGCCGCGCGAGGCCGGCTGGTTGAACCAACCGAGGTTGAGGACCGGCTCCGGCTCGCAGGCGCCCAGGAAATACCACTTGCCGTCCACCCATGCTTCCACCCACGCATGGTTATCGTCCGTGTGGGCCCAGCGCGGCGTGTAGACCTGACGGGCAGGGATGCCGATGGCACGGAGCGCCGAGACGGTGAACGTGGACTCCTCGCCGCAGCGCCCGGTAGCGGTGCGCATCGTAGCGAGCGGCGCGGAGGTGCGAGCGTCCGAGGGCTGGTACGTGACGTACTCGTGGCACCAGTGATTGACCTCGAGCACGGCGTCGCGCATGGAGAGGCCGGCGACGCGCTGCTTCAGCTCCTCGTAGCAGGCCGTACGGAACGTGTCCAGGTTCTCGTTGTTGACGCGGACGGGCAGCACGAAGTGGCGCCACTCCCGCTCGGGGACCTTCGTGCCCCAGGGCATCTCGCGGCGGGCCCTGAGGGCGCACTCCGTCTGGGAAATGTAGTAGGAAAGGGGATAGTCCGCCATGTCGGGGGCCGGCATGTAGGCGTAAAGGAACTCGAGGGCATTGAGGCACTCCGGCGTCAGGTTCTGCTGCATCATAGCCTCGGCGGCCTCGCGCGCCGCCGTCTCGCTGAAGCGCCCGAAGAAGTCTTGCCGGACCTCTTCGGCCGTCTGTGCCGCCGCACTGCCGACAGCCAGTCCGAGTAGGAGGGTAGCGAAAAGTTTTTTCATGGTTGCGGTCAGGGTTAATGAAGTGTTTCTTATTGCAAATATACGCGCAATTGTCCGAAGTGGCCCGGCCGCGCCGCCTTTTTTTCGAGAAATCGGGCCGCGGCGGGCATTTTGCGGCCGCCGCGGCCGGCTTTTGTACCATATTCCGCAATTTATTCGCCCTTAAACCGTTGTATTTCAAATTTAAGTTGTACTTTTGCATCCGATTTTAGAGTCCGCTGGGGCTGGACAAGTGGCTTCGCGAAGAGGCCCGCCTCACGGAGTAAACCCGTTTATATCCTAATTAATAATGTACGCAATCGTAGAGATTAACGGTCAGCAGTTCAAGGCTGAGGAAGGACGCCGGATCTTTGTGAACCACATCAGCGCCGCCGAGAATGGCCAGACTGTTGAATTTGAAAAAGTCCTGCTGGTAGACAAGGACGGCACCGTCACTGTCGGCGCGCCGACGGTCGAAGGCGCAAAGGTAGTCTGCGAAGTACTTTCTCCGCTCGTCAAGGGGGACAAGGTGCTCGTGTTCCATAAGAAGCGCCGCAAGGGCTATCGCAAACTGAACGGCTACCGTCATCAGTTCACCGAACTTAGTATCAAACAAGTCATCGCTTAACCCTAAAAAGTAGAAGAAAATGGCACACAAGAAAGGCGTAGGTAGTTCAAAGAACGGCCGTGAGTCGGCTTCCAAGAGATTAGGCGTTAAGATTTGGGGCGGTCAAGTTTGCATCGCCGGCAACATTATCGTGCGTCAGCGCGGTACGGTTCACTATCCCGGCAAGAATGTCGGCATGGGCAGCGACCATACCCTGTACGCACTGACCGACGGCGTTGTGACATTCCACCGCGGCAACCGTAACCGCAGCGTGGTTTCCGTTGAGCCCAAAGCTGAGGCCTGAAGTCTAACCCCAAGCGAAAAGTTAACGGCGGGTGCCTCCTTCAC
>USPK01000059.1 GCA_900556465.1 uncultured Prevotella sp. | reverse complement strand
CCAAAGGGGACAATCCTGTTTGGCCAAGAGGGTCAAAGCCGCGTGGCTTTTCCACTGGTGGTGCAAGTACAACGCCATGGGCCACTCCCGCGACTTCGAGGACCAGGTCCTCGCGTCCGACGACCCCGCGGCCGCCGCCGGGCAGACGCTCTTCGAGTATCTCACGACGTGCGCCCCGGAGGACTATCGCCGCCTCTGGGAGTGGGCTTATCAGGGCGACAGCGGCCAGGGGATGCGCGTAGTGGCGCAGGACGGCCGCCTGGTCATGGAGGACTACGACCACGACGAGCGCCAGCACATCAACCGCCTGCCGGCCGATGCCCTGTCGCCGCCCGGCTACGAACTGCCCTCGATGGACGACTTCAACCGCCTGTTCGACGCCACCGAGACCGTGTGGCTCATGTGGAACGGCACGCACACGCTCCGTAACCCCTGGGAGGGCTACAGCCGCGTCCGGCGGCAACACCGCCGCAAGCAGGGCGTCGTCGTCGACACCGTCGCGGCCGCCGACCTGGTCTTCATCGCCATGGAAGTAGAGGGGCAGACGGCGCACGAGCCCATCGTCTGGTACGGACCGGGCGCGCAGTGGAACGCCGAGGGCATCCAGCACGCCGGCCACTTCAGCAACATCCTCTTCGGCGTCCACAGTCCCGCGGGCGAGGGCTGGTACATGGCGGGCGGGCTCAACGCCTTCTATCTCCACAAGAACGGCGCCGGTTCCCGCGACACGCGCGTCCTCCGCTTCAAGAAGTCGCCGGTGGACTACGTTTACTGACCGTGCCGCCCCTTGGCGGCTCCCCCGTTCCGCGCTCCGGTGCGCTGTGCTTCCCTGACCGTCTTGCCCGTCCCCGGGCGGACGGCCGGGCAGGCAGGGCGGCCGGAGCGCGGCCGTTTCTCCCGTTTTGCTTAAATTTGTCCCCGGATGCCGGCGCCGCTTCCCGGGTGCCGGCCGGAAAGGAGCGACGCATGAATCTCAAGACTTTTCTACTCTGTGTGCTGGCCCTTTGGGGCTGGGCGTATGGGCGGGGACAGCAGGCCGGTCCGGTGCTGCTGCCCCTGCCGCAGTGTCTGACCTACACGCCGGAGCGTTTCGTCCTGGACCGGGTCCGGGTAGAGGGCGATACCGGCCGCGCGGACTGGCAGGACTGGCTGCGCGAAGAGGGCGTAGTGGCCGCCCCCGGCGGCAGGGCCCGCACGGTGCTGCTCGAGTTGGCGGATACCCTGCCCGGCGTCCGCGGCGGACGGGACGAAGCCTACGTGTTGCGCGTCACGGCAGACAGTCTCTGCGTGACGGCTTGCACGCCGACGGGCCTCTACCGCGCCTTGCAGACGGTGCGGCAGCTCACCGTCGGCGACGGTCGGGGCCGCCGCTGGGTGACGGGCTGCCGCATCACGGACTGGCCCGCCTTCCGCATCCGGGGTTTCATGCACGACGTGGGCCGGACCTATATCCCGCTCGACGAGCTCAAGCGCGAGGTGGCCTTGCTGAGCCGGTTCAAGGTGAACGCCTTTCACTGGCACCTGACGGAAAATCAGGCCTGGCGCCTGGAGAGTAAAATTTATCCCCAACTCAACGACAGCGCCAACATGACCCGCATGCCCGGCCGTTATTATACGCTGGACGAGGCCCGGGAGCTGGCCGACTTCTGCCGGCGCCATCGCGTGCTGCTGATTCCCGAAATCGACCTGCCCGGTCACAGTGCCGCCTTCGAGCGGGCTTTTGGCTGCTCCATGCAGAGCCCCGAGGGCGAGCGCCTCTTGCTGCAACTGCTCGACGAGGTCTGCGCGGCCCTCGACGTACCCTACCTGCACATCGGGACGGACGAAGTGGCCTTTACCCGTTCCGGACTGGTGCCGCGGGTAGTGGCCCACGTCCGGGCCAGAGGGAAAAAGGTGATTTCCTGGAATCCCGGGTGGTCCTACCGGCCGGGCGAGGTCGACATGACCCAGCTCTGGAGCTACCGCGGCCGGGCGCAGGCCGGCATTCCCGCCATCGACAGCCGCTTCCACTATGCGAACCACTACGACGTCTTTGCCGACCTCGTGGCGCTCTATAACAGCCGCGTCTACGGGGCGGAAACGGGCGGCCCCGACCTGGCCGGCGTCGTTCTGGCCTTCTGGAACGACCGCTACGTCGAGGGGACGGACCGCATCCTGGCGGAGAACAATTTCTACGCCAACATGCTGGCGCTGGCGGAACGGGCCTGGCGCGGCGGCGGTTCGTGCTACTTCGACGGCGACGGCACCCTGCTGCGCGACACGGTCAGCGCCGCTTTCCGGGACTTCCGCGAGTTTGAAACCCGCCTGTTGCAGCTGAAGCGGACCGTCTTTGCCGGTTTGCCCTTCCCGTATGTGCGGCAGACGCAAGTACGCTGGCGCGTGACGGACCCCTTCCCCAACGGAGGCGACCTGTCCCGCCGTTTCCCGCCCGAGACGCACGCCGACACCAGCTACGTCTACGACGGCCGCGTCTACGCCACCCGCACCGTCGGCGGAGCGGGCGTTTACCTGCGCCACGTCTGGGGCGACCTGGTCCCCGGCCTCTTTGCCCGACCGCAGGAGAACCACACGGCCTATGCCTTCACGTGGGTCCATTCCCCCGTGGCGCAGGAGGCCGGACTGGTGCTCGAGTTCCAGAACTACAGCCGCTCGGAAAGCGACCTGCCGCCGCGGCCCGGCACCTGGGACTACAAGGGCAGCCGTGCCTGGCTCAACGGAGAGGAAATACGCCCGCCCGTCTGGACCGGCACGCAGACGGAGCGTTCCCTCGAACTGCCGCTCGGCAACGAGAACTGGGTGGCGCGGCCCCCGGTGCGCGTGCGGCTGCGGCAGGGGTGGAACCGCCTGCTCCTGAAGTTGCCCGTCGGCCGTTTCCAGACGCCCGAAGTGCGCCTGGTGAAGTGGATGTTCACCGCCGTCTTCGTCACGCCCGACGGCCGCGACGCGCTGGAGGGCCTGACCTACTCGGCCGACGCGTCGTCCGGCGGGCGCTGAGCGGGCGTGCGGGGCCGACGCTCTGCCTGGCTCTCCGTCCGGCCGCAGGCCCCCGTTCGCGCCGGCCATTGCCGCCCGCTACGGGGCTAAGGCCAGTTTTTACGGGAATAGGCCCAGTTTTTACGGGCCTTAGCCCCGTGTTCCGGCCGACTGTCGGCGCCGGCCGTGCCCTTTTTTAGAATCCCGTCAGAAGCGTTTGGGATTATTCACAAGGCGGGGCGCACTCCGTAGGGACAATCTCCGTATCTTTGCAGACTGGCGGTGTGTGTCCGCGGCCGGTGGCCGCGCAGGTGCCGCCACACTTTCTGCCTGCCCATGCGTTTCCACACTTCCCTGAAAGTAGCTTTCGGCTATGTCCTGCTGGCCCTCGTGCTGGCGGGCACGGTGGGCTACATTTACCGCCAGACGAAGTCGCTGGCCAACGTGTCGGCCGTGGAGGAGAACGTCACGCGCCACCGCCGGGCCGTCACGCGGCTGGTGGGGCGCCTGTTCGAGGCCGAAAACCTGAGCCAGACGGTGGGACAGGGCGGGGCGGTGGCCTACGACGAATACGAGGCCGCGGTGGGACAGGTACTGGCCGCCGCCGACAGCCTCGACGCGCTGCTGGCCGACACGCTTCAGCGCGCCCGTCTCGATACGCTCCGGCGCCTGGTGGTAGACAAGATGGAGAGCACGGCACGGCTGCTGTCCGTGCGCTCGGACCGTCCGCTGGCCGCCGCCTATGAGCAGCGCATCGCCGAGTTGCGCGCGGACATCGACTCGGTGGCGCCGCGCCCCGTGGTGCGGCAGCGTGTCGTCGAGGTGGAGCGCTCGTACACCGTGGAACGGACCAAGCGCAGCTTTCTGGGACGCCTGGCCGACGCTTTCAGGCGGCCGCGCGCCGACACGACGAAGGTGACGCAGCACAGCCAGGTACACGACGCCGACACCCTGGTGCAGGACGTCAACGTGGCGGACTCCGTGGCCGCGGCCCTGGCCGACATCCACCGCGAAGCTGCTCGCCGCGCCGCCGCCAGTCACAGCCGCGCCCGGGCCCGCGAGGAGGCGGTGCGCGCCGTAAGCGTCGAGCTGACGTGGCGCATCGGCGAGTTGCTGCGCGCCATCGAGGCCGACGAGACACACTGGATGGACGAAGCCCTGGAGCGCGAAGCCGAATCGCGACGGTTGGCCGTCTGGACCGTAGGCGGACTGGCCGTCGTGGCCGTAGTCCTGGCCCTGGTGCTGACGTGCTGGGTGTGGCGCGACATACGGCGCGCGGCCCGTTACCGTGAGGAACTGGAGGCGGCGAAGCAGCGGGCGGAGGACTTGCTGGCGCAGCGCGAACAGCTGATGCTGACCATCACGCACGACATTAAGGCGCCCGTCTCGTCCATCCTGGGCTATCTGGAACTGCTCCAGGAGCGGCCGGCCCCCGAACGGGCCCAACGTTACGTGGACTACCTGCAAGGGGCGGCGGACCACCTGCTGCAGCTCGTCACCGCCCTGCTCGACTATCACCGCCTGGAGGCGGGGAAGATGGACGTGAGACCGGTGCGCTTCGACCCGAGCCGCCTTTTCGTGGAAGCCGTCGAGGCGCTGCGCCCCGCCGCCGCCAAGAAAGGGTTGGAGCTCCGCGCCGAGGTGGACGTATCGGTCTGCCGCACCTGTCTGGGCGACGCGTTCCGGCTCCGGCAAATCGTGGACAACCTCCTGACCAACGCGCTGAAGTTCACGGCCGAGGGCGGCATCACGCTACGGGCCGCCTGGGCCGACGGTAGCCTGACGTTCAGCGTGACGGACACCGGCTGCGGCATGACACTGATGGAGCAGCGCCGCATCTTTGACGCTTTTACGCGGCTGACGAGTGCGCAGGGCCAGGAAGGCGTGGGGCTCGGGCTGGCCATAACGAAGAAGCTGACGGACCTGCTGGACGGAGAACTGACCGTGACGAGCGAGCGCGGACAGGGCAGCACGTTCACTGTGACATTGCCGGCGGCGGAAGCCGACGCGGCCGACGCGGAAGCGCCCCGGGCGGCGACGCCGGCCACCGGCGCCCTGCGCGTGCTGCTCATTGACGACGACCGCCTGCAACTGCGCCTGACGGTCGAGATGCTGGACCACCTGTCGGGCGGACAGGCCCGCGTCGTGGCCTGCGAGCAGCCGGAGGAGCTGTTGGCACACCTGGAGCGCGAACCCTTCGACGTGGTGCTGACCGACATACAGATGCCGGCAATGGGCGGTTTCGACCTGTTGCGGCAGATACGGACCCGGGGCAACGGGGCGGCGCAACCGCCCGTCGTGGCCGTAACGGCGCGGAGCGACATGGAGGAGAACGAGCTGCGGACCGCGGGCTTCGCGGCGTGTCTGCACAAGCCGTTCAACCTGCGCGAACTGGCTGACGCCCTGACCCGCGCCGGGGCGGCGGCTCCCGCGACACTGCCGCCCCCGTCCGAGGCGGCCGGTGCGCCGGAAGAGGGCGCGGCCGGGGCGGACCCCTTCGCCGCGCTGACGGCCTTTGCCGACGGTGACGCCGCGGCGGAGCGGGAAATCCTGCGCACGTTCCGCGACGAGACGGCGCACCACGCGGAGGCCTTTGCCGCCGCCCTGGAGCGGCAGGACAAGGCGGAGGCGTGCCGCCTGGCGCACAAGCTGCTGCCGACGTTTACGCTCATGGCTTCGCCGGTAGTGGCGGACCTGCGCCTCCTGGAGGCCCGGCGCGGCGAAACGGCATGGACGACGGCCGACGACGCACCGGTCGGTCGCGTGGCCAGGGCGCTGCGCGACACACTGCGGCGCCTGAACGACCGCATGGGGCCGGCGGACGACGGCGCCACGACAACCGAATGACAGACTGGACTGAAAGACGATAGCGTATGTCCCACTTATTAATAGTAGAAGACGATTTGACCTTCTCCCTGATGCTGAAGACCTGGTTGGGCAAGCAGGGATTTGCAGCCGAGACGGCGAGCAGCGTGCGCGCCGCGGTGAAGCTGCTGCTGGAGCGCGGGCCGTTCGACCTCGTGCTTTCGGACCTGCGGCTGCCGGACGAGGACGGCCTCTACCTGTTGCAGTGGATGCGCGGCAAGGGCATCGCGACACCTTTAATCATCATGACCGGCTACGCCGAGGTGCAGAACGCCGTGGAAGCCATGAAGCTCGGCGCGAGTGACTATATCGCCAAACCGGTACACCACGACATTTTGCTCCACAAGATCCGCGAGGCGCTGGCCGCGGCCCCGGCGGCCGCAGCCCCGGCGACGCCGGCACCGGCACAGCGTCCGGCCGCGGCGGGGCGCTTCCTGGAGGGACACAGTCCGGCGGCTCGCCAGCTGTACGGCTACGTGGCGCTGGTGGCGCCTACGCCGATGTCTGTGCTCATTACGGGGGCGAGCGGCACGGGTAAGGAGTACGTGGCGCGGCGCATTCACGAGCTGAGCAAGCGGGCGGACCGGCCCTTCGTGGCCATAGACTGCGGCGCCATGACCAAGGAGCTGGCGGCCTCGGAATTCTTCGGGCACGTGAAGGGTGCCTTCACCGGGGCCGTGAGCGACAAGGCAGGCGCCTTTGAAGAGGCCAACGGCGGCACGCTCTTCCTGGACGAGGTGGGGAACCTGAGCTACGACGTGCAGGTGCAGTTGCTCCGCGCGCTGCAGGAGCGGCGCGTGCGGCCGGTCGGCGGGACGAAGGAGACGACCGTAGACATCCGCCTGGTGTGTGCGACGAACGAGGACCTTCCGGCGGCCATAGCGCGCGGGGAATTCCGCGAGGACCTGTACCACCGCATCAACGAGTTCACCCTCCATATGCCCCTGCTCTGCGAAAGGGGGGAGGACATCCTGCAATTTGCCGACTTCTTCCTGCAACAGGCCAACGCGGAGCTGGAACGCCACGTGGCGGGATTTGACGACCGGGCGCGCGACGCGATGGTACGCTACGCCTGGCCGGGAAACCTGCGCGAGATGAAGAACCTGGTGAAGCGGGCGACGCTACTGGCGCAGGGGCCCTACATCCGCCTGGAGGACCTGGGGCCGGAGCTGGCGGCACCGCAGCCCGCGGCGCACCTGCAACTGCGCGACGGACAGACGGAGCAGGAGCGTATCCGACGGGCCTTGCAGGCTACGGGCGGGAACAAGAGCCGTGCGGCCGCTCTGCTCGGCGTGGACCGCAAGACGCTCTACAACAAACTGAAGCTCTACGGGATGGGGGAGAAATAGAAATTCCACACTTGGCTGGGGAATTTTTCCACACCCGTTCCACACTTTCCCCAGCCGGCTGTCTGTGCCAAGAAAACTTATTTCGCTGATAATTAATGAATTGTTGTCGCCGCGCCGGTTTGGCACGGCGATTGCGGTATATATAGGCAGAGCAATAAACAAAAAAAGAAAACAATTAAACAGCGAAGATTATGAAAAAGTTTGCAGTAGCAGCCGTTTTGGCTTTAGGATTTGTTTCCATGAGTGGCGCATTTGTAGAAGTAAACCCGGTACAGGCTCAGGCCGGTCTGGCCGACACGGTGACTACCGACACGGTGGCTGTGCCCGACAGCGTGCCCGCACTGACCGACACGGTGACGACGGACACGGCGAAAACCGTAGAACCGGCATTTGCGCTGAACGATACGATAGTTCAAGATACGGTAAAGGCTTGATTGTGCGTTCCTCGGACATAGGTGGATAAATTTTAGGAACGCGACTGCCCGACGGGCGGAGCATCACCCTCGCTCCCGAAGTCGGGCAGTGGCCTTTATAAAATATTGCCCGCCCGGCGGGCAATGGATTGGTGGACGGACCGGCCGTTTCCGGCGGCGGAAAGCGTAGCGGCGCAGCGTGTGAAGGCTCGACGGGAGTTGCTGTCTTATTTTAGGTGGGTTCTATCAATTCCATTTTTTATTTCTTGCATAAGGCAGCAGA
>USPK01000058.1 GCA_900556465.1 uncultured Prevotella sp. | reverse complement strand
AGTCGCTATTGCTATATATAAAGATTTGATACCTGTAGTTTACCGAATGCTTACCTTTCATCGTTAGCATTCGAGTAAATGCACCTTTTACGCCTTGAGGTTGGATTGTAGCTTGCGGCAACGGCGTCCACGTAAAATCCCATAGGTACGGTCGTATGGATATTCCTGACGGAGGTGGAATATGTAGACTGGTCGCTCTTGTTTTTTCTTATTGTCTCGTGAATGTGTCTGTTGTTGTCTACTATAATCTGAAAGAATGAGTCCAGTCTTTTCAGCTGTGCTAAAATTATTTCTGTCAGCAGGAATGCGTTGGGTAGTGTTTCACTGCGTGTGTCTGAGCCTAGTTTGGCTTAGAAGTGATGGTGCAAAGTTAATAAATGACTTTGTACGAAATCAAAAAAAGTTAAAATTGCGTTGTGGTCGGACGAAGAGACAGACTTTGCTGGGGAGCAACCCGTTCGCAATGTCTGTCTTGACAAATCTCCGGAGCGTGGGCCGTGAGATTCTCCATGGCTTTCCTACTTCGATATGGCCTTCCGACGTTGAAAAATGTTCCCATGTTTCGTTTACAATAATCCGGATAACGGCACGGTTCTGTATCTCCGCAGGGGCATTTGTAGAGAGTAGTCGCAATTCCGCAAGTTCTGGCGTATGGCGGGCCAGTCGCTGTTCGTCAGTTGTCCCCAGCTCGCAGTGTTTTTCCGTCCGCCCGGACCTTTCGGTCATAGGTTCCTGGCAATACTGCACACGATTGTCTGTTTGGGAGGGCGCCTATTCCTCTCACACCTATATATATTATAGGAATAGCGAAAAATGAAAAACGAGTTTTCAAAGTAAGAGAGATAATTTATGGTAAGCCGGTGTTGGACGGCGGCGGATAGTTGCCCCATCGCCAGCCGACGGGCGCGTGGAGCTTGCCGGTTCTACGGGGGCCAGCCGTTCCCTCCTTCAGAGCCCGTTTCGGTAGGCCGTGGGCGAGCAGCCTACGGCTTTTTTGAAATACACGCCGAAGAACGACTGGTTGGCAAAGTGGAGCAGGTCGCTCACCTGTTGCACCGTGTAGCGCTGGCAGTTCAGCAACGCCTTCGCCTCCAGAATCACGTAGTCGCGTATCCAGTCGCTCGCATGCCGTCCGCTGAAGGCGTACAGCGTCTGCGAGAGATACTTCGGCGTGAGGCACAGTTTGTCGGCGTAGAAGCGCACGTCACGCCGCTCCCTGTAATGTTTGTGGACCAGTTGCATGAACTCGTTGTATATTTCCTTCATCCGCGGTCCCGTCTCGTTCTCCTGTTCCGCTACGTGCGGCGCCATGCTGTTGCAGCACAGGTAGTAGAGTGTCATGAGTTGCAGTCGCAGCACCTCGCGGGTGTAGCGGAACTCCTTGTTTTCTATTTTGCGGCGCATGGCCTGGTAGACGGTACAGAGTTCCTCCATTCCCGCTTCCTCGAGGTGAACCAGCGAGGAGTTGGTCAGGTATTTGCGCAGCGTGATGCCCGCCTGCGAGTGGATTTCGGGGAAGATGAAGTCGTTGGCTATGGCCACGATGCCCAGCTGGCAGTCCGGCGTGATTTCGAGGCATTGCCCGATGTCTCCGTTCAGGATGATGAGCAGGTCGTTGCGGCGCAGCGTGTACTCGCTCAGGTTCAGTCGGGCCCGCATCTGGCCGCTGCGGCAAAAGATGCCCATGTGAAAGAGCATCTTGAAAGGGTAGGGCGAACGGATCAGGGCCGACGCCTCTTTATCGGTCGCGAGGTCAATCGCCGCCGGCTGTTCGCAGAAATTGTCCGCCAGGAGGATTTCGTTATTGAAAATGCGCATCTGTTCGTCGAAAGGCATTTTCAGCAAATTGAGCGGTGTGAAGGATTCGGCATAAGTCATGGCAGGAAGCGTCTTGTTTTCCCGCAAAGATACGGAGACGCGAACGAATCGGGTAGCCCGTAGCCTTCAAAAACGGAGGAATTCGACCTATCGAACAATCTGTCCCCCCTGCGTAACAATCCCGGAACCGGGAAAATAAGGAAATTTGCGGATGTAGAATCTAAAAACATCAGCACCATGAAACAAATTTACGGATGGCTCCTGGCTGCGCTCGTACTCCTGCCGGCGTGTTCGCGACGCGAGGCGCCCGCTCCTTTCGTGCGGAGTGTCGAACTGACGCGCCCGGCTGCCCTGGCCGATGAGGTCGTGCAGACCTATCCCGGCGTGGTCAAGGCTGCTCACGAAGTGAACCTGGGTTTCAAGACGGCGGGCCAGCTGCGCCGCCTCCATGTCCACGAGGGCGACTTCGTACACCGCGGGCAGCTCCTGGCCGAACTTGACGACGCAGACTACCGCCTGGCCGTCGAAGCCCTGCAGATACAGTACGACCAACTGGCCGATGAGGTCGCTCGCACGCGCCAGCTCTTCGAGCAGCGTGGCGTATCGGCCAACGATTACGAGAAAGCCACGGCCGGGCTCCGCCAGCTCGGCGTGCAGCTTCAGGCGAAGCGCAACCAACTGGCCTACACGCGGCTGTCTGCACCGGCCGATGGCTGGATCCAGTCCGTCCGTTTCGCGGCCGCCGAGATGGTCAATGCCGGCACGCCCGTTTTCACCCTGCTCGACGTGTCCCGTCTCGAAGTCGAGGCCGACGTTCCCGCCGAAGCCTATCGGCAGCGCGCCGCTTTCAGGGGCTATGCCTGCCGCGCGGCGGGTTCCGGGACGACCTGGCCCCTCAAGCTGCTGAGCCTTACGCCCAAGGCCGACGGCAACCAGCTCTACCGCCTGCGCCTGACCTTCGACGGCCGTCCGCCGCGTCAGCTCACGGCGGGCATGAACGTCGCCGTCGCGGTGCGGGTGGCCGATACGGCGGCTGTCCGGGGCTACGCCCTGCCCCTCTCGGCCGTATTCCACGCGCAGGGGCAGCCTTGTGTCTGGGTGCTTCGTCCCGATTCCACCGTGACGCGCCGCGTCGTCCGTCTGTCTGCTGACGTCAGCGACGGCCGTGCCGTAGTGACCGGCGGTCTGGAGGGCAACGAACGCGTTGTCCGTGCCGGCGCCGCCACGTTGCAGGAAGGGGAGCGTGTCCGTGTTCTGGCCCGTCCGGCCCGTACCAATGTAGGAGGTTTGCTATGATGAAGCTCACACAATATTTTATGGAGCGGCCCCGCATCTTCTGGTCGCTCGTCGTGGCGATTGTGGTGGCGGGCGTCCTGGCCTTTTTCCAGATGCCGAAGCTCGAGGACCCTGCCGTCTCGGCCAAGCAGGCCATGGTCGTCGTCTCTTATCCCGGCGCCAGTGCCCACGAGGTGGAGCTCGAGGTCGCCCAGCTGATGGAAGAGCAGTTGCGTGCGCTGCCTCACGTCCGCAAGGTCAAGACCGAATGTCAGAACGGCTCGGCCATTTTCACCGTGGAGTTCCAGATGACCGTATTGAACAGCAAACTGGAACAGCATTTCGACCTGCTCCGCCGCAAGGTGAACGACGTGGCAGCCCGTCTGCCCCAAGGATGCTACGCCCCCGTGGTGCTCGATGAACTGATGGACGTCTACGGTATTTTCTATGCCCTGACGGCCGACGGCTACGACTATCCCGAGATGTACCGCTACGCCAAGTACCTGCGCCGCGAACTGCTCAGCGTGAAGGGGGTGAAGCGCATCCAGATAGCCGGCAACCGCGACGAGGAGATTCGCATCGTCCTCTCCAAGGAACAGATTGCCCGCAACGGTGTCGTCCCGGCGCAGATTATTTCTGCCCTTCAGTCGGCCGGTAAGACGGTCGATGCCGGTAAGGTGACGGCCGACGGCGGACGCTTCGCGGTCTACGTGGGCGGAGCCGTGGCGGACGAGAACGATTTGCGCGACTTCCTCATCCAGACGCCGGACGGCAAGACCCTGCGCCTTGGCGACATTGCCCGCGTGGAGCGCGGCTACGCCGAGCCCCAGCGCAACGGCTTCTTTGTACGCGGCAAGCCCGCCCTGGCCCTCTGTATCGCCCTCGAGGACGACGCCATCGTGCCCGACGTGGGCCGGGCTGTCGACCAGCGTCTGGCCGAAGTGCTCCGCAACGTGCCGGCCGGCTTCCAGACCGAGAAGATTTTCTTCCAGCCCGACAAGGTCGACGAAGCCATCTCGTCGTTCATGTGGAACCTGCTCGAGTCCGTCGCCATCGTGGTACTCGTGCTGATTTTTTCGATGGGTTGGCGCAGCGGCCTGATTATCGGTTTCGGCCTGGTCCTGACGGTAGCCGTCTCCTTCCCCGTGCTGCTCATGTGCGGGACCACGCTCCACCGCATCTCCCTCGGCGCCTTCATCGTGGCCATGGGCATGCTTGTGGACAACGCCGTCGTTATCATGGACGGCATTCTTGTCGACCGCCAGCGCGGCCTGCCGCCGTCCACCTACCTCTACCGCATCGGCCGCAACACGGCGTGGCCCCTGCTCGGCGCCACGGTTATCGCCGCCTCCACCTTTCTTTGTGTCTACCTCTCGCCCGACACTGCCGGCGAGTATGCCGGCGACCTTTTCCTCGTGCTCTGTGTCAGCCTGCTGGCCAGTTGGGTCCTGGCCCTGGTCCAGGTACCCGTCTGTGCCCGTTCCTGGCTGCCCGCCCTGTCGCCGTCGGCCCCGTCTGCCGCGCCGGCGGTCATGAACTCCGCGGTCCATCGCTTCGTGCGCCGCACCGTGACCACCCTCGTACGCTACAAGTTACCGACCATCGTACTGGCCTTCGTGTTGCTGGGCGCCAGCCTTTGGGGCATGACCCGTGTGAAAAATCTCTTTTTCTCCGATTTCGATTACAAGCAGTTCGTCGTGGAGTGCTTCTTCCCTGCCGCCACGTCGCCCGACACCGTGCGCACCCGTCTGCTGGAGATGAACCGCCAGCTTTCGGCCCGTCCCGCCATCGAGCGCGTTGCCGCCAGTCAGGGCAGTGCGCCGGCCCACTACTGCCTGGTGCGGCCCATGACCGCCGGGGGCGACTGCTACGGCGAACTGATGGTAGACTGTGCCGACTATGCGACGGTGCTTCGCGAGATTCCCGCCGTCCGCCGGCAGTTGCGTCAGGCCTTTCCCGATGCCTATATCCGGGTGCGGAAGTATAACTTTTCCATTTCCACGTCCCACACCGTTGAGGTAGAGTTCTCCGGACCCGACCCTGCCGTGTTGCGTCGCCTCAGCGCCCAGGCCGAGGCCATCATGCGCCGTTGCCCTTATGTGGATGCCTATTCCGTGCAGAACGACTGGAAGCCTACCGGCAAGGCCTTCGTGGTGGACTACGACCAGCACGACGCGCTACGGGCCGGCGTGAATCGCGGCGACGTGGCCAATGCCCTGCTCGCCGCTTCCGACGGTATGCCCGTGGCGGCGCTCAACGACCAGGAGCGCTTGCTCCCGGTCCGTCTGCAGGTGCGCAATGCCGACGGCAGCCCCATCCGTAATTTGCGCGAAGTTCCCGTCTGGAGCATGCTGAATCTGCACTTGTCCAACGAAGAGTTGGAGGACGCCCTGATAGGTGGCCATGCCGTGACCGACCTTCAGGACAAGGTCTTCCGTGCCGTTCCTCTGGGCAGCGTTGTGCGCGACGTCCGCTTGGGCTGGGACGAAGATGTTGTGCGCCGGCTCGACGGTCGCCGCGTCATCGAGGCCGAGTGCGACCCCAACCCCGACGTGTCCGACGCCACCCCTGCCAAGGTCGTTGCCGCCATCCGCGACTCCGTCGAGGCCATTCCCCTGCCCGAGGGCTACAGCATGCGTTGGGTGGGCGACGGCGAGATACAGGGCGAAGCCATTGGCAACCTGATGAAATTCATGCCGATAACCATCTTCCTCATTCTCGGCATCCTGCTCCTGCTCTTCAACAGCTGGCGCAAGGTGGGGCTCATCCTCGTCTGCTTCCCCTTCGTGTTCTGCGGCATCGTGCCTGCCCTGGTGCTCACGGATCAGCCCCTCACGTTCATGGCCATAATCGGCATGTTCGGCCTCATCGGCATGATGGTGAAAAACGCCATTGTCCTCGTCGACGAGATCAACCGTCTCCAGACGGAGGAAGGCGTGGCGCCCTTCACGGCCGTCGTCGAGGCCACCGTCTCTCGCGTGCGGCCCGTGCTCATGGCCTCGCTCACCACCATCGTCGGCATGGCCCCGCTGGTCACCGACCCCATGTACGGCTCCATGGCCATTACCATTATGGGCGGCCTCACCGTCGGCACCATCATTACCCTCCTGTTGCTGCCGCTGTTCTATACCGCCCTGTTCCGTATCCGCATTCCCCGAACCGCATAACATCGCATGACTATGAATCTGTTCCGAATATTTCTGTATTTACTGCTGACCTTGGCCGCCGGCGCTGCGGCCCGGGCGCAGGGGGGCACTCCGCTGAGCCTGGCCGACTGTCGGGCGCAGGCTCTGGCCCGAAGTGAGACTCTCCGGCAGGCCGACAACCGTGTGCAGCAGGCCGAACTCGACCGCCGCAACGCTACGTCGGCCGCCTTGCCCCGCTTCGATGCCTCCGCTTCGGCCGCCTACGTCGTGCCGGACATCGACATGCTCGGCATGGAACTGCGCATGAGGGGCATGTACCTGGCCGGCCTCACCCTGACCCAGCCGCTCTATACGGGTGGGATAATCCGGACCGGGAAACGCCTGGCCCGCATCGGGCAGGCTGTGGCGGCCGAACAGTTACGCCAGGCGCGCATGGACGTTATCGAGGAGGCCGACAAGACCTATTGGACGTGCATCGCCGTGCGCAGCCAGGTGACCCTGCTCGAGGCCTGTGTGGCCCAGCTCGATACCCTCTACCTGCAGACCCGCCGTGCCGTGGACGTGGGCCTGGCCATGGACAACGACCTGTTGCGCGTTGAGGCCCGCCGCAGCGACCTCCGCTACCAGCTCCAGAAGGCCCGCAACGGGGCCGAACTTTGTCGCCAGTCGCTTTGTAGCCTGATAGGGGCAGACCCGGAAGCCCGTTTCGAGCTGACCGAGGACCCCGACGCTCCTGCCGCTGTCGGACCGTTACCGACCGACGTCGCTGCCCGGCCCGAAATTCGTCTGCTCCAGCAGCAGGCGGAAGCCAGCCGCGAACAAGTCCGCCTGACCCGCGCCGACCGGCTCCCCACGGTGGCCTTTATGGCCGGCTACACCTATTACGGTAACATCCGTCTCCACGTGCCGGCCTCGGCGGCCGATCCTTATGTACCCGCCACCACGCAGGAGTTCCGCGACGGCATCGGGGCTGCCATGCTCACCGTCAGCATACCCCTGTTCCATTGGGGCGAGAACCGGCGCAAGGAGCAGAAGGCCCGCCTTGAGGCGGACAACGCGCAACTCGAACTGCAACGCGTCGGCCGTCAGCTCCAGCTTCAGGCCAGCCAGGCCGCTTACAACCTGACCGACGCCGATGTCCTCGTGCAGACCGCACGCGTCGGACTGCAGCAGGCGGACGAGCACCTGCGCGTCACGCAAAGCCGCCACGCGGCCCAGTTGGCCACGCTCTCCGACCTGCTCGACGCCCAGACCCAATGGCAACAGGCCCGGAGCCATCTCATCGAGGCCCAGACGCAGCGGCGCATCTGCGAGACGGAATACCGCCGCGCCACGGGGATCCTGGAGTAGTCCTCCGCCGCTCCGGTCCGGACCGCTCCGGCGTGCAGCCGCTTGTCGGATCGCATTGCCTTTATTGTTTAGTTCAGTGTACTATTTGCCGGCGTTTCTCGGCAAAAGGTATTTTTTACGGGAAAAGGAATAGCTTCGGCCGTCCCTTTTCCCGTTTTTATACACTCTTTTCGCCTATAGTCGTTGGTCTCTTTTTCCGATTTTTCCTTGTGTTAGCCTTGGAAAAAACGGGTAAAAAAGTAGTGTAATAGTAGGGACCAATACTACCTACTTGTCCAACACGATTAACACTTGCTTTGGGCGAAACT
>USPK01000057.1 GCA_900556465.1 uncultured Prevotella sp. | reverse complement strand
GTTCTGCTGCCTTATGCAAGAAATAAAAAATGGAATTGATAGAACCCACCTTAAACCTATCTTCTATGAAAAAGTTCAAAGGAATTCTCATCGCGGCGTTGCTGGCTTGCGGAACGTTGACGGCTTCCGCGCAGCATAAGAGTGATCTCCGTTTCGGTGTGACGGCAGGTATGAACGTAGCGCGTGTGACGGACCTCGACGCCGAGTCGCGCATCGGTTTTAATCTCGGTGCGCGTGTGGACTATGGCATCACCGACAACTTCTATGTCAACGGCGCCTTGCTCTTTACCCAGAAAGGCTACAAGCTGGACAGCGAAGACGTGTATGGAGTCCGGGGCACCGTCAAGGGGAATCCGGGCTATCTGGAGATTCCCATCCACGTCGGCTACCGTTACCATCTGGACGACGACTTGAACCTTTTCCTCGAGACCGGTCCCTACCTTGCCTTCGGCGTATGCGGCAAGACGAAAGTGGAGTATTCCGTCCTCGGCCAGGAGGGCTCCGACGATGACGACTACTTCGACGGCGGCGGTGCCCGCACCTTCGACGGCGGCTGGGGCTTGCGCTTCGGCGTGGAAGTAAGCGGCTTCCAAGTACACATGGCCTACGACTACGGCTTCTCGAAGGTGTGGGAAGACACCTCGTGCCACAACGGAAACTTCAGCGTCGGCTTGACCTACATGTTCTGACAGTATCGCGCCGGCCTTGCGCGGCAGGCGCCGGAATAAGCTGAGGGGCGGAAACCGGAAGTTTCCGCCCCTCAGCCGTTACTGGCCGTCCGTCCGCTCACACTTTCGGTCCGAACGAGAGGTCGCCCGCGTCGCCCAGACCCGGAACGATGTAGGCCGCCTCGTTGAGTTCCGGGTCGACGGCCGCGGTCCAGAGCGTCACGTCGTCGTCCGGGAAGAGCTGTTGCAGGTGGTCGATGCCCTCGCGGGCGGCGATGACGCAGCAGATGTGGAGCCGTCGGGGCCGGCCCCGGTGCAGGAAGGCCTTCCACGCCAGTTCCAGGCTGCCGCCCGTGGCCAGCATCGGGTCCGCCAGGAGAAACGTGCAGCCGTCCAGTTGCGGCGAGGCCATATACTCCAGGTGGATTTTCAGGTCCTCCTTGTGTCCCTCCTCGCGGTAGGCGGCGACGAAGGCCGAGTCGGCGCCCTCGAACACGTCGAGGAAACCTTCGTGGAAGGCCAGGCCCGCGCGCAGCACGGTGCCCACGACGATGCGGTCGTCGTAGGTGGCCACCTCCTTCACCCCGAGCGGCGTCTGCACCTGCTTGGGCGAGTAGGAGAGGGTGCGGCTCAGTTCGTAGGCCATGACGTGGGCAATGCGCACCAGGTTGTTGCGGAAAAGCGTGCGGTTGCCCTGATAGCCCACGTCCCGGAGTTGTTGCATGTAAGTATTGACGACGGAGTTCTGTGCTCCCAGGTGGATGACTTTCATATAGGCAAAATTAATAGGATTCAGGATAGTGCAAATATACGACTTTATGGCGAATCGGCACCGCCTCTTCCCGCCGGCAGTGGTCCTGCCGGCCCGTTTTGCCCGTCCGGCCCGCCCGGAGCGGGGCTTCAGGCGCCCGTGCCGTCCGGCCGCAGCGGGCCGTAGAAGTAGGACGCCGTGGCCCCGCCGTCTATCAGAAAGTCAGCGCCCGTAATGAAGGCGCCCCGCGGGCCCAGCAGCAGCTCGGCTACGCCGGCCACCTCGTCGGCCGTGCCGGGCCGGCGGGCCGGGCAGCGTGCGAACATGTCGCGGTAGAAATTGCCGCGCGGACCGTTCAGTTCGTCGAGCGCCAGGGGCGTAATGATGATGCCCGGCGAGACCGAGTTGAGGCGGGCGCCGCGGCGGCCCCATTTCACGGCCTCGGCCATCACGCGCTTCACGTTACAGCGCTTGGCCAGCTGGTAAGCGTGCAGCGTGTCGCGGATACGGTCCGGCTGCAGCACGTCGAGCTCCAGCAGGGCTTCGGCCGGCGTGCAGGCCAGCTGCTCGTCGACTGCGGGCGGCAGGGCAGGCAGCCGGTGGCCGGACTGGCTGGAAACGGTCAGCCCCGCACCGCCCGGCGCGATGACCCTACCCACCTCCTCCAGCAGCACTGCCGTCCCGTACAGGTCGACACGGAGAATCGTCTCGATCGAAGCCTGGCTGGGCGACACGCCTGCCGCATTGACCATTAGCCTAATCTCGCCCAGGCCGCAGCCCTGCTCCACAAACGCGCGGACCGAGCTGCGCGAAGCCAGGTCCATCTCGACCGGAACGGCGTCGAAGCCCGCCTGGTTCAGCGTACGGCAAACCGTCTCGGCGGCCGTCCGGCTCCGGTCGCCCACTACGATTTTCATCCCTGCGCCCATGCGGCGCGCTATGGCCATGCCGATTTGTCCAGCGCCGGTAAGCAGCATCACTTCCATGACGGTTCCAGATGAAGGTTCAACATTTCGAGCCAGCGGCCGATGCTTCGGCCCACCGCTTCCGTCCCTCTCTGGGCCGCCGTCCCCTGGATGGCCAGGCCCGGCAGCAGCGTGGCGCCGGGGCAGGCCCGTGCCAGCAGCCGCTCCGTGTGGCCCAGTCCGCTCCCCTCGTGCGTGCAGAAGGGAGTCGCCGTCTTGCCCTGCCAGTCGTGACGCTCCAGGAACGTATAGACCGGCATCGGCAGGTCGCCCCACCAGTTGGGGTAGCCGATGAGCGTCACGTCGTAGTCCTCGGCCGCGACGTCGGCCCGGAGGGCCGGCCGGGCCTGGGCGCGCAGCTCCTCCTGCGCCACGCGGATGCACGCCTCGTAGTCCTCGGGGTAGGGATGGAGGGGCTCCAGGTGAAAGCACGCTGCTCCGGTCCGGGCCGCAATCTGTTCGGCAACCATCTGCGTGTTGCCCTTGGCCACGCGCCCGACGGCGTAGTTCTCGCCGGCGCGCGAGAAGAAGGCGACAAGCACCTTCTGCGGTTTCTCTTGGTTCATGTCTGCTTGGTTTTGGGCGCGAGGCCGCCGGGGCCGCGGGCGACGGACCGCCGGGCGGCCTCGCGCAACGTTAGGGAAAAAAGTATTGGTGCAACGCCGTCGCGGCTCGGGGCCGGGAGACGGGGCTGCGGGCACAGGCGCCGCGGCCGTCCGCCCGCCGGCCGCAGCGGGCCGGAGCGGCATTGCGGAGGCAAAGTTACCCGCCCTGCGGCGGAACGGCCTTATCCGAAACACGGATAAACTGCTCAAATTCACAGCCCCGCGGCGGCCCGCTCCGGCGCGGCGGGCCGAAAGGATACGGAACAAGGTTTTCCTTCACGAAAACACGGATTCGGCCGCCCCGGTGCGGGCCGGGAGCGCCGGGTTTACTATCTTTGTCCCGTAATCCGTAATCCGAAACCAATGGAAAAGCCTTTGTTGAATGTGGCGACTGTTGCCGAATACAACGAGATGCTGGGCGTGGAGACGCTGCACCCGCTGGTCAGCGTCATCGACTTGTCCCGTGCCCGGCCCATGCGTCACATGCGCCACACGTTTAGTTTCTACGTGGTGTTCCTGAAAGACGAGAAAAACTGCGACCTGATTTACGGCCGGCAGCACTACGACTACCAGCGCGGCTCGGTGGTGTGCCTGGCGCCGGGTCAGGTCATTGGCATCGAGGACACCGGCGAGGAGTTCCAGCCCCAGGGCTGGGCGCTGTGCTTCCACCCGGACGTGGTGCGGGGGACTAACCTGGCGCGCAGCATGAAGGAGTACACTTTCTTCTCCTATAAGGTCAACGAGGCGCTCCACCTGTCCGAGCGCGAGCGCCGCGTGTTCGTGGCCGGCCTGCACAATATCCAGAAAGAACTGGAGCACGACGTCGACCGGCTGAGCAAGCGACTGCTGGCCAACAGCATAGAGCTGTTGCTCAACCACTGCCTGCGCTTCTACGAGCGCCAGTTCGTGACGCGACACGACGCCCAGCGCGACATCCTGGTCCGCTTCGAGGAGTTGCTGGACCAGTATTTCACGGGCGACAATGCGCGGAAGAACGGCCTGCCCTCGGTGAAGTATTGCGCGGCCCGGTTGTGCCTCTCGCCGAACTACCTGGGCGATTTCATCAAAAAGGAGACGGGACGGACGGCCCTGGACTACATCCGCGACAAGATTATCGGACTGGCCAAGGAGCAACTGCTCGACCCGAGGAACTCTATCAGTCAGGTCTCGTATCAGTTGGGATTCCAGTATCCGCAACACTTCACGCGTGTGTTCAAACAGGCGGTGGGGATGACGCCCCACGACTTCCGCGTCGGAGCCGTCTGACGCACCGCCGCGCCCCGGGTCCGCGCGGCAGCAATCCCGGCGCGCGGCCGCCGCCCGCCTGTCGGGCTGTCCCCGCCGTTACGCGCCGCACGCACGGGCCTTAGCCCCGTTTTTACGGGAATAGGCCCAGTTTTTACGGGGCTAAGGCCCGTAGCGGCGGCGCTCCGGTGCCCATTTCCTGCCCGTCGGCCATTTCTGCCGACCTTTTGCTTTCGGTTCTTGAAAATAATCGGTACATTTGTGGCAGGCGACACCGCGCCGCTCCGCCGTAGGGTCGCAGACCGGCCGCCCGAGTTGCGCCGCTCAGCCGTAGCGGTGGCGTTCCGGCCGGCAGGCGAGGCCGGTGCGGGGACAGTTTCCCGAGCCGCAGGCATTGGCGCTCACGGCCCGGCGCCCAGACCCCGATTGGCATCCCCTCTGCGGGCGGACGGTAGAAACGGGCCGACGCCGCGCGACGACGGGTGCTGTCGCCCTTTTGATACTTGAAAAACGAAGTCTATGGGGCCGCCCGCTCCTTTCGCGCCGCCGCGCTGGTCGGGGGCGTGTTCCGCAAAGATTGGCACTGCGGACCGACAGTCGATGGCCGCCGCCTTTTCGCACGGCCGGCGGCCGCGAGGGTGCAGCGCATGTCCGCCGTTGGCGCGGCCCGTTCCCCGGAACCGGTAGCCGGCGACCTTCGTCCCCTTTGCGCCGCCCGGTGTTTCCGCCGCCTGCATCTGGCGGAAGCATTCCCGGTCCGCGCTCCGCGACTGCCGGTTGCCCGCTTTGGCCGGCCTGTGATGAAAAAATATTTACCTGTTAAATAAATTGACCGATGAATCCCGAGCAAAACCCTAAAGCAGGCTCGTCCCCGGACGGGCGACCCCGTTTCTGTCCCAACTGCGGCCAGGCGTTGCCGGAAAATTTCCGTTTCTGCCCCAACTGTGGTTGGGAGATTGTCCCACTTTCGGCGGCTGCCCCGGCCTCTGCCACGCCGCCAAAGATCCCCGGCGCGGCGCCACAGCGCCCGACCGAGCCACTGCACCGCCCGACCGAGCCGCTGCACCGCCCGACCGAGCCGCTGCATCGCCCGACGAGGCCAACGGAACCTCTGAATCCGCAAAGGCCGTCTGCCTCCTCTTCGCGACGGACAGTGTCGTCTTGGGCGAGAGGAAATGTCCTGTTCGCCGTATCATGCAGCGTGGTGCTGCTGGCCTGGGTGGCCTACGGCGTGCTGTACGCCGTGAGCAATCAAGGATGGGGCCGGTTGATGCTCCTCGGGACTTACAATGTCGCATTTCCGTGGAGCGGTTTCACGGCATGCGACTTCGCCATCCTGGTCGTTGCGCCGCTGGCTCTGTGCGTTGCCGCGTGGAGCCTGGCCTGCCGCGACCCACGACCCGCAAAGTGCTGGCAGGTGGTGGGCGCAGGCGGTGCGGGCGTGGCCTGCATCGCGGTGGCAGCGGCCTGCGTGTGGACCATGTCGGACATGGAGTTGTACGTAAAAGGCATGCCGTTGCTCCTCCGCATCCTGTTTACGGCCTGCGACCTTGGCGTGGCGGCGTCCCTCCTTCTGGCCTCCGGGCGACAGTCGCGCAGCGTGCGCATCGGCGCCTGGGCCCTCGCCGTGACCTGCCTGTTGTACGTCCCCTTCTACTGGTTTTTCATGGGCTGGGGCGTATGGTGGTTTATCTCGGTTTTGGGAGCGGTCGTCCTGCCCGTCATCCTGGTGTGTCGCATCGTGGCCCTGGTCGCCTTCTTCGTTGTCGTCTGGCGGCAGCGCCCGGCCTGAAGCCCTGACGCAGAAAGTAGCGCAGCGCCGGGCATACAATTCCCACCGGCCGGCCCCGGCATTCGTTTTCGTCGCCCGGTTGCCCGCTCTTGCAGATGAGGAACATTTACGCAATAACCTGTTAAATCTTTTCTGATATGAATCCTGAATCCAACTCCAATACGGGTCAGCGCGGCGGTGCCGCGCCCCGTTTCTGCTCCAACTGTGGCCAGGCGTTGTCGGGCAACGTTCGCTTCTGCCCCAATTGCGGGCAGCCTGTTTCTGCCCTATCGGCACTGGCATCGGGCCCAACTTCGTCGCCTTCGCAACCCACGGTACCGCTGGGACAACCGGCTCCGGCGACACCCTGGGCGGCCTCCACCGCAGCCCTCCGTTCGCCCCGTCCCGCTAACGTCATCTTCGCGCCCCGCTCCCGGGGATGGCTTATCGCCTCGTGCGTCGTCTTGCTCTGCGTTACTGCCGTCGACCTCCTGCATGGCTTTGCCATGTCTTTCTTCTATGACCCGAATGACTTCAGTGAGGGATGGCGCACTTATCTCAAGGTGTGGAACGGATACGTAGCGTTCGCCTCGCTGCTGAACGTAGCGGCCATGTGGGGCTTCGTATGGAGCTTGCGGTCCGAGAAGTCCACGCTGGCACGGCGCCGGGCGGCCTTGGTCCTGGTCAGTACCTACGTCTTGTTCCGACTGGTGGCGACGGTCCTTCAATGGTTCGACGCCTGGCTTCTCCCGTTGACAATGATACTTATCGTCTGCTCATTGCTGCTGCTCATGGCGGCTTTGATTTTCGCCCTGTCAAAGCAGCCGCTCAGCGTGCGCGTCGGGATATGGATCTATGTGGCATCCTTCTTGCAGGCAACTGTGCAACAAGTGGTGGTGTCGGTCTGTGACTGGGATGTGGACTTCCAAGTTCAGCAAATATCTTCATTGCTCTGCGCCGTGGCCATGTTGGTGGCTCAGATACTGATTCTGTCTGCTGCTCTGCAGCGGAGGTAGGCCCGGCTTGTCCTGCCGTGGCCGGGAACTTGACGGAACAGCTATTCGCTTAGCTTCGCTGCCGCGTTCATTCAGCCGGAACGGACAGTGCTGGCCGGCAGCGGTTTTCCTCGTTGCCTGGTGTCGCAGGCGTGACGGTGAGGCGTGTTTCTTCCCAATCTTCTCTGTTTCATTTTAATCAACATTTTCCCGATATGAATCCTGAATCCAACTCCAATACGGGTCAGCGCACCGGTGCCGCGCCCCGTTTCTGTCCTTATTGCGGCAATTCGCTGACGGGTAGTTTCCGCTTTTGTCCTCATTGTGGAAAACCGCTGCCGGAACTGTCCCCGCAGGCTTCGCCCCATACCCGGCCAGCTCCATCCCCTTCCCAGCGACCACAGCCGCCGCAACCCGCCGCTTCGTCCCAGGCTTTCCGGGGAGCGGGCGTTGGGGGCGCCCGGCAGGGAATATTGTCCGTGGGAACGGGTAAGGTCTGGTTTACACTGTACTTTTCCGCCGCGGTCTTCCTGATGTTGCTCTATTGCTTATGCTGGGGCTCGGGAAATTATGATATGGTGAACCCGCTCTTCATCCTGGGCGACGATTTCTTTTACGGGTGGGGAGGAGATGAAGTGTATCATCTCGTGTATCTGCCCCTGGTGTCCATCGCACTGTTCGGTATGGCGTGGTGCCTCGCGAGCCGGGCGCAAAAACCGGCGATACGCTGGACCGCGTTGGGGATGGGCGGCGTGAGCATAGCCAGTTCCCTACTCCTGGCGGCGCTCTTGTTCCTGCTGAAGGCTTTAGAGTGGTATCCGAGCGAACTTATTTTCCTGCTTATGTGCCTCTTGGTCGTTTCCAACGAGCTGGGAATGGCGGGGGCCTTCGTTATGGCGCAAGTCGGGCAACCGCGCCTTGTACGAATTGCGGCCGGGGGCCTTGTCGTGTGGATTATTTTGTGCCTCCCGATTTACTATAGGTGGGTTCTATCAATTCCATTTTTTATTTCTTGCATAAGGCAGCAGAACC
>USPK01000056.1 GCA_900556465.1 uncultured Prevotella sp. | reverse complement strand
CCTCGGACAAGCCGATGACGGCCGCGCCGGCGGGCAAGCGGTCGGTGCAGAGCTCGGACAGCACCTTCGACATGTTCTTCAACTTCGCCTCGTACTTCATCGTACCCCACTTCATCGTGCCGTCGGGCAAATACTCGTAGTCGTTCTTTCCGTAGTCGTGAACCGTATCGAAAAGATTCTCCTGATTGTAGAACGCCACGCCGTAAAGGGCGTAGCGCTTGCCGCCACTCTGGGCGTCCGCCGTGGCAAAGGGCAGCAGCAGGAGCAGCAACGTGAAACAAAGAATTTTCTTCATATCGTAGTGAATAATCGTTGTCGGAAAGAGCGGGGACCAGGCCTCAAACGGAGGACAAATTTCTAAAAAAAAATTGATATAGCGCCGAAATCTTGCCCGCAAATCCAAGATTTCACGGAAATGTAAAACCTTCCGGCAAAAATTATACTATCTTTGCATTGTCTTAGACAACCGACATAACGAATCTATCCCACAATCTGTTACGGTATATGAATAAAGGTGCTAAACTATTGACCGCCGCCTGGTGCGTCGCCACCGGCGTGCTGGCCCAGCAGCCCGACACCCTGATAATCGGGAACGACAACGCGGACTTTACGTTCACGGAGTCGCAACTCGACGAGGACAACGACGCCGCGCAGTCCGTCTCGGCCATCGTAGCCTCGAAGACGGACCCCTACTTGTCCGAGGTGGGCTACCTGTTCAGCCCGATGCGCTTCCGCATCCGCGGCTACGACAACATGTACAACCAGGTCTACATGAACGGCCTGATGCTCAACGACCAGGAGACGGGGCGCTTCAGCTACGGCCTGATTGGCGGCATGAACGACGCCACGCGCAACCAGGAGGGCGTGGGCGGCTTCGAGTACAACAACTTCGGCATGACCAATGTCGGCGGCGGCACGAGCATTAACACCCGCGCCAGCCAGTTTGCCCAAGGCAACAAGATCACCCTCTCCGGCTGCAACCGCAATTACGTGGCGCGCGGCATGTTTACCCACGCCACCGGCCTCATGGAGAACGGCTGGGCGTTCGCAGGGACCGTCGGTTACCGCTGGGCAAACGAGGGCGTCATCGACGGGACTTTCTACAACTCCTTCAGTTACATCCTCGCGGCCGAGAAGCGCATCAACGACGCCCACAGTCTCTCGCTCGTCACGTTCGGTTCGCCCACAGAGCGCGGCCAGCAGGCGGCGTCGACCGAAGAGGCCTACTGGCTGGCCAACTCGCACTACTACAACCCCAACTGGGGCTACCAGAACGGCGAGAAGCGCAACGCCCGCGTGGTGAAGAGCTTCGAGCCCACCGCTATCCTGACGTGGGACTGGAATATGGACGACAGCAAGAAGCTCACCACGGCCGCCGGCTTCAAGTACAGCAACTACGGCACCACGGCTTTGGGCTGGAACGGCGACGCCTACGACCCGCGCCCGGACTACTACAAGAACATGCCAAGCGCCGTCTTCGACGTTTACAACCCCGACCTCAACAACCCGGACTATCTCCACGACAATCCTTTCCTACTGGAACAGTGGCAGGAGATGTATGACTATTGGACCGGGAGCGAGGCCAACCGCCAGATCAACTGGGACCGCATGTACTTCGTGAACCGCCAGAACGAGGAGAACGGCGGCGAGACGCTCTACTACCAGGAGCGGCGCCACAACGACCAGATGGTCTTCGCCCTTAATTCTGTCTTCAATCACACCATCAGTCCCCTCCACAAATACACCATAGGCCTCCAGCTCAACACCACCAAGGGCATGCACTACAAGACCATGGAGGACCTGCTCGGCGGTACGCGCTACACCGACATCGACAAGTTTGCCGCCAACGACTACGGTTCGGGCAGCATCGAGGCCCAGAACGACCTGAACAACCCCAATCGCCAGATTGCCGAGGGCGACAAGTTCGGCTACAACTATAATATATATGTCAACAAGGCCCGTCTGTGGGGACAGTACCTCTATTCCCGCAACCACTTCTCCCTCTTGCTGGGCGGAAACCTGGAGGGCACGACCATCGAGCGCGACGGTCTGATGCGCAACGGCCGCGCCCCCGAAAACTCTTACGGCAAGAGCGGGAAAGCCCGCTTCCTGGGCGGCGGCGGAAAGTTCACCCTGACCTACACGCCCGTAGCCAACCACCGCCTCAGCCTCTCGGGGAGCGCCAACGCCCAGGCCCCGCTGGCCCGCAACAGTTTTGTAGCGCCGCGCATGCAAAACAATTTCGTCGACAACCTTACTCTCGAAAACATCTACGCCGCCGAGCTGAGCTACACGTTCCGCTTCGGCAACTTCAGCGGTAAGCTGTCCGGCTACTTCACCCAGTTCGAGAACGGCGTGGAGCAGACCGCCTTCTACAACGACCAGCGCGAGCGCTTCACGTACCTGACCATGAACAACGTGCGCCGCCAGCACTACGGCCTCGAAGCCGCCTTCATCTATCAGGTCAATAGCAACCTCTCCTTCAACCTTATCGGGACCATCAGCGAAGCCAAGTATGCCAACAATCCCTTTGCCCAAATCAATTATGAAGGTATGAACGCCGAGACCACCCGTGAGCTCAACACGTGGAAGAATCCCGTCACGGGCGACGCCATGCCGCTGCGCGTCATCGCCGACGGCATGCGGGTGAGCGGCACGCCGCTCACGGCCGTCAGCCTCGGGGTGAACTACAACATCAACAGTTGGTTCTTCGAGATGAACCTCAACTATTACGACCGCGTCTATGTCGGCTTCTCGCAGTACCGTCGCCTGAGCAACATCACCGGCAACTACGTCCAGTCCAGCATTGACGAGGCGGGCCTCCCCGTATTCGACGTCACGGAGCAGGAGCTCCGCGCCTCCGGCGGCATCCTCTTCGACCAGGAGGGCAACGAGGTGGCCGCCTACGCCGCCGACCAGGAAAAATTCGACGGCGGCTTCATGCTCGACGCCTCTATCGGCCGCTACATCCGCCTGCCCAAGGGCCGCTCCATGAGTATCAACCTCTCCGTCAACAATATCACGAACAACCGCAACATGCGGACCGGCGGCTACGAGCAGAACCGCGACGACTACTACAACACCGGCGTGGCCCGCGCCTTCCGCTTCTCGCGCAACTCCAAGTACTACTACGCCAACGCCATCAACGCGTTCCTCAACATCAACTTCCGCTTCTAACCCCAACCCTTTGGTACAATGAATACATCGAAGTTCTATAGCCTGCTCGCCGCCTTCTGCTGCCTGTTCGGCCTCTGCGCCTGCATGGACGAACACGACGAGCCCAACACGGACCACTATCTCATCACGAGCCCCACGTCGCTCGGCGAGACGAACTACTCCATCGCCCGCCTCAAAGCCGACAACGCCTCGCTCTTCAACCAGACCAACGCCTTCCTCCAGGTCGAGGAGGACCGCATCCTCGAGGGCGTCGTTGTGGCCAACGACGAGGGCGGCAACCTCTACCAGACGCTCCTGCTGCGCGACATCGACGAGGAAGCCGGCACCGACGAGTGCATCGTCCTCGCGGTGAAGAACACGTGCCTCTACCCCTACTTCATGCTCGGACAGCGCATCAAGGTCAACCTCAAGGGCCTCTACATCGGCTGCTACAGCAAGCTGCCCAAGATCGGACAGCCCTACTACACCAGCAGCGGCAACCTGCGGCTCGGGCCTATCCTCCTGCAGCTCTGCCAGACCAACGTCGAGCTGCTCGGTGACCCCGACCCCACCTGCCCCGAGCTGACGCCCGTCCAGCTGACGGCCAACGAGCTCTCCCAGTGGAAGGGCCGCTACTACGACCATGTCCCGATGCTCGTCACCGTGAAGGGCACCGTCGCCGAAGCCGACAGCACCGCCATCTTCGCTCCCGAGGATTTGCAGGACGCGGGCTATGGCGTCGACCGCACGCTCAACGTCGTCGGCTATTCGGGAAATTTCGTCATCCGTACGTCCACGCAAAACGACGTGGCTTTCACCGTCATCCCCACCGATACCTGCAACTACACCGGCTTGCTCAGCTACTACGACGACTGGCAAATCCAGCTCCGCAGCGTAGCCGACATCTCTCCCTGCACCGAACAGTAATCCCTGCCCGGCAGTTCATCACGAAAAAGTCTAACCACGTATTTCCAACCAACGTATGAAAAAGTACTTCCATTACCTCCTGGCCGCGGCGCTCCTCGCATTCGGCGTAGCCTCCTGCGACGACGTGCCCGCCCCCTACGAGATCAACGACGAGGGTGGTTCGCAGTCTGAAGTCCTCCTCGATGAAGACTTCTCTACCTCTCTCGGCGATTTCAACACCTTTACCACCGAGGGCAACTATCCCTGGATCGTCAGCTACGGCTGCGCTCAGATCACGTCCTCCGTCGACACCGACGGCGACGGCAAGAGGGAGAATTATCCGGCCGTCTCCTGGCTCGTCTCCCCGCGTATGGACCTCACCGACGTCGACTCGGCCTACATCAGCTTCGACTACATCCTGCGCTACGCCATCACCAGCCAGCTCGAAACCCACTACCAGCTGCTCGTCAGCACCAACTACGCCGGCTCCGGCCGCGTAGCGGAAGCCGACTGGACCCCCTTGACCTTCAATCTGGTCCAAGGCAGCGACTGGGACACCTGGTACAGCAGCGGCAACGTCGACTTGCCCGCCGAGTTCTGCAACCAGCCCAACGTCACCGTCGCCCTGCGCTACACCGCCACCGACAAGGCGGCCACCTGGGAGGTAAAGAACTTCCTGATGAAGCAGGGTAAGGGCAACTACACCCCCGCCGGTCCCACCCACGACCAGGTGCGCCAGCTCCCCTACTCCGAGCCCTTCAGCACCGAGCTCGGCGGCTTCCAGAACTACACCACTTCCGGCGAAGGCGAATGGATAATCGACTACTCCACCGCCAAGGCCACGGGCTACGACAATGCTTCGCAGACCACCACGGCCGGCACCTACTACCTCGTCAGCCCGCCCGTCTCGCTCGCCGGACAGACCGAGGCCCACGTGTCCTACGAGTACATCCTCCGCTACGACCGCGGCGCCGAAAATCAGCAAATGCTCATCAACGCCAACTTCGACCCCGAAAATCCTGCCGAAGGCTGGGAACTTCTGAAGCAAGACCATGAGGAGGGCGCCGACTGGACCACGTTCGCCCAGGCCGACATCAACATCCCCGCCCAGTACATGGGTCAGCAGGTGCGCTTTGCCTTCCGCTACAACACCAACGCCACCAGCGGCTCCACTTGGGAGGTGCGCAACTTCGAGGTAGCCAGCGGCGCCGGCACCGTCACCACCGACCCGCACCACACGGTTCACGAGCTGCCCTATACCGAGGCCTTCACCTCCACCCTGGGCGACTACCAGAGCTATACGACCTCCGGCTCCGGCCAGTGGATCATCGACTACTCCACCGCCAAGGCCACGGGCTACGACAATGCTTCGCAGACCACCACGGCCGGCACCTACTACCTCGTCAGCCCGCCCGTCTCGCTCGCCGGACAGACCGAGGCCCACATGACCTACGAGTACATCCTGCGCTACGACCGCGGCGCCGAGAACCAGCAGACGCTCATCAACGCCAACTTCGACCCCGAGCATCCCGCCGAGGGCTGGGTCGTCCTCAAGCAGGACCACGAAGAGGGCACCGACTGGACCACCTTCGCCCAGGCCGACATCGCCATCCCCGCCGAATACATGGGCCGGGAAGTACGCTTCGCCTTCCGCTACAACACCAACGACGTCAGCGGCTCCACCTGGGAGGTGCGTAATGCCTCCATCCTCAGCGGCAAGGTAGGCGAAGGCGGCGGAGGCGGCGAGACCGGCGGCGACATCGGCGACCCCGCGGCCTCCAACGGCGACTTCGAGAACTGGACCAACGGCCAGCCCACCCACTGGAAGTCCACGACGACGGCTTCCAAGGGCGCCATGACGCAGTCCACCGACGCCCACGGCGGGCAGTACGCTGTCGAGGTGGCCGGAAGCACCTCGGGCAACAACCGCCTGGCCTACGAGGAAATCACCCTGCCGGCCGGCAGCTACACCATGACCTTCTACTGCAAGGCCGCTACCGCTGATGGCGGCAGCGTACGCCCGGGCTACACGCCGGTAGACGACAGCGGCAAGGTGGGCAGCTACGTTTACGGCGACTATACGAACGACCTGTCCGGCACCTGGACCCGCGTGACGCACCAGTTCGACCTCGACGCGACCACGAAGCTCAACCTCGTCATCATGGTAGCCAAGAACCCCGGCGCAGCAGTCATTTTCGACGACTTCACGCTGACGAACGCTGCGGGTGAACGCCTCATCTACTAAGCCTTATGAAGCAAATGTTCCGCAAATGTTTGCGCACCCTCTTTGCGGCGGCGGCCCTCCTGGCCGTCGCCGCTTGCGGTGACGACGAGCCGGCCTACCACCTGGGCGGCTCGGCGAGCGGCGAAACGCCCGGTCCCTCGCGCAGCCCCATAGCCGCGCGCATGGAAGTCCCGGCCCTGCAGACAGACGACGGCCTCCTCGTGGCCCACTGGACGGTGGAAAACGGCGACTCCGTCATGACCTATTGCCTGGAATACTCGCCCACGCAGCTCCACTCCCGCTGGGTAGCCTTCCGCTTCGACGGACAGACGCGGGCCCGCACCGTCTCGCGCACCGACGCCTTCAGCGACGACCCCCTCCTGCCCGCGGAGCTCCAGATAGGGTCCTCCGGCTTCGGCGGCAACTACGACCGCGGCCACCTCTGCGCCTCGGCCGACCGCCTCTACTCCCGCACGGCCAACGAACAGACGTTCTACATGAGCAACATGTCGCCGCAGCTCTCGGCCTTCAACCAGGGCTACTGGGTCACGCTCGAGGGGCTCGTCCAACAGCTCGGGCGCGACGCCTCCTTCTCCGACACGCTCTACGTCGTCAAGGGCGGCACCATTGCCCAGAACCAGGTGAGCGGCTACGTCACCCGCCGCGACGGCAAACAGGTGGCCGTCCCCGCCTATTACTTCATGGCGCTGCTGAAGGTAAAGAACCGCGCCTACAGCGCCATCGCCTTCTGGATGGAACACAGTTCGTACGGCTACTCCAACAGCCACCAGGCCCCCCTCTCGGCCTTCGCGGCGCAGGCCGTCAGCGTCGACCGTCTGGAAGAGTTGACGGGCATCGACTTCTTCCCCAACCTGGCCGACAACGTAGAGTCGCAGGTCGAGCGCTCCTACGTGCTGGCCACGTGGGGCCTCTGACGGGCCGCTCCGACCGTTCCGCCCATCATGCAGCCGGGCAGGACCAGCGCTATGCAACGCGCTGGCCCTGCCCGGCTACTTTTGCGAAACACGGGCCTTAGCCCCGTCGCGACGGGAATAGGCCCCGTTCGTACGGGGCTAAGGCCCGTAGCGGGCGGGCCCGTCCGTCGGCGCGCCGGCCCCGTCGCCGCCGGCCAGCCACCACAGTTCGGCCACAGCGGGCGGCAGCACGCCGTCGCCCCCGCTCAGCCCCGTGCGGCGCAGCAGCAGCAGCGCGCCCGTCCGCCACTCGCCCGCCAGCGCCGCATGGGCCCGCAGCGCCGCGTCGGTCTCCGTGTCCACCACGAGCACCAGCAGGCGGCGCCGTCCCGTACGGCCCGCGGCCTCCTTCATGGCGCGCGCCAGCCGGGCCGCCCGCCCGGCGCCCAGCTGCACCGTGCTGTGCATGAACACAAAGAGCGTCGTGCCCGGCGCGTCGGGCGCCGTCTCTTCGGCCAGCGTGAGGCGCTCCGCAAACCGTACGGCCAGCCGCCCGTCCGTGGCGTCGCGCAGCAGCTCCGCCGCCAGTCCGGTCATCGCCGCCGCGCGGTCTACCCCCACGTAGAGCGTCCGTTCCGCCAGGTCCGGCAGGCCGTCGGCCAGCGCCAGTCCGGCCGTCCCGGGACCGCAGCCCACGTCGACCAGCCGCAGCCGCCCGTCGCCCTTCTCCACCACGCGGCGCAACGCCCCGCCCAGCTGCCGGCCGAGGGCGGCGAGCTGGGCCAGGTGGGCCGGGAGGAAGCGGAGCGCGTAGAGGGCGGCCAGCTGCCGCGGCGTCACCTCGCAGCGACGGCCCGCGGCGTCGGTCCGCACGAGCGGCTGCCGGAAGCGCGCCCGCCCGT
>USPK01000055.1 GCA_900556465.1 uncultured Prevotella sp. | reverse complement strand
AAGGGGACAATCCTGTTTGGCCAAGAGGGTCAAAGCCGCGTGGCTTTTCCAGACGCTCACCCTCGACGACAGCAAGGGCAACTACGTCTACCGTGACATGACCCAGGTCGAGGTGCCTGCCAAAGCCGGCGACGAAATCACCACCACCGCCGTCTACCAAGGCCACGCCATGCACGGGTACCTCTACGTAGACTTTAACCAAGACGGCCGCTTCGATGCCCAGCTTAACGCCGACGGCACGCCGACCATGGCAGGCGAGCTCCTCTCTTACACCTACTACAGTGGCCGCAACAGTGCCGGCGAAGCCATCACCAGTAACCCCGGCGAAGTGAGCCTGGCTTCACTGCCCGCGTTCACACTTCCCGAGTCGCTTCCCGAGGGCGTCTATCGTGCGCGCTTTAAGGTGGACTGGAACAACATCGACCCTGCCGGACAGTATGCCGAGGGAGGTTCCAACCTCATTAACGACAACGGCGGCTACATCGTGGACTTCCTCATCAACGTCTATCACGATACGCAGAAGTTCGAGGTGCTCACCGAGAACGGTAGTGTGAACGGCAGCAGCAATACCGGCCTGCCCCTCTACGTGCCTTGCTTCAAGAGCCTGGCCGTAGTGCCTACGCCCGCCATCGAGGGCTTCACGGCCGAGCAGATGACCATCCGCCACGGCCATAACTTCGACGGCCCGCAGTACGTGCACGGCAACCGCCAGTGGAGCGAATACACCGTCGCCGCTACTGACTATACCATCCCGGCCGACAGCCTTAACGGCGACGTGACGCTCACGGTGAACTACACGGTTGACCCGGCCACAGGCTACAAGCTCGTCTTTGCCGACGAGTTTAACGCTGCCGACGGCTCGCAGCCCGATGCCGCGAAGTGGGGCCGCTGCCCGCGTCAGACCTCCACGTGGAACCGCTGGCTCTCCGACAGCGAGCAGGTGGTCTATCTCGAGGACGGTCAGCTCGTGACCCGTGCCATCCCCAACCCTGACACTGCGACCGACCCCGTGCCCATGATCACCGGCGGCGTGCAGACGAGCGGCAAGTTCGACTTCAAGTACGGCAAGATTGAGGCCCGTATTCTCACCAACCCGCACTCGGGCAACTTCCCCGCTTTCTGGATGATGCCCACCGACCAGAGTCTCGGCTGGCCCTTTTGCGGCGAGATTGACATCTGGGAGCAGATTAACACGCAGAATACCGCTTTCCACACCGTTCATTCCAATTGGACCAATATCCTCGGCCAGACGGAAAATCCCACTTCATCGTTCAACGAGACGGTAGAGATGGACCGTTACCACACGTATGGCTTCGAGTGGGACGAGACGTCCATGCGCTGGTACGTAGACGGCAAGCAAGTGGGCTCCTACGCCAAGTCGACCAACCTTACAGCCCTCATGCTGGGACAGTGGCCCTTCGACAAGGAATTCTACATCATCCTCAACCAAAGCGTGGGCGACGGTTCGTGGGCCGCAGCGGCCGACGAGAGCCACACCTACGAGACGCGTTTTGACTGGGTGCGCGTTTACCAACAGACGAGTTTGCCGACCTCCATGGACGGCGCTGTCGACGCCTACGCCGGCCTCAGCGTGACAACCTCGCGCGGCCAAATCCACCTGAGCAGCGCCCAACCGGTCGATGTGCTTGTGAGCGACGTAGCAGGCCGCGTGGTCTTCAGCGGTAAGGTGAGCGCTCCGGTCACCGTTTCCGTAAGCCGCGGCGTTTATGTCGTAGGCGGCCGTAAGGTGATTGTGCCCTAAGACCCTGTGGGGTCTCATTCCCGACCTTGGGCCGCCCGGTGCGCACCGGGCGGCCCTTTTCGTACTCCGTCGGCGGGGCGCAGCGCATGGCGGACAGCTAAAAAAAGCAAAATCGCCGCAGCTGTCCGCCTACGTCCCGCCGCTACGGCGTTACTTTCAGCAAAAATTCGCCTTAGTCCCGTAAAAATTTCCCTAAGGGGAATTTCGACGGGGCTAAGGCGAGTTTTTCGTATTTCTAAGCCTTTGATTCTCAAGATAATGAAAAACGCTATTCTCCCGCACGGCGCGCCTCGCTGACCGCTCCGGGCGTTAGCGGAATTTAACAAACTGGCAGGTAGCGGAAGGAGCGGGGAGAATTTGCGCTGCGCGGCAGCGTTTCCGTTGCTCCGCGTGGTGGCAATTCGTGTTTTCGGCGTAACTTTGCCGTTAAAACAAAAACGTAAGACTATGAAACTGATGAAATGGTTAGTCGGACTGGTCCTTGTGGCGGTCGGCGGAGTGTACGGAATGCAGCAGGCGGGCAGCGCCGACGGCGAAGCGTCCCGCCCGGCGGCGGGCGCGGAGCGCGCTCCCTTGGGAGCGGGCAGCGGGGCCAGCGGCGAAGCGGACCGCGCGGCTGATGAACCGAAGGCCTCGGGGCGGAAGATGGAGCTGCCCGGACGCCTGAAGGGCGTGCCCGAGCGCCTCATCTCGCACACCGGTTACACGCTCTCGTTCAACCGGGAGCACAACGAGCCGAACTGGGTGGCGTGGGAACTGACGGCGGACGAGGCCGAGGGCGAGGTGCCCCGGGCGGACGACTTCCTGCCCGACCCGCAGGTGACCGAGCCGCATCGCGTCACGACCGAGGACTATAAAGGCTCGGGCTATGACCGGGGCCACATGGTGCCGGCGGCAGACATGAAGTGGAGTTCCAGGGCGATGGCGGAGTGTTTCTACATGAGCAACATCTGTCCGCAGAATCATAGCCTGAACGCCGGTCCGTGGTCCACCCTGGAGAAGGCGTGCCGCCGCTGGGCGAAGCAGGAAGGGCGCGTCTACGTGACGTGCGGGCCGGTATTCAAGGGGAACAGGCAAAAGACCATCGGGAAAAAACTGAAGATCACCGTGCCCGACGGTTTCTTCAAGGTGGTGCTCTCGCTACGCGACGGGCACGAGAAAGCCATCGGCTTCTACTACTCGAACCGTTCGGGCAAGCAACCCATGACGCAGACGGCCATGAGCGTAGACGAGGTGGAGACGATGACGGGCATTGACTTCTTTGTCAATGTGCCCGACGACGTGGAGGAACGCGTGGAGGCTACGGCCAACCTGAATGCCTGGAACTGAACAGGGCCGCCGCCCGGAGGCAGCGGCCCTGTCCGGCCCGGCAGTGGGGAGGGGCGGCTCAGCGACGGCCGCCGCCGAGGACGATGCCCAGCGACAGCCCGAGGTGATTGTAGCTGCGACCGGCAAAGCGGGCATAGGCCGTGAGGCGTACGTGGCGGAAAAACTCTACGCCGATGCGGGGCGAGAAGAACATGCGGTTGCCCTCGGGGCCTACGGACGTGCCGTTGACGTTCTTGCAGCTGCCCAAGCCGATGCCGGCGCCGACGAACGGGGCGAAGTTCATGCCGCGGCGGAAGTTGTAGTCCATGAAGAGGGAGTAGCCCATGACGCGCGCCTTCCATTCCAGCCCTTCGTGCTGGCGGGGCGTTTTTCCGAAATAGTATTCAAAACCGAAGTCGAGCGGTTGCCGGGGCAGGTTGAACCGGGCCTCGAGGGCGAAGGCGTGGACCAGGCGCCACGAGTCCGAGACGAAGCGCCCGATGGGCTGCGTGAAGCCGACAGAGGCCTCGAACTCGAAGCGGCCGACATGGCACTGCGCGGCGGCGCCGAGCCATCCGCTGACGAGGAGAATAAGGAGAAGCAGACGTTGTTTCATGGCTGGTGGTTTTAGGACTGTGGTACGGGAACGGGGCCGGGCGTTCAGAAAAAGAGGGACTTGAGGGCGAAGAACACCATCGGAATGAAGAGCGCGGGGAGCAGGTTGATGGTTTTGCAGTCCTTGATGTTGAGTACGCCCAAGCCGCTGGCTGCAATCAGGATGCCGCCGACGATGGAGACCTCGGCGATGAGTTCTTCGGAAATGAACGTGGCGGAAAGGCGGGCAATACCGTAGATGCCGGCCTGCCAGGCAAAGACGGCGATGGCTACCAGCGCGGTGCCGAAGCCATAGCTCGAGGCGATGACAATCATGGTGACGAGGTTGAGCGTAGCGGCCGTCATGAGATAGGTATTATCGCCGTAGAGCGCACTCATGACGGGGCCCATCATGGAAAGGGTGCCGACGCAGCAGAGCAAGATGCCGGTGGTGATGCCCTCAGCCAGGTTGGAACCGCCGGAGACGCGCGCCGTGGCGCGCTCCATGCGCTGGTCCAGGCGCATTATGGTGCCGGCCAGGCCGCCCAGGGCTAGGCAGAAGATGAATAGCACGGGGAAGTCGCTCTTTTGCATGTTGTTCATGGCGACATTGATGCCGAGCACGAGGGCTGCCAGGCCCATCGCGGTGTTAAGGACTGTGATGTATTTCTCCCGGATGCCCTTGCGGGCCAGTGCGCCGATGGCGCTGCCGATAATGACCGCAACGGCGTTGATAACGATGGCGAACATGTTGTCTTGAAAATGTAATAGCGTGCAAAGGTACAATATTTTTTCACACTTCGGCCTTTGACGTGCAGGTAATTCCGCAGCGACGCGCTTTGCCGGCCACAGCCCGGGGCGTCCAGGTCAGTGCGGCGGGCTATGGAACGACAATCCCCGGAACGGCACTGCCGTTCCGGGGATTGTCCGGTTATAAAGAGGAGCGGTCCGGCGTCATACCGTCTGACGGTAGTCGGCCAGCTGCTCTACGCTCATGTTCATGACGAACGTGTGGTGTTTGGCGATTTCGCCGTCCACGAAGTTGGCATATACGCGGGCGCTCTTCAGGAACAGTTCGGGAGCGGCCGTGGCGTTGTGGAGCAGGAGGTGGAGCATGATGATGTCGCCGGCCATCTCGACAAGGTGACGGGCGCAGATGTCGTGGAGCTCCTGGTCCTTGGCGTCCTTGACGTAGCTGACGGCGGCTTCGTAGAGGTCCGCCATCTTGCGGGCGCGCTCCTGGAGCGGGCGGCACTCCTCGCTGACGGCTGCGGCCTCGAACTCGCGCATTTGCGCCAGATAGCTTCCGTTGGTGACGTAGCGTATGGCGGCTACGACCTGGAGCTGCGTCGTGCCCTCGTAGATACTGGTGATGCGGGCGTCGCGATAGTAGCGCTGGATGGGGTAATCCATCATGAAGCCCGAGCCGCCGTGAATCTGGATGGCGTCGTACGTGTTCTGGTTGCAATACTCAGAGTTCATGCCTTTGGCCAGAGGCGTCAGGCTGTCGGCCAGTTTGGCATAGAGCTTCTGCTCCTTGCGCTCTTCGGGCGAGAGCTTGCGCTCGCGGGCGATGTCGTCGAGGGCTTTGTAGATGTCTACGTAGCGGGCGCACTGGTAGAGCAGGGCGCGGCCGGCGTCGAGTTTGGCTTTCATCAGGGCCAGCATGTCGTAGACAGCGGGGAAGTTGATGATGGCCTTACCGAACTGCTCGCGGTCCTTGGCATAGGCCAGGCCTTCGTTGTAGGCGGCCTGCGAAATGCCGACACTCTGGGCGGCGATGCCGAGACGGGCACCGTTCATCAGCGCCATGACGTACTTGATGAGGCCCAGCTTGCGTTCGCCGCAGAGCTCGGCGTGGGCGTTCTTGTAAACGAGCTCGCAGGTAGGCGAACCGTGGATGCCGAGCTTGTTCTCGATGCGGCGCACGTTGACCCCGCCCTGGCGTTTGTCGTAAATAAACATGGAGAGGCCGCGACCGTCCGTGGTGCCCTCTTCCGAGCGGGCCAGGACGAGGTGAATATCGGCGTCGCCGTTGGTGATAAAGCGCTTCACGCCGTTGAGCAGCCAGCAGCCTTCTTCCTCACTGTACGTCGCCTTGAGCATGACGTGCTGCAGGTCGGAGCCGGCATCCGGTTCGGTGAGGTCCATGGACATGGTCTCGCCGGCGCAGACGCGGGGGATGAAGCGGCTGTGCTGGTTTTCGTCGCCAAACTCGTAGAGCGTCTCGATGCAGTCCTGCAGGCTCCAGATGTTACCGAAGCCGGCATCGCTGGCGGCCACGATTTCAGCGCACATGGTGTAGGGCGTAATGGGGAAGTTGAGGCCGCCGTAGCGACGGGGCATGGTCATGCCGTTCATACCGGCCTTGACCATGGCATCGAGGTTGTCGGCCGTGCCCGAGGCGTAGCGCACGCGGTCGCCTTCGTGGTGAGGGCCTTCCAGGTCTACGCTCTCTGCGTTGTCTGCGATTGTCGTTCCGCTGATTTCGCCCACGATGTCGAGGACACGGTCGTAGCTGTCCATGGCGTCGTCGACGTCGAGCGGGGCGTAGTCGTAGGAATCCTTGTCGCGGAAGTCGCGCTCCTTGAGTTCTACGATGCGCTTCATCAAGGGGTGGTTGAGCTCGAACTTGAGCTCGGGGTGTTCGCTATAATTATTTGCCATTTCTTTCTCTTATTTGCTGTTCTCCTTGTAGTACTTGATCATTTTCGGTACAACGTCCTCGACGCGGCCCGTAATAATGTAGTCGGCAATCGTATTGATGGGCGCGTTCGGGTCCGTATTGATGGAGATGACGATGCCACTCTCTTTCATGCCGGCCACGTGCTGTATGGCGCCGCTGATACCGCAGGCGATGTAGACTTTCGGGCGGACGGTGACGCCGGTCTGTCCGATTTGCAAGTCGTGCTCGCAGTAGCCCGCGTCGACGGCGGCGCGGCTGGCGCCTACCTCGCCGTGCAGCTCCTCGGCCAGTTTGCGCAGGAGGTCGAAGCCTTCCTTGCTGCCCACGCCGTAGCCGCCGGCCACGATGATGGGAGCTCCCTTGAGGTTGTTCTTGGCCTTTTCAACGTGGCGCTCCAGGACTTTTACCACATAGTCGGTCTCGGGGACGAACTTGGCGACGTCTTCGTAGACAATCTCGCCGTTGTAGTATTCGGCTACTTTCTCGGCCTTCATCACGCCGCTGCGCACCGTGGCCATCTGGGGCCGGTGGTCGGGGTTTACGATGGTGGCCACGATGTTGCCGCCGAAGGCTGGGCGAATCTGGTAGAGCAGGTTCTCGTAGTGTTTCCCTGTCTTCTTCTCGTCATAGTCGCCAATCTCGAGGGCAGTGCAGTCGGCCGTCAAGCCGCTGGTGAGCGAGGAGGATACGCGCGGTCCGAGGTCGCGGCCGATGACGGTGGCGCCCATCAGGCAGATTTGCGGCTTCTCCTGTTTGAAGAGGTTCACCAATATGCTGGTGTGCGGCTTCGACGTATAGGGGAAAAGGCCCTCGGCATCGAAAACGTGCAGCTTGTCCACTCCGTAGGAGAGGATGTCCTTCTCCACCTTGCCGGAGATGCCGCTGCCCGCGGCCACGGCTTCGAGCTGCACGCCCAACTGATTGGCCAGCTTGCGGCCTTTGGTCAACAGTTCATAGCTGACTTCCTCGACGGTCGTGCCGTCGATTTCGCAATATACAAAAACGTTGTTCATTTCTTTCTTACCCGATTGTGTGACTATCTAATAACTCTTTGATGAGGCCTTCTACTTCTTCGTCCGAGTCGGAGAGGCGCTTGCTCTCCTTGGCCTTGAAGACGATGTTCTGGACGGCTTTGACCTTGGTCGGCGAACCGGCCAGACCGCACTGCTGCAGGTCGGCTTCGACGTCGGCTACGCTCCACTGCGTGACGGTCAGGTAGGGCTTCTTCTCGTACTCTTCGGCGTAGGGCACCTCGCCGTTGGCGAGACGCTCCATCGGGGCCATGGCGCGCTTGTACTTCATGACGAGCTTCGCGTTGCGCGGACGGCAGGGAGCGGCATTACCATTGACGGTGAGCAGGATAGGCAGGGGAGCTTCGACGCGTTCGATGCCGCCGTCGATGTGACGGGTCAAGGTAATCTTGTTATCTTTGACCGACTCGATGCTCGTGACGTAGGTCACCTGGTTGAGGTCCAGTTTCTGGGCCACTTGGGGGCCTACCTGCGCCGTGTCGCCGTCGATGGCCTGGCGGCCGCCGATGACGATGTCGGGCAGTCCGATTTTGCGGATGGCCATGGAGAGCGCGTAGCTCGTGGCCAGCGTGTCGGCGCCGGCAAAGGCGCGGTCCGTCAGCAGATAGCCGTTGTCGGCACCGCGGTAAAGGCCTTCGCGGATGATTTCAGTGGCGCGGGGAGGGCCCATGGTCAGAATGCTGATTGTCGAACCGGGATGCTGTTCTTTCAGGCGCAGCGCCTGTTCGAGCGCATTGAGATCTTCTGGGTTAAAAATCGCAGGAAGCGCTGCGCGGTTCACCGTGCCTTCTGGGGTCATGGCGTCTTTGCCCACATTACGCGTGTCGGGGACTTGCTTTGCGAGCACAACTATTTTCAGACTCATTTCTTAGGGTTTAATATAGATTGTATGATTTGAAAGTATCGCCTTAAAATTGTGGCAAATATACTCATTTCCCTTTCAAGGCCCAAGAAATCGGAGCCGCTTTTTGCGCAAGCGGCCCCTACGTGGGCAGTGGCGGGCGGCCGTATGGGGAGGCCCGGGGCGGCACATGCGTGGGGCGGGGACGGGCGGCGGAGTGGGGGAAACGGTCCGTCCGGCCCGGCCGCCTGCCGGCACACCTATATATAAATAAGGTGTAGGGTCGGCGACGGGCGGGGGGCGGAG
>USPK01000054.1 GCA_900556465.1 uncultured Prevotella sp. | reverse complement strand
CGAGGGCCAGCCAGCGGTGCAGGCGCTGCGGCAAGAGGGCGCGCAGCGCGGCCAATACCAGGCAGGTCAACGCCAGGGCGGCGGCCCACTCCGCCAACCAGGACGGCAGGGCGACGAAGCGGCGCAGGAGCATGAGGCACGGGACGTGGGCCAGGTAGATGCCGTACGAGAGGCGGCCCAACCAGGCCAGACCGCGCAGCCAGGCGGCCCGGCGACGGACGGCCTCCTCCACGCGCCGCGAGAAGAGAAAGAGGACCACGGCCGTGGCGTAGCCTACCGACGAGAGCTTCACGCCGAAACCGCCGCCGTCGTGCAGCCCGTTGAGCCACAGCGTTTCGGCGACGTCGGCCGCGAAAAAGAGCAGGGCGGCCAGGAGCAGGGGGCGGGGCGCGTAGTCGCGGCGGTGCGTGCCCAGGTAAACGCCCAGGGCGAAGTAGAGCCACCACTCCGGCGTCAGGCCTCCGCTGAAGAGCAAGGGCAGCCCGATGCCCCGGACCATCGTCACGTAGCCGACCAGGCCGGTCGCCGCGACCGTGACGACGGCCGCGACGGCCAGGCCGCGGCGCGTATTGTGGCGGCGGATAAGGGGCAGCAGCAGGTAGTATTGGAGAATGAGCGCTACGAAATAGAAAACGCCGTAGCCGCAGCAGAGCAGGAGCGCCAGGCTTAGGAGCCACGACCGGCCGCCGGCGAGCGCCAGCACGAAATGCGGCATCGCCCACAGCAGGTAGGGCACATAGACGCGGGGCAGTTGCCGCCGCCAGAAGGCCCAACGGTCCGCCCGGCGTTCGACGGGCTTCCGGCCTACGAAGAAACCGCTGATGGCCAGGAACAGCGGCACCACGCAGTTGAACGCTTCGCGCGCGGCGCCGGCCAGGCAGGCCGCGCCGCCGGAGAGCGAGAGCCCGTCGTTGAACGTATGGATTCCCACCACCATAATAATAATCGTGCCGCGCAGCACGTCGAAGTAAGGATTTCGCGTTTTTTCCATCAAAGCCGAACCTGTGGCAGCCGGCGCCCCGACCGGGCACCGCGCTCCGGCGGGCAAAAATAGGAAAATTCCGGCAGGCGGGCAAACGGCGGCGACGGTTCCCGCGCCGGCGCCCTCCGGACCCGACATTTTGAACAAAGTATGCGCGCGCCCTTTGCCTATCTCTTTATTATTGCGTAACTTTGCCCCAAAATCTTGCGACTGTTTAACATGAAAAAAGCATTTTCCCTCCTGCTGTTTCTACTATTCACCGTAACAGCAACGCTACAGGCGCAGGTCAACTTCAACGTGACCTACAAGCGCGTCAACGCCACGGAGATCGACATCGTGTTCTCCGGCACCATCGACCAGGGCTGGCACGTCTACTCTACCGACGTAGAGGACGGCGGACCTACGAAGGCGACTTTCAACATTGACAACGCCAAGGGCGTGAAACTCAAAGGCGGCCTGCGGCCAGGCTCCGGCGTGAAGAGCAAAATGGACCCAGTGTTCCAGATGCAGGTGAGCTACTTCGAGGGTAGTTGCAGCTTCACGCAGCGCGTGGAGCTGACAGAGAAGGACTATCGCCTGGAGGGCTATCTGCAATACGGGGCCTGCGACGACCGCAACTGCCTGCCGCCCACCAGTGTGGAGTGCGTCGTGCAGGGTAGCGACGGCCCGGCCGCCACGGCTGCGGCCCGGCAGGAAGAGCCGGCGGCCCAGCCCGCCGCAGCCCCCGCCGCCGCGACGACGGCCGCTGCCACACTGCCGGCCGACACGAGCGCGACGGCCCAGCCCGCAACGACCGCCGACACGGCCGCCATCGCCGCCCCGGCGGCCGACGGCTCGTTCGACACCAGCGCGTGGTGGACGCCCGTCATCGACGAACTGGCCGACCTGGGCGGCAGCGGGGCCGACGTAGCCCAGCGCGCCTGGTGGTACATCTTCATCATGGGCTTCGTGGGCGGACTCGTGGCGCTCTGTACGCCCTGCGTGTGGCCCATTATCCCGATGACGGTCAGCTTCTTTCTGAAGCGCTCCGGCAACCGGCGCAAGGGCATCCGCGACGCCGTGCTCTACGGCTGCTCCATAGTGGTGATCTACGTGGCCCTGGGCCTCATCATCACGACCATATTCGGCGCCAACGCGCTCAACGACCTCTCGACCAACGCCGTGTTCAACATCCTCTTCTTCCTGATGCTCCTCGTCTTCGCCGCCAGCTTCTTCGGCGGCTTCGAGATTACGCTGCCCTCGTCCTGGGGCGCGGCGGTGGACAGCAAGGCGGAGAAGACGACGGGCCTGTTGAGCATCTTCCTCATGGCGTTCACGCTCTCGCTCGTCTCGTTCTCGTGCACCGGCCCCATCATCGGCTTCCTGCTGGTCGAGGTGTCGACGAGCGGCGGCTCGGCCCTGGCGCCCACCATCGGCATGCTGGGCTTCGCCCTGGCGTTGGCCTTGCCCTTCACCCTGTTCGCCCTCTTCCCCACCTGGCTCAAGAGCGCCCCGAAAAGCGGCGGCTGGCTCAACACGGTAAAGGTGGTGCTCGGCTTCCTGGAACTGGCCTTCGCCCTGAAGTTCCTCTCCGTGGCCGACCTGGCCTACGGCTGGGGCCTCCTGGACCGCGAGACGTTCCTTGCCCTCTGGATTGTCATCTTTGCCTTGCTGGGCTTCTACCTCCTGGGCAAAATCCGCTTCCCGCACGACGACGAGCAGGCGCACACGGGCGTGACGCGCTTCTTCCTGGCGCTCTGCTCGCTGGCCTTTGCCGTCTACATGGTGCCCGGCCTCTGGGGCGCACCGCTCAAGGCCGTCAGCGCCTTTGCCCCGCCCATGTCGACGCAGGACTTCAACCTCGACGACGTGAAAGTGGAGGCGCCCTTCCGCGACTACGACGCCGGCATGGCCTATGCCCGCCAGGTGGGCAAGCCCGTCATCATCGACTTCACGGGCCACGGCTGCGTGAACTGCCGCAAGATGGAGATGGCCGTATGGCACGACGCCAAGGTACGCGACCTGCTCATGAAGGACTACGTCCTCATCTCGCTCTACGTGGACGAGAAGACGCGCCTGCCGGAAACCGTCGTGGTCGAGGAGAACGGCAAGCAGACGAAGCTGCGCACCGTGGGCGACCGCTGGAGCTACCTGCAGCGCGCCAAGTTCGGCGCCAACGCGCAACCGTTCTACGTTCTGCTGGACAACGAGGGTAAGCCGCTCAACCGGGCCTATACGTTCGACGAGAGCGTGGACCACTTCGTGGAATTTCTTCAGCAGGGTCTGAAGACATACGGTGAGCGCTGAGCCGCTCCGACATAGCCCGTCCGGCCGCCGCCGTTCGGGCCTGCTACTGGCCTTAGCCCCGTCGCGACGGGGCTAAGGCCAGTTTTTACGGGGCTAAGGCCCGTGTTTGCGCCGACTGTCGGCGGCCGCTCCGCCACGGGGTGCCAGCCGGCGGGGAGGGGAGCCGCCCGCCCCGCGCCCCGTCGCGGCCGGCAGCGGGCCAGTCGGCCGGACGCTGCGTTTTCACTCCCGCAGTCCGCCCACTACGGAAATAAAATACTATCTTTGCATCGTGGCGCATCTGTCGCACCCTCATTTTCGCATTCCTATGTTCAAGAACTTCCCCCCAGTCACCAAGAACCTTCTGATTATCAACTGTATCATCTTCCTGGCGCAGCTGGTCTTCGAGCAACGGGGCATGGACCTGACCAACTATTTCGGTCTCCACTTCGTCCTGGCCGACGACTTCCAGTCGTATCAGCTGGTGACGTACATGTTTCTCCACGGCGGCTTCACCCATCTGTTTTTCAACATGTTTACGCTCTGGATGTTCAGCCGTATCATCGAGAACGTGATGGGCTGGAAGCGGTTCCTGCTCTACTACTTCGTGTGCGGCGTGGGCGCCGGCCTGTGCCAGGAGGCCTGGCAGCTGGGCGAATACTTCCTGACGGGCATGAGCGCGTACCAGTACGTGACGTCGCCCTACGGCATCCTGCCGATGGGCGAATACCTGAACCTCTGGACCACCATAGGCGCGAGCGGCGCCTGCTACGGCGTGCTGCTCGCCTTCGGCATGAAGTTTCCGAACGAACGCATCATCCTGCTCATCCCTCCCATCCCCATCAAGGCGAAATACTTCGTGGCGGGCTACGCCATCATCGAGTTGCTCTCGGCCTTCATGTCGAACGGCAACATTGCGCACTTCGCCCACCTGGGCGGCATGCTCTTCGGCCTGCTCCTGTTGCTCTACTGGCGGCGCAAGGACGGCAACGGCCGGCAATTCGGCGGCTGGGAAGAGTGGCAGCCGCGCCACGAATCGCGATGGGAACGCACGCGACAGCGCTGGCGCAACTGGTTCAGCCGCCGGCCGAAGATGACCGTGCGCAAGGACGGCAAGCACTTCAAGGACCGCGACGCCGACTACGACTACAACCTGCGCCAACGGCAACGGCAGGAACAGATAGACAAAATATTGGACAAAATCAAGCGCTCGGGCTACGACAGCCTGACCGAGGAGGAGAAGCGCATCCTCTTCGACAACAGCCGCAAGTAGGGCGCCCCATGCCGACACCATGAAACAGCCTTTCTACAAACGCCTGGTGGGCGGCGCAGCCTGGTTTGCCACGGGGGCGCTGTGCCTGTGCGCGGCGTCGACGCTCGTCAGCCCGGCCCACTGCCGCTTCCTCGGCGTGGTGGGGCTCGGCTTCCCGTTTTTCCTGGCCGGCGTGCTCTTCATGCTGGCCCTCACGCTGCTCCTCTCGCAACGCCACGCATGGATTCCGCTCATAGGGCTGGTCGCTTGCTTCTCACCCATCCGGACGTATTGCCCAGTCAACTTTCCGACGTCGCCGCCGGACGGCAGCCTCAAGGTGCTGACCTACAACACGCAGAATTTCGGCAGCGCGCAGCGCGACCAGGAGGGGCGCAACCGCGCGGCGGCCTACATGGCCTCGAGCGGGGCGGACATCGTCTGCTTCCAGGAGGGGAGCACCGTGCCGCCGTCCGTCTTCAGCGACGAAGTGTTGCCCGCGGTGCGCGACGTGTTGCCCTACTTCGACACGGTAAACATCAACGACAACATCCTGGGCTGCTTCACACGGTTTCCCATCGTCGGGAAACGAATCCTCTGCCGGAACAACACGAACGGCGCCGCCGTCTTCAGCCTCCTGTTGGCGCCGGGCGACACCCTGCGCGTGGTGAACTGCCACCTGGAGTCGATGCACCTGAGCCTGGACGACCGGCAAAAGTATCACCACATGGTGCGCTCGCCCGAGGAGAGCGACGTAGACGGCAGCTCGCGCCTGCTCGTGTCCAAGATTTCGAAGGCAGCCGTGGAGCGGGCGCGGCAAGCCGACCTGGTGGCCGACTACGTGGAAAGCCAGCAGGGGAAAAGCCTCCTGCTCTGCGGCGACTTCAACGACTCGCCCATCTCCTACACCCGCCGGCGCATCGCCCGACGCCTTACCGACGCCTTCAAGGCGACAGGCAACGGCGTGGGCCGCTCTTTCAACCGCGACGCGATCTATGTCCGCATCGACTACATCATGTGCAGCAAGGACTGGAAGCCCTATGGCTGCCGCGTGGACCGCTCGGCCACGGCGTCGGACCACTATCCCGTCTTCGCCTACTTCAAGCGGCGCTGACCGCCGCGGGCGGCCCCGACGTCGACGCGCCGTTCCCCCATCCCTAAAGACACTACCGACATGAGCAAGATTACTTTCATCCCCGTGGGCGGCCTGGCCAACCGCATGCGGGCTATGGCCTCGGCCGTGACGCTGGCCCGGACGGCGCACAGCGCTATTGAGTTCGTCTGGTTCCAGGACTGGGCGCTCCACGCGCCCTTCTTCGCCATCTTCGAGCAACCGGAGGAGCTCTGCCTGCGCGAGGCCACGCGCCTCGACGCCCTGACGCTCGACCGCCCGCGCCGCCGCAACCTGGGCCTGCCCCGCCTGTGGCAACGCTGCCGCTTCGACGACTGCCTCTACGAACAGGCCGTCACGCCGCTCCAGGAGTCGGGCTTCGACTTCCGCCAGTGGGCCGACGGCGCGCGCCACCTCTACATGGCGTCCTACTCGGCCTTCTATCCCTACGACGAGGCCCTCGTGGGCGAACTCTTTGTCCCCGTCGCCGAGGTACGGCGCGAGGTGGAACGCCGCCAGGAGCGCTTCGCCCCGGAAACGGTGGGCGTACACATCCGCCGCACGGACCACGCCGCCGCCATAGCCAAGAGCCCCACGCACCTGTTTTTCGAGCAACTGGACCACGACCTGGAGCGCAACCCGGCGTTGGGCATCTTCCTGGCCACGGACTCCGACAGCGTGAAACAGGAGATGGCCGGACGCTACGGCAGCCGCGTCCTCACGGCCCACTCGACGGCCGACCGCAGCTCGGTGGACGGCATCCGCGACGGCGTGGCGGACATGTACACCCTGGCCCGCACGCAGCGCATCTACGGCTCGTTCCAAAGCACCTTCTCCGAGATGGCGAGCCAACTGGGCGGCATCCCGCTCCAGGTGTTGTCCTATAATTAAGGAGTAACGACGTCGAGGGCCGGCGGGACGATGTGTCCGCCGGCCCTCGACGTATCTGTGCTCCGCCCGTGGGCGTGAGCCTTACTTCTGGTCGTAGGCGTGCTTGGGGTAGTCGATGGTGTAGTGAAGTCCGCGGCTCTCCTTGCGCTCCATGGCCTGGCGCGTGATGAGATAGCCCACGTTGATCATGTTGCGGAGCTCGCAGATGTCGCGCGTAGCCTTGACGCGCTTGAAGAGTTCCTCCGTCTCCTCGTAGAGCAGGTCCAGGCGCGTCCAGGCACGGTGCAGGCGCAGGTCGCTACGGACAATGCCGACGTAGCTCGACATGATTTGCCCGACCTCACGGACATCCTGCGCGATGAGTACCTTCTCCTCGTTGGTCAGTGTCCCCGCGTCGTTCCACTCAGGCACCTGTTCGTTGAAGGAGTATTCGTCGATGTGCGCCAGGCTGTGGCGTGCGGCGGCCTCGGCATAGACGACGGCCTCGATGAGGGAGTTGCTGGCCAGGCGGTTGCCGCCGTGCAAGCCTGTGCAGGAGCATTCGCCGATGGCGTAGAGGCGGCGGATGCTGGAGCAGGCGTCGAGGTCCACCTTTATTCCCCCGCAGAGGTAGTGGGCACACGGCGCCACGGGGATGTATTCCCGCGTGATGTCGATGCCGATGCTGAGACACTTGGCGTAGATGTTGGGGAAGTGGTGCTTGGTCTCTTCGGGGTCCTTGTGGGTCACGTCGAGGCAGACGTGGTCCAGGCCGTGAATCTTCATCTCCTTGTCGATGGCGCGCGCCACGATGTCGCGCGGAGCCAAGGAGAGGCGGCGGTCGTACTTCTGCATGAACTCCTCGCCGTTAGGCAGACGGAGCACGCCGCCATACCCGCGCATGGCTTCGGTAATGAGATAGGCCGGGTGGGTCTCGCCGGGATGGAAGAGGGCCGTGGGGTGGAACTGGATGAACTCCATGTCCTTGACGGTGGCCTTGGCGCGGTAGGCCATGGCTATGCCGTCGCCCGTGGCGATGTTGGGGTTGGTCGTCGAGGCGTAGACGGCGCCGCAGCCGCCCGTGGCTAGGATGGTCACCTTCGAGAGGAAGGTGTCGATCTTCTGGGTGTCGGGGTCGAGGATGTAGGCGCCGTAGCACTCGATGTCGGGCGTGCGCCGCGTCACCTCTACGCCGAGATGGTGCTGCGTTATGATTTCCACCGTGAAGTGATTCTCGAGCACGGTGATGTTGGGCGTGTGGCGCACGGCCTCCATCAGTCCGCGCTGTATCTCGAAGCCGGTGTCGTCGGCGTGGTGCAGGATGCGGAACTCCGAGTGCCCGCCCTCGCGGTGCAGGTCGAACTCGCCGTCCTCCTTGCGGTCGAACTCCACGCCCCATTTCAGCAGGTTGCGGATGCCCTCGGGGGCGCCCTTCACTACTTGCTCCACGGCGCGGGGGTCACTGATGTAGTCGCCCGCAATCATCGTGTCGCGAATGTGCTTGTCGAAATTGTCCACTTCCAAGTTCGTCACCGAAGCGATACCGCCCTGGGCTTTCGCCGTATTAGCCTCGTCCATCGTGGTCTTACACACCAGGGCCACCTTCCCTTTGCCCGACTTCGCTACCTGTAGGGCATAACTCATGCCGGCTACGCCGGACCCGATTACCAAAAAGTCAAATCTACGTATCATTGCCTTAGTTTTTACGCGCAGCGCCGCGGTCCGCACGGGGCCTATTCCCGTAGCGACGGGGATAGGCCCAGTTTTTACGCGCCCTATCCCCGTCGCTACGGAGCGTATCGCGGCGTCCGGCCGGCTACGGCCTGCGTTTTCCATGCAAAACTACAAAATTAGCGCGTCCCGGAGACGGGCGGCGCTACGTTTTTTCCCATCTGCGGGCCATACCTTAATAAAAATAGCTATATTTGCAACGGAAATTCTCACGATTTGACAAATCGCAAATCCAAAACAAAGGAAAATAACACTTCTATTCACAAACAATCAACTTATGGGGACTTCTATAAATTAAATCCCTGATTATAAGTTGCATAAGCGGATAA
>USPK01000053.1 GCA_900556465.1 uncultured Prevotella sp. | reverse complement strand
GGATCGCACCTTTGTTCTCTGATGGTTTTTGGGTGACACGGTGACGAAGTCAGGAACAGACGGACCGACACCCTGACGCGCCAGGCGAAAGCTGCCCTTCGGCCTTGTGTCCGCCGCCCTGTCCTTATGGCCCATGCGGTCCGCGCCGCTCTGAAAATCAAGAAGTCGGTACCGGGGAAAACAAAAACGGCGGCCTGTGCCGTTTCCGACAAGGCCGCCGTGAATTTTGTCAGTAGAAGACAGGAGAGTCCGTAACGACCTTCTTACTGTTTCGTGAACTGGAAACTGCGGAGGTAGACTTGTAAATCCTCGCCGCTGCTGTTGGTCAGGCGAATCTTTTCGGCTTTCATGCCGCCCAGTTCGTTACCGGTGTGGATTACGGTTTCCTCCGGCTTGTAGTGCAGCAGGCTGACGGTCTTCCATGCTCCGTCGACCATCACTTCGAGGCGGAACTTTGAAGCTACGCCGGTCACGCCCAAATCGAAGGACATGCCCTGCAGCGTGACGGGTTGCTCTGCCTCGAGCAACAGGCTGGCGCCCGCGGGCCAGGCGATGACTTCGTTGGAAGGCGCCACCTTCACCGTGTTGCCGCTGGTGGAGACAGGCTGCTGGGCCAGCTGCGGAACGTCGCTCGTGAGCTTGTAGGGCTGATACTCGGCAACGGGGTCGTAAGCCGTCTGGTGGGCGGTATTGTAACTCGTGACCGTGCGGGCAAAAAGGGCGTTCAGCGTGGGAAGCAGTTCCTTGGTCCCAACCTTAATCCCCGGTTGCAGCGGGTGACGCACATCGCTGTTTTCCAGTTGATACATCTGTTCCTGGAGTGAGCGCGCCTGGAGGTAGTAGGCGTCGAACGTGCGCAGACTGCCGGGCTGTGCCGACTGTCCGGCGCTCAGCTTCATCTGGCAGACAGCCACGCCGTAGTCGGCAACGTTGCGCGCCTGCAGCAGCCAGGGACGGAGCTCGCGGACCAGGCCCGGATTCTCGCGATTGACCAGAAGGATGTCGGCAGCGGCTTTCAGCTCGGCGCACTGCTCCATCAGGGCCTGGACGGCGGCGGTCCCGTCGTTCGTCTGCTGGAGTTGCTGCGCTATCTCTACGATGCGGGGACTCTCTTCGCGGCGGAAGCCGTGGCCGTTAGGTCCCGGATCCTCGTTGTAGTGGGCGAAGACGCGGAGGGCGTCGACAGCGCCGGGCAGCAAGTCTTTGAGCGATTTTTCCCAGTCGCGCTGGGCATCGAAGTCCGCCATGTTCCACGTGTAGTCCGCAATGGCGTAGAGCGCAATCTTAGAGGCCTCGGCATGCTCCATGGGATTGGAGACAAAGCCGGAAAGGTCGGAGGCAATGTCCTGTCCGTTCCCGTAGACCGGGCCTATCATCAGGTGGTCGCGCACATAGTCCGTCACGGGATAGTTCCACCAAATGTAAGCCTTGCGGTCGATGAAAGGATTGACCCATTCCATCGTGGGCTTGTCAATAAGGTGAACCACGCTGTTGCCGGTCCACATGATGTGGATGTCCTTGTTCAGCAGGCGACCCATGGTACGCAGATAGCCGTCGGGCTTATCGCTGGCCCAGGAGCGGTTATACTCGGTGGGACACATGACGAGAGGGCTGACGTCGGGCTTCTTCTGGATGAAATTCTCGTCGACGTAGTTGAGCAGCTGTGCCTGCTTGTCGGCCTTCGTCCCCTCGCCCCAGATGTCGTCAAAGAACACGGCGAAAGAGCGAACGCCCAAGTCGTACATCTGCTCGAACTTGGCGACCAGGGAATCACGGTCGGCGTCGGTCCACTTAATGTCGATGCCCGGGTGAATGGCCCAGTAGAAATGCACGCCGTTGGCCTTGGCGCTGTCCGCCAGCTGACGGATGCGCTGCGCTTCGGCCGTCGGATAGGGCGTACGCCAGTGGGCGCGGTGATAGGGGTCGTCCTTCGGACCGTATATATAGACGTTCATCTTGTTACGGCCGTAGAAGCGGAACTGGCGCAGACGCGCCTCGTGGCTCCAGGGAGTGCCGTAGAAGCCTTCGACAACGCCGCGAAACGCTACGTCGGGCCAGTCGGTGACCGTGCAAGGCTCGAGCTTGCCGTCGCGCAGGATGGCCAACAACGTTTGCACGCCGTAGAAGAGGCCGCGCTCGTCGGCGCCCGCTACGGTGGCGCCCTCCGACGTCAGTTCCAGGTAATATCCCTCGGCATGGTCGGGGATACGCTTGGCTACGGACTTCACCGTGCGCTGGCCCTTGACGCCAAGTTTCAACGTGAAGTCGGCCTTGGCCTCCTGCTGCTGAGCAGCCTGGTTCAGGGCCGTCAGTGCAAAACTACCCGCGAGGGACTTGTCGTACTTGACGCTCCAGCTCTTGGGAGCCGCGACAGGCGTACCCTTCTTCTCCACCTCCTGAGGTATGGGATTCACGTTACTCACTTGCGCAAACGCTCCCGGCGCCCAGGTGCCGCAAAGAAGGCACGCCACGAGCAACATTCGTTTTTTCATAGAGTTTTTCGCTTTTATATTCTACATATTATGGGGCAAAGTTAATATAAAATTGCGAATATCCGCGTAATTGCCCGGATTATGATGAAAAACGGCGGGAGAAGGGATGTCCCGACTCGGAAACGGCGCGGGCCGCCGGGCCCTGCGGCGGCAGCGGGCAGTCCGGAGGCTCCAGGCCGCTCGGCAGCCATCGGAGCCCGACAGAGCGGCCGACAAAAAAGACCAGTCCACGTCGTCACGACGTAGACTGGCCACAAAGTGTGTTATGAGAAACTTTACACGGAAAATCTTATTCAGCTGCGACGCATATCGTTACGCGGTTCTCGGCCACCTTATCGAAAGGCTGCACGGTGTCACCCTTGTAATCGACGGTGATACGGTCCGCAGAGATTCCGGCCTGCTGCAGGGCTTTTGAAACAGCCTCGGCACGCAGACGCGACAGGCGGGAATTGTATGCCTTGGAGCCCGTAGCGGCGTCGGCATAGCCCGTCAGCGTCACCTTTGTCTTGGCGTTCTGCTTCATATAGGCCACGAGCTGGTCAATCTTCGCCTGCTCGCTTGTCCGTATCTTCGCCTGGTCGATGAGGAAGAAGATGTTCTGCGTCATAGGCTCTACCTTCTTCACCGGTTGCGGTTTGGGCTCGGGCTTAGGCTCGGGTTTCGGGGCCGGTTGCGGTTCCGGTTTGGGAGCCGGGGCCGGTGCGGGCGGCAATACGGGCTCTACCTTCTTATACGTTTTCCCGAAGCGGAAGGCGAAGCCGGCCATGAGGTTGAACTGCCAATCGGGATTCCCGGCCTTCTTGGAGTTGAAATGGTCGGAAAGGATGTTGGCATTTCCCTCTATGTTGAAAGCTACGTGGTCACTCAGCCGCAGGTTGACGCCTAAACCGGCACGTCCGGCAGGCGAGAAACGATGGTCCGACCACAGATAGCGGAGGTCGTATCCCTGGGCGGCCAGGTCGACGGCCTCATCGTTGTTGAACCCGTAGTTCACTCCGCCGCCGACAAAGGCATACAGATTGAACACGCGCTTGGGGTTGTACTTGCATACCAGGGCGCTCAGGTCGAAGAGTACGTCTACGTTGCCCTGCACGTAGTTGTACTTATAAATATTGTGTGGAGCTGCCCAGCCGCCCTTGGCCTGCCAGGCGCTGGCGCCGACACGAAGCCCGACTACGGGGGTAAACTGGTAGCCTCCGTAGGCCGCTACCGCCGGCGAAATCAAGTCGCTGAAGTCGGCTTCGCCGAGCGTATATGCGGCACCGCCCTGAACGCCCAGCGTCCAGTGAGGCACAAACTCATACTTTTCCTTCTGCCCTTCTACGTCCTCCGAGGTAGCGGAGGTCTGGGCCATTGATGGAGCAGCCAGGAGGGCTGCCGCTAACATCCAGTAAATACTCCGTTTCATAACTCTTAGCTTTTACGTTCTGAATTTGGACGCAATTTAAGCAAAAAAGCAATCGTCGAATTCCTGATTGTTAAAATCCGAGGACTGGGACCGCAGAAACTTTTGAATCCGGAAAAAACGGAGGACTTAGGGGAGCTGCTGGAGAAATACTTGCCCGAAATCGTGCAACCATCCGCCGCCCGCGGCGGATAAGGAAAAAAATCCGTCCGCCTCTTCCATGACGAAGGGCGGACGGACGGATTTATTCTTTCAGTACGCGTCGCCGGCGGCGGACAAGCCGCGCGCCGCCGTCGCGGGACGTCAGGCCAGCTGCTCCTGGATGAAGGCGACCATCTCGGGCTGATGGGCCTCGGCGCTCTGCAACAGCTTGAACTGGGCCTTGGAGCGTACCAGGTTGTGCTCGGGGTATTGTATCTTATAATAGGTGTCCCCGTTCAGGTAGTCAGCCAGGAAGCGCACCGTCTGCATGTAGGGGAAGAGCGCTGCGGCGTAGGGCAGGTTCTCGATTTCCACCGGCGTCAGGAATACGCGGGCCGACTTCAGGTAGCCTTTGGTGAAGGCCTTGAATATGTCCATGTTGAAGTTGACGTTGTCCAGGTTCTTGTCGTCCTCGCTGCCCGTGTTGGCGGCCGAACGCAGGAAGTCGCCGAAGTCAGAGAAGATGAAGTTGGGCATTACCGTGTCGAGGTCGATGACGCAGAGCACGTTGCCGTCCCGGTCGAAGAGGATGTTGTCTACTTTCGTATCGCAGTGGCAGATGCGCTTCGGGAGCTTGCCCTCGCGGTGCAGGCGCTCGGCCTTGCACATGTCGTCCGCCCGCTTTTCCAGCTCGTCGACCAGCCATTTCACTTCGTCCAGACGGCCGGCCTTGTTCTCGGCGACGGCTTCGCGCAGCTGCTGCAAGCGGAACTCCATGTTGTGGAAGTCCTTGATGGTCTCGCCCAACTGGACGGGGATGTCGGCCAGCATGGCCTGGAAGTTGCCGAACGTTTCGCCGACGATGTAGGACGTTTCGGGCGTAACGGCGGTCTGGGAAACCGTGTCGGGGATAAATTCCATCACGCGCCAGTAGTTCTCGCCATCGAAGTAGTAATATTTCCCCGTCGTCTTGCACGGGTAGAAGGTCAGCACCTTGCGGTCGATGTCCTTCTCGCCCGCCTTCTCGTATTTCGAGCGGATATGATGCGTCACGGCCGTAATATTCTCCATGAGCATGTCCACGTCCGGGAAAATGGAGTTATTGATGTGCTGCAGCACGTAATCGGGAGCGTCGCCGGCAGTCGTCACCTTGTAGGTGGTGTTAATCAAGCCGTTGCCCAGAGGCTTTACTTCAAGAACATCGCCCTTAATGTCAAACTGGGCGACAATCTTTTGCAAATCTTTTTGTTCCATGGTCGATTCGTAGGTTATGAATATTTCGTCAAAAACAAATTACAAAACTATTAACGCGCAAATATAGCGAAAAAAGGGACACACGCTCCCCCTCTCGCTGATTTTATATATTTTTTACCGCAGGTATGGCCCGCAGCAGTCCGCCGCAGGCGTCTTCCAGCAGGTCAAGCACCAGTTCGAATCCTTCCGGCCCGCCATAGTACGGGTCGGGAATCGTGTCCGTGTCGTGCGACTGCAGATAGTCCGCCAGTCGCACCACTTTCCGCCGCTCCGTTTCCGTCCGGGCCAGGCGCAGCAGGCCCTTCACGTTGCTACGATCCATCGCCAGCAGCAGGTCGAACCGCGCAAAGTCCGCCGGCCGCACGGGCCGCGACCGGTGCGTCAGCTCGTAGCCGCGCTGCCGGGCGTGCCGCCGCATCCGGGCGTCGGGCAGCTCGCCTTCGTGGTAGTCTATCAGTCCCGCGGAGTCTATCTCGAACTCGTCGCCCCGTCCGGCCCGCGCCGCCATGACGCGCATCACCTCCTCGGCCGCTGCCGACCGGCAGATGTTCCCGAGGCAGACAAACAACAAACGCTTCATCCGGCCCGGGCTTCAGTCTACGTGGAACACGCGCCCGGCCTTGCGCGGGCGGGCAGCGGGCAACGGACCGGCTGCGTAGCCCAGCGCCAGGTGGCCGATGCCTTCGTAATCGCCTTCCACGCCGAGACCGGCCAGCCATTCGCGCCATTCTGCCGTTTCAAATTCCTGCTTGGCCCGGTGAATCCAGCACGAAGCCAGTCCCAGGCTGTGCGCGGCCAGCATCATGTTGCCCAGCACCAACGAGCCGTCGTACATATAAGTAGGGGTCCGCCGGTTGGCCAGTACAATCAGAACGACCGGTGCGCCATAGAAGGGGTCTTTCACCGAGCCGTCGAAAAACGAGGCGTTGATTTCCGAGAGGCGGCGCCGCACTTCGGCGTTGGTCACCGCCACGATGACCCACGGCTGGCGGTCGTGGCCCGAGGCGGCAAACGTCCCCGCCTCGATCACCTCGTCCACCAGTTGCGAGGGTACGGCGTCGGGCTTAAAACTGCGCACACTGCGGCGCGTCATCATATTTTCAATTACTGCATTCATACCATCTATATATATTAATAAGGAGGGCCCGCGGCCCTTAGCTGGTTACAAAGATAGTGAAATACGGGCGACGGACGAAGGGAATCTCCACTTTTCCGCCGTTTGTCCGGGCCGCGCCTGTCGGCCTAACGCCCGCCGCGCGTTTTCCGCAGCCGGGCCGCCGGCGGTCAGGAGGAGGAGCTACGTCCCCGGCTTCAGGCCGCCCAGCCACCGGCCCCGGAAGAGGCGGATCAGGAAGATGACGCCGCGGAAACAAAGCTCGATGCACATGGCCAGCCAGACGCCCTTCAGCCCCATCGTCGGAGCCAGGGCGGCCGCCAGCGACAAGCGCACGGCCCAAATGCTGAACAGGTTCATCGCACAGGGCACCAGCGTGCTCCCTACGCCGACAAACACGCCGTAGGCCACAATGGCCGCGGCGAACATCGGCTCAGCGAAGGCCTCAATGCGCAGGGCCATGACGCCCAGCGAGCGCACCTCGGGCACCGGCGTCATGCTCTCCATGATCCAGGGCGCGCCCACGTACATCAAGACGCCCATCAGCCCCATGACGACCATGCCCATCGTCACCGCCACCCAGGCGAAGCGCCGCGTCAGCTCGCGCCGCCCCGCCCCGTAGCACTGCCCCACCAACGTAGTGGCAGCGTCGGCAATGCCGTAGCCCGGCATGTAGCAAAGGCTCTCGGCCGTCACGGCAAACGAGTTGGCCGCGATGGCGAATACCCCCAGCGGAGCCACGATGACCGTCGTCAGAATCTGGGCCCCGCATATCACGACATGCTCCAGCCCCATCGGCAGCCCGATACGCAGCGCCCGGTGCAGGCTTCGCCGCGAGGGCCAGAAGCCGCTCCGGATGCCCGCCGGGCATATCGTCTGCGAACGGTTCCACAGATACCACGTCATCCAGAGGGCGGCCACCAGCTGCGCCAGGCCGGTGCCCAGCGCCGCGCCGGCAATGCCCCACCCCGCGCCCGGCATGATGAGCCCGAGCCCCAGGATTTCCACCTCGCGCGTCGGGAAGATCAGGAAATAGTTGAACACCACGTCGAGCCCGCACATCATGGCGCTCATCAGGCTCGGAATCCGCATGTTCCCGCTGCAGCGCAGCAGGGCGCCCATCAGGACAAACAGCTGCAGCGACGGCAGGAAGGAGGCATAAATCCGGAAGTAGTGCGTCGCCCCGGGGTGAATGGAGGGGTCGCCGCCCAGCCAGCCCGGCAGGGGGCCGCTGAGCGCCACGCCCACGGCTCCCAGCAGAAAGCCCAGCGCCATCACCGCGCCCAGCGCGCTGCGCACCAGCGTCCGGGCCAGCTTTCCGTCGCCCGCGCCCAGTGCGTGCGCCACCTGCACGGCAAATCCCGCCGCGGCCGCCGAGCACAGTCCGCTCAGCATCCATGTGGACGTCGACACCAGGCCTACCGAAGCCGAAGCCTCCGCTCCCAGACAGCCCACCATGGCCGTATCGATATACTGCATCACGATGGACGACAACTGCGCCAGCACGGCCGGCACGCTCAGGCGTACCGTCAGCGCCATCACCGACCGCAGCCCCATCGGCTGCCCGTCGCGAATCGCCGCGAGCTGCGCGCCCGTGTCGCGCGAACCGTTACTCATCTTTTCTCATTTTTGGGTAAATACGCATACCGCCTGCGGGCGCCCTTCCCGGCCCTCGCGACGCCTGCCGCCGGACCGTCCGCCCGCCAAAAGCCCCGCAAATTACAAAAAATTGCCCACACCGCCAAGCCGGACCGTCGCCCGGCCCGCGTCCCGACACTGCCGGAGGCCCGCCGGCAACGGCCCGGCGCGCTCCCCGACGGGCCGCCCGGCCGCCGCGGCATGGGCACGGTGACAGCCTCGCCCCGCCCCGACGTGTCAAAACGTCAGTCCGCGATTTCACCAATATTTAACCGCCCCCGACCGACCACCGCCCTCTCCCCGCCCGCCATTTGCCCCCGGCCGCCCAACGGCCGACAGCAAAGCCCGCCGACGCTCCCCCGGCCGACGGCCCGTTTCCCCGACTTGCCTCCCGCCGCGCGGCGTTCAGCAATATAAAAAAGCGGATTTTTGAAATAAATGACGTAAATTTGTAACCGTGAGTTGGTTCCGGCGGTCCTTGGCCTGCCGCCAGCCGCTCTGTCGCTACAACAAATGGATATGGAAAAGAAAGAAGCCGGATACGTTTACATTCTGACAAACCCCAGTTTCCGCGAGGACTGGGTTAAGATAGGCAAGAGCTCGCGCCCGGTAGACGTGCGCAGCAAGGAACTGGACAACACGGCGGTACCGCTGCCGTTCGAGATCTACGCGACGCTCCGGACGGCGAAGTATGCCAAGGTGGAAAAGCAGATTCACAAGCAGATTGACCGCCTCACGGACTTGCGCATCCGCCAGAACCGCGAGTTCTTCAACATAGCGCCCTCCGTAGCTCTCGACATCATGCGCGACATGGCCGACTTGCTCGACGACGCCGAACTCTGCGTCTACGTCGACGGCAAACCCGTGGTCAGCGCGAACAAGGAGGAGGACAAGCAAATCGTACAGGAACAAAGGGAGAAACAACGCAAGGCGCAAAAGCCGCCATTCAAATTTCACATGATCGGAATGAACGTCGGCGACACGATTACTTTCGACGCGCTCAACCTGCCGGTCACCGTGGCCAGCGACGACAAGATTGAGTACGAAGGCCGGCTTTATAGCCTCTCGGCCTTTACAGCTAACTTTCTGCCGGAAGAGCAGCGCAACGCCTCCGGCGCCTACCAGGGCCCGAAATATTTCAGTTACAACGGAAAAACGCTTTCCCAATTGAGGACCGAAGCCGAAAAAGAGGGGCAGCATTGACGCGCCCCCCCTC
>USPK01000052.1 GCA_900556465.1 uncultured Prevotella sp. | reverse complement strand
GCGGCCCTTGGGTCAGGAAGTCCGGGCCCGGACGCACTGCCAAAAAAACTTTGGCCCCAAGGCCGTTGCAAGCGAGAAAAAATCCGTAACTTTGCTTTTCAGTCCGCGCCAGGCAGCGCGGAAACGATTTCCCTATGAGTGAAGAAACGAAAGACTTAACCAACGACCCGTCCGCCGCAGGCCACACGTCCTACGTCCCGGCCGACGGGCGCAACGAGGACACGACGCACCAGCTGACCGGCATGTACCAGAACTGGTTTCTGGACTACGCCTCCTACGTCATCCTGGAGCGCGCCGTCCCCCACTTGGGCGACGGCCTCAAACCCGTGCAGCGCCGCATCCTCCACACCATGAAGCGACTGGACGACGGGCGCTACAGCAAAGTGGCGAACATCGTGGGACAAGCCATGCAGTTCCATCCCCACGGCGACGCCTCCATCGGCGACGCCCTGGTGCAGCTCGGGCAGAAAGAGTTGCTCATCGACTGCCAAGGCAACTGGGGCAACATCCTCACGGGCGACGCGGCCGCCGCCCCGCGCTACATCGAGGCGCGCCTCTCCAAGTTCGCCCTCGACGTACTCTTCAACCCCAAAACCACGGAGTGGAAGCTCTCCTACGACGGGCGCAACAAGGAGCCCGTATCCCTGCCCGTAAAGTTCCCCCTGCTGCTGGCACAGGGCGCCGAAGGCATCGCCGTGGGCCTGTCGGCCAAGATTCTGCCCCACAACTTCGGGGAAATCTGCGACGCAGCCATCAGCTACCTGCACGGCAAGCCGTTCCAGCTCTACCCCGACTTCCTCACGGGCGGCTCCATCGACGTGCAGCGCTACAACGACGGCCTGCGCGGCGGCAGCGTCAAGGTGCGCGCCAAGATTGAGAAGCTGGACAGCAAGACCCTGGCCATCCGGGAGATACCGTACGGAAAAACGACGAGTACGGTCATCGACAGCATCCTCAAGGCCAACGAAAAGGGGAAGATTAAGATTCGCAAGGTGGACGACAACACGGCCGCGTCGGTCGAGATTCTGGTCCACCTGGCGCCGGGCACGAGCTCGGACAAGGCAATCGACGCCCTCTACGCCTTTACGGATTGCGAGGTGTCTATTTCGCCGAACTGCTGCGTCATCGACGAGAAGCGGCCGAAGTTTCTCACCGTTAGCGACGTGCTGCGCCGCTCCGTCGACTCCACGCGCGACCTGCTGCGCCGCGAGCTGGAAATCCGCCGCGGCGAGCTCCAGGAAAGCCTGCTCTTCGCCTCGCTCGAACGCATCTTCATCGAGGAGCGCATCTACAAGGACAAGGAGTTCGAGAACGCCGCCGACATCGACGCCGCCTGCGCCCACATCGACCGCCGCCTCACGCCCTTCTACCCGCAACTGGTCCGCCCCGTCGTGCGCGAGGACCTGCTCCGCCTGCTCGAAATCAAGATGGCCCGCATCCTGAAGTTCAACAAGGACAAAGCCGACGAGCTCATCGCCCGCATGAAGGACGAAGTGGCACGCATAGACCGCGACCTGCAGAACATGGTGGAAGTGACGGCCAACTGGTATCGCCTCATCAAGGAGAAGTATGCCGGCGAGCACCCGCGCCGCACCGAGATCCGCGCCTTCGACACCATCGAGGCCACGAAAGTCATCGAGGCCAACGAGAAACTCTACATCGACCGCGCGGACGGCTTCATGGGTACCGGGCTCAAGAAGGACGAGTTCGTGGAAAACTGCTCGCCCATCGACGACGTCATCCTCTTCTACCGCGACGGCACGTACAAGGTGACGCGCGTAGCGGAGAAGGTGTTCATCGGCGAGACGGAACGCTCGAAAGCCGAGAAGAAGAAGGCCGAAGTCATCCACATCGCCGTCTTCAAGAAAAACGACAAACGGACCATATACAACGTGGTCTACCGCGACGGGAAGGCGGGGGCATTCTATATCAAACGGTTCAACGTCACTGCCATCACGCACGACAGGGAGTACGACCTGACGTGCGGCGAGCCGGGCAGCCGCGTCTACTACTTTTCGGCCAACCCCAACGGCGAGGCGGAGGTCGTCAAGGTCACGTTGCGGCCCAACCCGCGCCTGCGCCGCATCTCCTTTGAACGGGACTTCGGCGAAATCCTCGTCAAGGGGCGCCAGAGCCGAGGCAACCTGCTCACACGGCTCGACGTCCACCGCATCACGCTCAAGGCCCACGGCGCCTCGACCCTGGGCGGGCGCAAAGTGTGGTTCGACCACGACGTGCGCCGCCTCAACTTCGACGGCCGGGGCCAGTACCTGGGCGAGTTCCACACGGGCGACGCCGTGCTCATCGTACGCCAGAACGGCGAGTTCTACACGACGAACTTCGACCCGAACAATCACTATGACGACGACGACATCCTGCGCGTAGAGCAATACGACGAGCAGAAAGTGTGGACGGCCGTGCTCTTCGACGCCGACCAGCAGGGCTTCCCCTACCTGAAGCGCTTCACGCTGGAACGCGCCGCGCAGTCGCGCCACCTCAACCTGCTGGGCGGAAACCCGCAGTCGCGCCTGCTGCTGCTCACGGACGAGCCCGGCGCCCGAGTGCGCGTCACGCTCGGCGGGGCCGACGCCGTGCGCCCGCCCATCGAGGTGGTCGCCGCCGACTTCGTGGGCGTCAAGGGCTTCAAGGCCAAAGGCCGGCGCCTGACCACCTGCACCGTGGAAAGCGTCGAGGAACTGGAACCCGTATCCCTCCCCGAACAGCCGGAGCCCGGGCCGGACGAGGACACGGCCGACGCGCCCGACGACAGCACGCCCGACGGAGCGTCCCCGGCCGACAACGCGGCGGAAGCCGGCCCCGACGCGCTGCCCGCCGCCGGAAACGAGCCGACCCTGTTCTGACCCTCAACCCCTTACCGACAGCCCCTGCCGTCCGCCGCCTGCGGACGACAGGGGCTGTCGCCGTTGTCCCGCCGCCCGGGCCGATAAAAATAGGCCGTAGCGGGACGCATTTTGGAAAAATTGCCTAATTTTGCGAAATAAGGTACGCGGCGGCCCGCCGACGCCCCCGGCCGACGCCCGGCTGCCGCGCCCCGTTCACCCCAAACCGATTTCAGCCTTATGAAAAACTTCCTGCTTCCCGCCCTACTGCTGTGGGGGTGCAGCCTGGCCGGCCCGGCCGGCGCACAGGCCCAGCCCCGCTACAAGAACGCCGCGCTTCCCGTCGAAGAACGCGTCAACGACCTGCTCGACCGCATGACGCTCCGGGAAAAGATTCTGCAACTCAGCCAACAGACGCTGGGCAATAACAACAACGTGAACAACATCGGCGAAGTGGTCGGCCAGCTGCCCGCCGAGGTGGGCTCGCTCATCTATTACGACGAAAATCCCGAACTCCGCAACGCCATGCAGCGCCGCGCGGTGGAGGAGTCGCGCCTCGGCATCCCCATCCTCTTCGGCTACGACGTGATCCACGGTTTCCGTACGGTCTACCCCATTCCGCTGGCGCAGGCTTGCTCGTGGAATACGGGCCTGGCCGAGGAAGCCTGCGGCGTGGCGGCCCAGGAGGCACGCCAGTCGGGCGTGGACTGGACGTTCTCGCCCATGATCGACGTGGCGCGCGACGGCCGCTGGGGCCGCATTTCCGAGGGCTACGGCGAGGACCCCTACACCAACGCCGCCTTCTGCGCGGCCGCCGTCCGCGGCTATCAGGGCAACGACCTCACGGCGACCGACCAAGTCGCCGCCTGCCTGAAGCACTACGTAGGCTACGGCGCGTCTGAGGCCGGCCGCGACTACGTCTATACCGAAATCTCCCCGCAAACGCTCTGGGACACGTACCTGCCGCCCTATGAGGCCGGCGTGCGGGCCGGGGCGCAGACGGTGATGAGCGGTTTCAACGACATCAGCGGGACGCCCGCCAGCGCCAATCCCTACACCCTGACGGAAGTATTGAAAAAGCGCTGGGGCCACGACGGCTTCGTCGTGTCGGACTGGGCGTCGGTCGCCCAGTTAATCGCGCAGGGCGCGGCCGCCGACAACAAGGAAGCGGCCCGCCTGGCGCTGAACGCCGGCGTAGACATGGACATGGTGGACCGTTGCTACGACGCGCACCTGGCTCGCCTGGTGCGTGAGAACAAAGTGCAGCTGTACCGCATCGACGACGCCGTGCGCCGCGTGCTACGCGTCAAGTTCCGCCTCGGACTGTTCGACCGTCCCTACACACCCGCAGTGGCGCCGGAGGCTCGCTTCCTCACGCCGGAGAACCGCGCCGTGGCCGAACGCCTGGCGGAAGAGTGCATCGTGCTGCTGAAAAACGAAGGCGGACTGCTCCCGCTGGCCACGGACGGAGACCGGCGGCCGACCATCGCCGTCATGGGTCCCCTGCTCGATGCGGACGGTGAGTTGCTGGGTAACTGGAACGGCCACGGACATACGGCCGACGTCTACCCCATCCGTCGGGCGCTCGAGGAGGAGTTCGGCGACAAGGCCGAGCTGCGTTTCGTGACGGGCTGCCCCTTTGACGGCGACGACCGCTCGTCCTTCTCCGCCGCGTGCAAGGCGGCCCGCCGCGCCGACGTCGTTGTCCTCTTCATGGGCGAAAAGGCCGGCTGGAGCGGCGAAAACTGCGTGCGCTCCGCCATCGAGCTGCCGGCCGTCCAGGAAGCCTTCATCGCCGAAGTGAAAAAGGCGGGCAAGCCCGTCGTCCTCGTCCTCAGCAGCGGCCGTCCGTTGGCCCTCGACCGCGTCGAGCCCCTCTGCGACGCCATCGTAGAGATGTGGCAACCGGGCGTACCGGGCGGCCGTCCCGTAGCCGGCGTCCTCTCCGGCCGCGTTAATCCCTCGGGCAAGCTCAGTGTCACGTTTCCGCGCGCCACAGGCCAGGTGCCCATCTACTATAACCGCCGCAAGAGCGCCCGCCCTTACCAGGGCAAGTATCAGGACATCCCCTCAACGCCGCTCTATGACTTCGGCCACGGCCTGAGCTACACGGAGTTCCGCTACGGCACGCTGAAGCTGTCGGCCGACTCGGTGGGGCGCGACGAAAAGCTGACGGCCGAAATCACCGTAACCAACGCGGGACAGCGCGACGGTGCGGAGGTCGTGCACTGGTTCGTGAGCGACCCGACCTGCCGCATCACGCGACCGGAACGGGAGTTGAAGCACTTTGAAAAGCAGACGCTCCGAGCCGGCGAGACCCGCACGTTCCGCTTCGAGATTGACCCGCTGCGCGACCTGGGCTTCGTGGACCAGGACGGCCGGCGCTTCCTCGAGAGCGGGGAATACTTCATACAGGTGAAGGACCAGAAGGTAAGACTCGTCATCCACTAACCACCCGACCTGCCGCCCCGGCGCTCCCCACAAGGCTCCGGGGCGGCAGACTATTTTCCAACGACAGACATGAAAGAAAACAAACACCGCCCCTACACGCCGGACCACATCCAACACCTCGGCCCGGACGAAGTCTTTGTCTTCGGCAGCAACCTGCAGGGCCAGCACGCCGGGGGCGCCGCCCGCACGGCCTACCGCCAGTTCGGCGCGCGCTGGGGTCAGGGCGTGGGCCTCGCCGGCCAGTCGTATGCCATCCCGACCATGCAGGGCGGGCCGGAAACCATACGCCCCTACGTCGACGAGTTCATCGCCTTTGCCCGGAGCCACGGCCAGCTCACGTTCTACGTGACGCGCATCGGCTGCGGCATAGCGGGCTTCCGCGACGAACAGATAGCGCCCCTCTTTGCCCGGGCCCTCGACCTGCCCAACGTACGTCTGCCCGAAACGTTCGTGCGCTGCCTGGCGCCCGCCGCCGCGCCGCCGGCCGCCGTCCGGGCCGCCGAGGAGCGCTACACGGGCTGCCTGCTGGGCGGCGCGGCCGGCGACGCGCTGGGCTACGCCGTGGAGTTCGACCGTTGGGACGCCATCGAAGCGAAATACGGCCCGGAAGGCATTGCCCACTTCGAGCTGAACGGACAAGGCGTGGCGGAGATTTCGGACGACACGCAGATGACGCTCTTCACGGCCAACGGGCTGCTCTGCGGCGAAGCGGAGCGTTGCCAGTCGGCCGGCGCGCCGCCGCTTGCGGACTACGTGGACCGGGCCTACGTGGAGTGGCTGCACACCCAGACCGCCAGCCCCGGGACGAAAGTGGCCGCGCCCCTGTGCTGGTTGCTCGAGGTGCCGGCGCTCTACTCGCGCCGCGGACCGGGCCTGACGTGCCTCTCGGCCCTGACGCGCCGCAGCCGGGGCCTGCCGGTGGAGAACGACAGCTGCGGCTGCGGCGGCGTGATGCGCGTGGCGCCCGTGGGACTCCTCTTCGCGCGGCCGGCCGCCGCCGGCACGCCACTCGACGAAGCGGCCGTGCTAAGGCTGGGCGCCGACTGCGCGCGCTGCACGCACCTCCACCCCTTGGGCTACCTGCCCGCCGCGGTGATGGCCTACGTCGTGGCCTGTCTGGTCCGGGCGCCGCGCCACGAGGCACAGGCCCGGCTGGAAACCTACGTGGAACGGGCGCTCGCCCTCCTGCCGGAGACGTTTCCCACCGTAGCGCCGGCGGCCGACCGTCTGGCCAAACTGCAGCGCCGCGCCATGCAGCTTGCGGCACAGCCCGGCCCGGCGCGGACGGACATAGGCCGCCTGGGCGAGGGATGGACGGGCCACGAGGCGCTGGCCATTGCCCTTTACTGCTGCTGCCGTCACCGTGACGACTTCGCCGCAGCCATTCGCACGGCCGTCAATCACAACGGCGACAGCGACTCGACGGGTGCCGTGGCCGGCAATCTCATGGGCGCCATGCTGGGGCGCAGCGCCATCGCGCCCGAGTTTCTGGACCACCTGGAGTTGCGCAGTGTCATTGAGGAAATGGCCCGCGACCTCTGCCACGGTATTCCCGACGCCGCTCCCCATCCCTGACCGCTCTCCCCCTTCTTCCCGCCGGTGCGCTGACAGGGAAAGCGGCGGCGCCGACGGTCCGACGGGTCCTCACCGCTTATATAAATTCTCCACAACCTGTGGCTCAAGGTGGCCGCCGCCATGCTGTGCGGCGGCGCACCGGCCTTGCCGCCCGGCGCAGAGGCAGGGGCAACGGGGAGACCGTTGCCCGGGTTCCACACCCGTTCGCAGGCCCTCTACATCATCACCGGCCAGACGTGGCAACCGGGGGCATAGCCCGTCAACCCGGCCGTGCGGCCCGACATCTACAAAACGCCGGCACGGCGCGTCACGTCCCTCAACCCGAGCGACACGCTGACGCTCAAGCTCCAGGCGGCCGACACGGTGGACTTCGTCATCGTGACGGCGGAAGGCGACGCGGCCTTCACGCGCGTAGTCAAGACGCCCGAGAATCCCTATGCCGGGCCGCCGGACCAAATGACGCAGCGCCTGCCCGACGGCTGGCTGACGCGAGCCCGGGCGACCTTCGACATCGATGCTTTGGTCTGCACGCTGAGCCAGATACGCCCGGACCTGTCCGCCGTGTGCCGGCAGGAGGACCTGATGCACGCCGTGGCCCAAGCGAAGGCCGCGCTGCCCGACACGTTGACGCGGCTCGACCTCTACCGCCTCGCGACACCCCTGCTGACGATGCTCGGCGGCGGCCACACCGTGACGGGCTTCCCCTACAACGACGTGCTCACCGAACAGTCGCTGCGACTGCCCCTCTACGTGGACTTAGGGCCTGGGCACAGCCTCGTGACGAGGCAGTGCATGGACAGCATCATCCCGGCCGGGGCGGAAATTCGCTCCATCAACGGGCGCAGCGCCGCCGAAATGCTGCAGGCCACGCGACCCTATGCCAGCGGCGAATGCGACATTTTCCGGCTGGAGCAAATCAGAGCAAACCTTACGGCCTGCTTTGAAAAGCTCTACGCCGCCGGGCGCTACGACGTGACCTACCGGTCCGAGGGAAGCCGCGCCGGGCGCACCGTCGCCCGCGCCCCGGCCACGTCCGGCGAACTGAAGGCCCGCATGCCGAAGGTCAGGAAACCGGCGCCCGCGGCCGACGCCTTCTTCCGCCTCCTGCGGGATGAGGGCGTAGCGATTCTCGACTTCAACCGCTGCCACAACGCGGAGCAGATGCAGGCCTTTGCCGACTCGCCTTTCAGCACGCTGCGGCGCGAAGGCAGCCGTCACCCCGTCATCGACGTGCGCCGCAACGGCGACGGAAACGCTATCGTAGGCGACGTGCCGCTACGCGATGTCGTGAAGGAACCTTTCCGGCAGATGGACAAGGCCCTGATGCGCATCTCGCCCACCACGCAGCGCCTCATGCGCGACTGGAGCATGGCGCCGGGCGGTATTTCACGGAGAACAACGCGCCGGACCGGTTCACCCGGCCGCTCACGGCGGAGGAAGGGCTCTACGAGGGCGACGTCCACCTCCTGACAAGCCAGCGGACCTCCTCGGCGGCGTCGTCGTTTGCCTGGACCCTCAAGACCTTCGGCGGGGGCCGCGGGGTCGGCGAAGAGACGGGCGGCATGGGCGTAAGTTCCGGCGACTTCCGGGTTTACCGCCTGCCGGCCGCTGACCTGGCGCGCGCCATCTCGTACAAGCGTTTCCGGCTGCCGGGAGCGGACGGGACGGACGTTCACGGCGCGTTGCCGGACGTGGCCGTACCGCAGGAGGAAGCCCTCGACGCCGCGCTCGACCTCATCCGGCCCGGGAAGTGACGCCCCGCCGGGAACGGCCCCCTCGCACCGGCCGCGTGCGCCGCATCACAACGCGCCGGCGCGGAACCACAGGCGGCGCCGCCACGCCGCTACCCGTCCGCCCCGCGCGGCCAGTCGGGCGGACCGGGAGGCAACGGACCCGCGCACCGGGGCCGGGACGAGCATCGCAGCCGCCCAGGCTGCGGCAGTCCTTCCCCGGCCGGCTGCGACGCTGCATAGTGCCGCCGGCGCGTCCGATACGAAACAGAAAAACTCGCAGTAGGGAAATTTTTACGGGGCTAAGGCCCGTAAAAATTTCCCTACTGCGAGTTTCTGCACCCCCTGTCGGCCCATTTTCCGGAACGGCGACCGCGGCGTCGGGCCGAAGATGCGGCATCGCTACAAGTGGTTTCTTGAAAGCGGCGAACAGACGTAGCCGGCGGAAGAGTATTGCTGACCGGACAACCGGCGGGCGAGGGCATCGAACGACGGTCTCCCGTCCACCACGGTTTGTCACGGCGAGAAGCGGAACGCAGCCGCGCCGTCGCAACCTGAGCAGGGCAAGTTCGGCGCTATTTTCACCAACCACAACAAGCCGAACGCCAGCCAGGGTCCTATTCATGTGCTGCCCCACACCTTGCCCGCCGTCGAGCCCGAAAGCCGGGCGAACGCGGGGAAGACTTTACCCCCAAGCGCCGCCTGTCTGCAGAACACAGCAGGGCGTCGCCCGACGTCCGCGCTACGGCCGGCGCGCGCGGACAACGCGGCGAACGCCGACTGTACGACTTCAAAACGCTGAACGCCTTAGACTTCCGCAGCGCCCCCTCGGCCCGCCGCACCGTCCCCATATCGCAAACGGTAACCGCAGTAGGCGAAAAATTGCACGCACGCAGGGACTACGACAGCGCGGCAGGGAACGCCGACGCCCCAAGTACGGAACGCACCGCCGCCCCTGCCATCCTTGAAAGGCCGGATAGTCGCCCGCATCGAAACCTTTACTCTCCTGCACCAACGATAATTCACGCAAAACAGAATCAACGCGCAAAGCCATCCCGAATAGTGCTCCGCTCCAGCAGCATTACGGCAGGCCTCATCCCGTCTATCATTTCAACAAGTATCCCAAGCGAAAATAAAATAGAAATACGGCCCCACGCCCTTTCCTATATAAATTGTATGCACCACCCGTACGCCGCCGCGCGCCGCCCGTAGCCAAGTGCGCACCCGCGCTATCCGCAGATTTCCGCTACTTGACAAATTGAAGTGCTACCGGCATGTCGTCGCGCAGCAACCGTAGCCAAGTGCGCACCCGCGCTATCCGCAGATTTCCACTACTTGACAAATTGAAATGCTGCCGGCATGTCGTCGCACGACAACCGTAGCAGAAAATACACTTGTACAATCCGCGTGCTTACTTTCTTTAGAAAAGGAAGTGCTACCGGCATGTCGTCGCGCGACAACCGTAGCCAAGTGCGCACCCGCGCTATCCACAGATTTCCACTACTTGACAAATTGAAATGCTGCCGGCATGTCGTCGCGCAGCAACCGTAGCTAAGTGCGCACCCGCGCTATCCGCAGTTTTCCACTACTTTACAAATTGAAATACTGCCGGCATGTCGTCGCACGACAACCGTAGCAGGAAACGCACTTGTACAATCCGCGGGCCTACTTTCTTTAGAAATGGAAGTGCTACCGGCATGTCGTCGCGCAGCAACCGTAGCAGAAAATACACTTGTACAATCCGCGGACCTACTTTCTTTAGAAATGGAAGTGCTGCCGGCATGTCGTCGCGCAGCAACCGTAGCAGAAAATACACTTGTACAATCCGCGGACCTACTTTCTTTAGAAATGGAAGTGCTGCCGGCATGTCGTCGCGCAGCAACCGTAGCAGAAAATACACTTGTACAATCCGCGG
>USPK01000051.1 GCA_900556465.1 uncultured Prevotella sp. | reverse complement strand
ATCTTTTTACAGCATGAGAAAAAGAACATTTATTAATGCGTTGCTGTTCGGAGCTCTGATTGTAGCCCCGGCAAGCACGTTCGTCTCTTGCTCTGACTATGACGACGACATTCAGGGCTTGAGAAACGACCTCGACGCCGCCAAGCAGTCGCTCGAGGCACTGATCAATGAGAAGATCAGCGCCGTGGAGGGCGAGATCGACAACCTGCAGGCTGCCGACGAGGCTTTGGAGAAGGCCTACAAGGATGCCGACGAGGCCATCCGCCTGGCTTACGCGCAGGCGGACGAGGAGCTCCGCGCGCAGCTCCTGGCCGCCATCGACGAGGGCGACGCCGCCACGCTGGCCGCAGCCCAGAAGCTCGTGAACGACGCCAAGGCCGAGCTCGAGGCCGCGCTGGCCGAGTGCAAGGCCGCCTGCAATCAGCAGTTCGCCGACCAGAACGGGAAGATCGACGCCCTCATCGCCGCCGACGCCGAGCTGAGCCAGGCCATCGCCGCCGCGCAGGCCAAGGCCGACGACGCCTACGCGCTGGCCGCCGAGGCCAAGACCACGGCCGACGAGGCCCTGAAGCTGGCCCAGGAGAACAAGGAGGAGCTCGGCGAAATCTGGACGCTGCTCACCGGACAGGCCGGCTCGCTCACCGAGACGATTACCGGCCTGCAGTCCGCCATCACCACGCTGCAGAACCAGTACAGCACGCTCTCCGACGAGGTGCAGGAACTGACCGGCCGCGTTGCGAAGGCAGAGTCCGCCATCAGCGCGCAGGAAAAGGCTCTCGAGGAGTACAAAGAGCAGATGGAGGAGAAGCACGGCCAGATGGAGGCTGACGTACAGGAGAAGTACGAGAACGCCATGGCTGAAGTCGAGAAGGTGCGCGGAGAGCTCGCCGAACAGAAGGCCGAGCTTGAGAAACTCGTGGCCGACGAGGTGAAGAAGGTGCAGGACAACGTGGACACGCTTTCCGGTACCGTTGACGAGCTGAAGAAGGCCCACGAAGACTTCGCCGCCACTGTGGCCAGCGACATCGAGAACCTGCAGAACGTAATGGTAGAGATGAGCGCTCAGCTGCTTCAGCTCAAGGACCGTATGCTTGAGGAAGTGAACGTGCTCAGCGTTCTTCTCGGCCAGGAGCTCCGCTCGCTCGTCTTCAAGCCCGAACTCTATGTGGACGGCGTTGAGGCTACCGAGTACGGATACATGCCCTACAACGTATATCCCAGCTGGACCGGCGCATCTCCCGTGATGAATGAGCAGAACCATGAGTGCTCGTTCCCGGATGATGTGCTGCCTGGCGGCGTGCCTGTTGCCCGGGAATATGATCCTGTGGTTTATCTGCAGTATCACATGAACCCGTCGTCCGCACAGATTGACGAGGGCGCATTGTCCTTCGTTTCCCGCGACGCAGAGTTCATCACCCGCGCCAACGAGTCTGTCGCCGGACCTCAGGTGATTGACTACAGCGTTGAGAACGGTATGCTGACGGTAGGCATGAAGGCCAAGGGCGGCGCAGTAGAGACTGCCGGCATGAACGATGCAGGCGGCGACGCTGCCATCTTCGCCCTCCAGGCCAAAGTACGCCGCGGCGAACAGGGCGACACGCTCATTACGTCCGACTATGCCATGCTCTACACCACGCAGATTACGCCCGAGGCCATCGCCTTTACGACCAATGATCATGGCGGCGTAGCTTGCACCGGAGCAGAGACGACGTTGTCCAACGAGCTGTACACATCCCTTGACGACGTGATGGGCAACCCCGCGGCCTTCGAGGTGAAGTATGACAGCCAGGAAGGCGTAGATCTGAAGAAGTATCTCCAGGTTCACTATGCTTGGAACACGAAGACCAAGAACGCCGTAGACCACGGCGCATGGGCTTATGGCGAAGAGGCCAACTTCGGTCTGAGCTATAAGTTCGAACTGGTTTACTATAGCGTAGACGGCAACGAGACGTCCGACAGCAAGTATGCTAAGCTGGAAGACGGCGTGCTGAAGGCCTACTCCGTAGATGCCAGCGGCAACACGACGAACACGCAGGACCGTACGTCCATCGGCCGCGAGCCGCTGGTTCGCGTAACGGTGGTCGACGAAGCCGGTCAGGTAGTGCTCTACGGCTTCCTGAAGTTCAAGGTTGTCGAGGAGACGGAGAACAAGGTAACCGACCCGTTCGTGACGGAGGGCGGCGACGTTGACGTTTGCGACGCCCAGACTTACGAAATCACTTGGGCACAGGTATCTGCTCAGGTGCTGAGCGCAGTCAACATGAGCAACCCGCAGTTCCACAACGCTTACGCACTTGTTACGGACGCAAGCGGTAACGCCCAGCAGTTCACCTTCAAGGGTCAGGGTACGCCCGAAGACGGCGCCGAGTTCGAGGCCTTGAATGCCGCCGAATACGTCGGCGAAGTGAAGGAGTTCAAGGAGACGGAGTCAACGCGTACGTCCCGCTTCGAGTGGACGCTCTCCGACGCCGACCAGCAGGCTGTGTACGAGAAGGCCGGCCACACCGCCACGATCTACATTGCCTATGCTCCGAAGGATGCCAGCGACGGCAGCGCGAAAGTCTTCCTCCCGCTCACCGTCACCTTCAACGAGAAAGCCGCAGCCGGCGAAATCACCGCTACGCCGCTTAAAGAATATTGGGTATATGGTCCCACGGGCGACAAGGCCGCTATGAACGTGCTCCAGCCTACTAACGGCGGCAACACGAAGCTGTGGACGGTAGACGTTCACCAGATCTGGGAAGGCGGCAAGATCAGCGTGCCTGCGAAGTATGATGCCTACGCCCGCAACCTCCGCTTCTACTTCCGTCCGAGCTCCTTCGGCGGTTACCAGCTTACGGTTGACGACACGAAGGCTTACGACAAGTTCACCAACACGCCGTACGAACCGACGGCCGTGAACGAGCAGCAGCACGCGCTCTCCGCAAGCAAGGGTATCTACACGAACACCAAGCTCTACTGCAACGGCCAAGAGATTGCCGCCATCGACCCGGTTACCGGCATCATCACGATGAACAACAACTCCTCCGTCCTGAAGGAAATCGTGAACAAGTACCCCAGCTTCCCGAAGACTGCCGCGCAGGCCTTCTTGAACGTAGGTATGTACGTGTTCAATGGCTGCGACGTGGTTCTGCCGCTGACGGACGACACGAAGTGGTTCTCCGAGTATCTGCTCCGCCCGATCAACGTAGTGGGCAACGCCGGCGACAACGCCTTCATCGATGCCGAGGACAACGGTTCCGTACTGAACTTGGCCGACGTGCTCGACTTCAGCGACTGGCGCAACCAGCAGTTCAAGAACGATGGCTACACGAACGTTTGGTACTATGCTTTCTATGGCATCCAGAGCGTAACGGTAGACCTTGCCAACATCACGACCAACATGAACTCCGCAAGCGGCGAGTACCGCCTGTTGAGCCAGGTTGCTCCGGATGTGAAGGTGACGCAGCAGGCCGGCGACTTCAGCACGCTGCCTAACTATAACAACGCGCGTCATGGCAACGCCTCCACATGGGCTGCTATCCAGCGCATGTTCGGTACCATTACTTATGACAACAACGGCAACCCGATCGACGACGGCGTCGTACTGCGCCTGCCGGTAAAGGTTACCTACGACTGGGGTACGGTGACGACAACCGTCGACATCCCCGTGAAGTCTGCTTATCAGCAGTAATGGCCTGAGCGTGAACCAAAGTAAACCAAACATTTATCTTTGAACATAGAAAGAGCGTGTGTCCCCCTTGTCGGAGGCACACGCTCTGCTTAAAATCTCGACAGAATGAAAAGAAAGTTTGCCATATTGCCGTTGCTCCTTGTCCTGGTCCTCGGACTTGCGGGATGCGGAAAGAAACAGCCCGTAGACGAGCGGGAAGCCTTCCGCTCGCAGCTGACGGCCGAGGATACGGCACAGATGCTCTCCCTCTGCGACCAGTGCATGGAGATGCTCAAGGCCGGCCGCGTGGACGAGGCGCTGGCTTCGCTCCACCTTTACGACGACTCGGCGCGCGCCGTCCTGCCCCTCTCGCCCGAGAAAGAGCGCGAGCTGCGGCGCACCTTCCGCCTCTTCCCCGTCGTCAGCTACACGCGCACCTACTTCACATTCACCACCGAAGGGCTGAACGACGTGAAGTATAACGTGGAGTTCTTCGAGAAGGAGCCGGGCGACCCTACGCCCAACTCCATCGGCTTCATGTTCAACCCCGTGAAGGTGGACGGCCAGTGGTACCTCACCGTGAAGGAGGCGGACCAGGACATAGACCGCTCGCGCAACTGACGGCCGTGACGGTCCGCGACTGTCTCTCCAGACCTAAGCCCGCTGTTCCGCTCGATAAATGAGCGGGACAGCGGGCTTTTACTTTTTATGCAAAGTGCCGTCGACAGTGTGTTATAGTAAAAAGTGTCACAGAATTGTCTCACAGCCCGTGCAGCTATAGACAAGGTAAAAATTCCTGTTTTTCAAAAACTTAGTTCACTGCTGGTCGCGTTCTACCTACGCCAAAACCCTGTTTTTCTTAGAGAAACTGGCACAAAATTGACACACGGCGGGCGCAAAATAGGGCTTGGGGCAAGACGTAAAATCCTGACCGCGTGAATGTTAGGGTGTTATGAATGGGATATACGCGCAATAGTGGTCCCCACTATTACACAACTCGCTTCCCGGCGGCGCCTTTTTGGCGCTCCGGGAGGAGGCGGAGAGGGAGCGTTGGAGACGTGGCGCCGGCGAGAAGTCGCGTAAATACGGTTAAAGGGACAGCAGATGCTGTCCCTTTAACCATAAAAATTGGGCTAAGGTTTTCGTGAAAAACCTTAGCCCAATGGCCTTGTCAGGCTATAAGTAATGCTGCCTATTTTATTTCTGAAGTTCGAGGCCGATGTAGAGGCCGTCGTAGGAGCTGATGAGGGTGGAGAGCGTGTTTCCGGCCGTGCTGCCGCTCAGTGCGCTGACGCCCTGGAGCAGTTGGAGGAGTTTGTCGCTCTCGAAGAGGAGCTTCAGGTTGTTGCCGCTCAGCGTGATGTGCGGAGTGAGTTTGCCGAGGCCGGCGAGGTAGGTGAGCTGGATGGTTTGCGCGTCGGCGTCGAGCGTATATTGTCCGTTGATGGCGTGTCCGCCGAGTTGTGCGGAGTAGGTGCCGTCCGTGTTGAACGTGAAGCTGGTCTTGCCGGACTGGAAGCCTATCTTCTCGAGGGCTTCGTCGAGCTGCTCGGTGATTTTGTTGGCAGCGACGGCGCCGCCGGCTTTGAGCAGCAGGTTTTCCGATTCAAAGACGCAGGCCGTCCCGGTGTAGTTCCACGTACCGGCGAGGCTGTTGGTCGAGAGCTGGCTGCCGCCGCCCAGGAGGCTGCTGAGCAGACCGCTGAGCAGGTTGCCGGTGGAACCGGTGCTGGAGCTGCTGCCGGTAGAGGCGCCCGTCGTGGCGTCGGAGTTGTTGCCCGTGACCGTCTGGAGGCCACTGGCGAGATTGCCGATGAGATTGCTCGAACCGGTGGAGCCACAAGAGCAAAGGGTGGTGGTGAGCACAACGGCAGGGAGAACGATACTTTTCATAACGTTTGTTTTTTGACAGTTTCGTTTAAGTGATTGCAAATTTCGGAAAATAATTTCTAATCGCCAAGTTCTTTCGACAAAGTGCGGAAAAAGGTAGACGGGAACGCACTTTTTGTCGTTCTTGTCCGTCGTAGTGGTTACGTCGTCTCGTTTTCGGGCGAAAAAAATTGACCTTTTCGGGCCCGTTTGTCTGAAAAAGTCCTAACTTTGCCCCGTCCCCTCCGGCCGTCGCGTTGCCGCGCGCCGCGTCCCCCTTCGGCGCGGATTTCCGCGCCGGGCGCTGCCGGGAGCGGATCGGTTCAAGTCGTTTCACTCCTTACTTAACCCCCTGTTACCTATGAAAAAATCCTCCTTCTTCCTATCGGCCTGCCTCGCCCTTGCCGTTGCGCTCTCTGCGAGCAGTTGCAGCCGTTCGTCGGCGCGGGCATCTGTTGCGGCCGACCTGCGCAACACGTCGACGCTGCGCCTCTCGCCGGCCGAGTCGTTCCAGGCCCTCCGCGTCAGCGGCCCGGTCCGCGTGGTCTATACCCCCACCTCCCGGAAGCCGAGCGTAACGGCCGACGTCGCCCCCGAGTATCAGGACCGCGTACACGTCGACGTGCGCGACGGCGTCCTGACCGTGCGCGCCGACTGCGGGCGACGCGGCAAATCGTCCTCTTCCGAGCCGATAGCCGTCGTACGCGTCAGTGGTCCGGACCTGGAGCGCGCGGACCTTTCCGCTTTGGCCTGCGTCGAGCTGACCGGCGCCATGACGTCGCGGCGCCTGGCGCTCCGCCTCTCCTCTGCGGCCATGCTGACCATGAAGGACTACCGCGGCGACGCGCTCGACGTCGAGCTGGGTTCCAGTAGCCGCTTCGAGACGGGCACCCTGCGGGTCGGCGCGGCGAAAGTCGCCCTGACGCAGGCGGCCGTGTGGCGTGTCGGCGGCGATATGGATGCCAGCAGCTTCGACCTGTCCAGCTCCACCGGCTCCCGCCTCACGGTGGACGGCCGTCTGACCTCCGCCACGACGCGTTTACGCCTGGCGCAAGCCTCCGTCGTCGAGGTGAACGACCGTCTGGACGGCGGCGTCCTGAGCCTCGAGCTGATGCAGTCGAGCCGTATGGGCGGCGGCCGCCTGACCTGCCGCACGCTCTCGGCCGCCCTGGCCCAGAGTTCCCGGCTCAGTTTCGCCGAGACCGAGGCCGGGACCGCCAGCGTCCGCGTCTCCAGTTCGGCCCACGCCGACCTGGCCCGCTTCTCCGCGGAGCAATTCAGCGGCGAGGTCGGTGCGCGGGGACGAATCAGTGCTACGTCGTTTGCCGCCGATGAGGCGGAATTGAAAGCCTCCTCTACGGGTCAGGTGCAACTGCCCGGTTGCAAGGTCTCCGCTCTCCGGGTGACGGCCAGCAGCGGCAGTCGTGTGGAGCTCGACGGCAAGTGCCATGGCGACGCCCGCCTGGAGAGCAGCTCCGGCGCCAGCATCCGTGCGGGCGGCCTGGCGTGTCGCAACGTGGAGGCCGAGGCCAGCAGCGGCAGCCACATTTCCTGCCACGCCAGCGAGCGGCTCCGGCAGCATTACGGTTCGGGCGCCCGCATCGAGTGCTCCGGCCGGCCCCGCGAGGTCCAGACCGTGTCTTGACGGCAACAGTTCCCCCGCCGCCGGCGCCTGGCGGCGTATCGGGGCCAACCGAACGGGCCGCCGCATTCCCCGTGCGAGGAATGCGGCGGCCCGTTGTCCGTTCCGTTCCGTCAGGCCGTCGGCCTCAGAAGTGCAGGTTCACGTCCACGCCGAAGCAGCGCGGCGCTCCGATCTGGGCAAAGCGGCGCTCCATGCTCTCGAAGGAGAACGTCGCGTAGTGGGTTGCGGTGAGGTTGCGCCCCCAGAGTTCCACCTCCACGCCGCCGGCCAGTTCGGCCGTCAGGCGCGCGTCGAGCGTGGCGTAGAAGGGTTGGCTGAACGTATTGGCCTCGTCCCAATAGATGCGGCCCGCGCCCGTGGCGTGCAGGCTGGCGCCGACGCTGCGCACCAGGCGGTGGCGCAGCGGCTGGTTGAACGAAGCCAGGGCCCCGAGCGTGTGTTGCGGGGCAAAGGGCACGCGGTTGCCCGAATAGTCCACGGGCTGCCCGTCCGTAGTCCCCAGGTCGTAGTCCGTAAAGGTGGCGTGGGTGAAGCCATAGGCCGCCGAGAGGTTGAGGCGGTGGTCCAGGAGCGAGGCCCGGAGCGTGAGTTCCGCGCCCCAGCTGCGGCTCTTGCCGGCGTTGACCATGACGCGCCCCATGCCGCTCTCCGAGAAGCGGGCCAGTTGCTGGTCCTTCGTCTTCATGTAGAAGAAGGTGTAGTCCAGGCGCAGCTTGTTGTCGAGCGATTTCAGGTGGCCGCCCAACTCGTAGTTCCACGACTGCTCCGGTCGGTAGGCCAGGTCGGCCACGTCCGGCTGCGCCGGGATGTAGGGCGCCAGCATCTCCTGCATAGCGCCGGGGATGGCGGCCAGCATCAGCTGGCGGCGCAGGAGTTGCTGCGACAGGTCGGAGTACGACTGGATGTTGTACCCGCCCGAGCGGTAGCCCTTCGATACGGCCACGTAGACGTTGCCTCGGCCGCTGAGGTGCTCGTACTGGAGCGCCACCTTCGGCAACAGTTGCCACGACTCGTCGTGCCGCTTGCCGTCGAGCCGTGCCTCGACCGCCTCGAGCGGGCGTGCCGCCGCGGGGCTGCCTATCCAGAACTGCGAGCCGATGGGCGCCGTGCTGCCCGACGCCAGGTCGAGCCGCCGGTGCTCGTAGTCCAGCCGCAGGCCCACGGTCAGTGAGAGGCCGTCTATAAAGATATCGTTCAGTGTGGACTGATGGAAGAGGGCGGCGTTGGCCGACGGCGTCTGCAGCTGTGAGCCAAATTCAAAGCCGCTGCCCGTCAGGGTCAGCCCCATCGACGGCATTTGCGGATATTTGGCCGACAGGCCGGCAAAGACGTCGCCCAGGAGCCCGTTGATGTAGTCTACGCCCTCGGTGTAGAAGTTGACGGGGCACTGCGTCTGCATGTCCTGGTAGGAAACGAAGGCGCCGGTTGTCCACTGCCAGCGCCGGCCCACTGGGCTCTTCACCGAGAACTCTTCCGTCACGGCGTTCAGGCGTTGTTGCTGTGTCAGGGAGAAAATGTCCGCCGCCGTGAAGTCCTGGTCCATGAACAGGCGGTCGTTCAGTCGCTGGTAGGCCGTGATGGACGACAGTACGAACTGCGGCCGGCGCCACTCCAGGCCGAGGCCCGCGTTGAGGAGGTGGCGGCGGTAGGTGCTGGGCCGGTTTTGCGTGATGGCGGAGGGCTGCGCCTCCAGCTCGAAGTAGGGGCAGGCCCCCTCGTCGCTGTATTCGTAGGACAGGGTCAGGTCCAGGCGCAGGGCGTCCGAGGGGCGCCAGGCCGCCCGCACCTTTCCGCCGCCCGCGTCGGCGCCGTCGGCGTGCCGGCCCGTCGTCGCGTTGCGGTAGAAGCCGTTGCGGCCCTCATAGAAAGCCCCGACCGAGAGCCCGAGGCGGTCCGACGGGTGCAGGTAGGTGACGGCCTTCGCCTGCCGTCCGCCGCTGCGGGTCGAGGCGCCCAGGCGGATGTCCGTACCGCGGCGCGCCAGGGGGTCGGCCGTGAAGATGCGGAGCAGGCCGCCCATCGAGTTGCGCCCGTAGAGCGTGCCCTGCGGGCCGCGGAGCACGTCGACGCGCTCTACGTCGAGAAACGCGAAGTCGTAGGCCGACTTGTCGCCGTAAGGCACATTGTCCACGTAGAGCCCCACCGCCGGCGTGTTGATACGCGAACCGATGCCGCGGATATAGATGGCCGACGTCAGGCGTGAACCGTAGTTCGGCTGGAAGAAGTTCGGGGCGTAGGCCGACAGGTCCTTGACCGACTGCACGTCGAGGGCCGCGAGCTCGCTGCGGTTGTAGAGCGAGACGGAGATGGGCTGCCGTTCGAGCAACGACGTCTCTTTGGGCGAGGCTACGACAACGGCCTCGTTGATGTCGAAGTTCCACAGGCTGTCCGTAGTTTCCACAGGCAGGTCCGTAGGGGCGTAGAGCCCCGCCGCTGTCAGGAGGGAGAAAAGCATATTCATCGTAATAGGGTCAATATTCGGATTCGGGTGCAAAAGTACGACAAACTTTCTGCCGCCGCAATCCTCATTTGTTAGGAGAAATGCACGGTCGTGCGGGCGGCGGCGTGCACCGGCGGCCCCTTGCAAGCGGCGGCCGGGGCGCGGCGGCGCGGTCCGGTCCGCCCCCGGTCGGCGGCGCGGGACGGCACCGTCGGCGTCCGGAGTGCAGACCGCTCCCCGTCCGCCGACGGCCGGAGCGACGGCGGACCGGCCCGGGCGGCGGGCGCACGGTCCTGCGGCGCTGGCGGCCGGTCCGGGGCGTGAGGAAATTTCGGGGAAAAAAGACAAGGATAGGGGCCGTAGAAACGGGGCTAAGGCCAGTTTTTACGGGGATAGGGGAAGAAATTACGGGGCTAAGGCCCGTGTCTCGCGTCAGTAGCCGGGCGGCGCGCGGCCCTGGGGCGGGGCATCCGCCGCACGGCGTCCGCACCGGTGGGCGACGGTTGGCGCTGCCGGGGCTGCGGGCAGCCTTTGCGCCGGCCGGAGTTGGGGTAAGGGGCGGTGGCGGCGAGGCTACGCGGCCGGTCCGTCGGCCTCCCCGGCGCCGTCCGGGAGCACGGTCAGTACGGCTTCCACCGCCTGGGCGCCGGGCGTGAGCAGGCATTCGCCGGGGCCGGGGGCCGCGGGGCGGCGCAGGGCGTAGACGGCCGTGCGCCCGGCGGGCACCTCCCGGCGCAGCAGGAGCGCCACGCGGCCCATCGTCTGCCGCAGGTTGATTTCGACGCAGGGGTGCAGGGCCAGGGCGCCGTCCGGCCGGCGCACGGCCATGAGGTCCACGCCCAGCGGTCCGCGGTAGGGGCGGAGCGTGGGGGCCAGCAGGCGGGCCAGGAGCGCGGCCGTGCGGTCCACGTCGGGCAACAGGCCGGGCGGGACGGCGCGGCGGAGCGTGGCCTCGTCGGCCACGGCATTGCCCGCGTAGCCGCCTGCCGGCGTCGTGCGGAATACGGAGAGGCCCTCGAACGTCAGGACGTCGGCCTCCGTCGCCCGAAACTCGAGCGCGAAGTCGGCGACCCGCTCGTAGTAGGGCTCCACCTCGAGACCGCCCTGCTCGCGCACGATGCGCGCGGCGCGGCGCCACACGGCGGGCCCGTCGGCCGGAGTGGCGGGAAACACGCCGCGGCCGCTGCCGGACCAGGGCGCCTTGAGCATGGCCCGGCCGTAGCGCTCTACGGCCCGGCGCACCTCGTCGGTCGAGGCGCACCAGACCGACTGGCCCACCGTCCCGGGCAGCGCGGCCCGCAGGCGGGGCAGCAGAGTCCCCGCCAGCCGGCGGCTGGAGCGGGCGCGCACCGCGGCGAGGAAGTCCGGGGCGGGGAGGAGG
>USPK01000050.1 GCA_900556465.1 uncultured Prevotella sp. | reverse complement strand
CCGCCGCGGACAGGGACGGCGTAAAAATGGCCGGTCGCCGGGGGCCATCTCGCTTTTTTTCTTTACATTTGCGCCTGGCGTCGGGCCTCCTGCCCGTAGCGTAACGGAAAGGCCGAAACATCAAAATCTTCCATACCATGAAAAAACAGAAAATATATCCGTGGGTCGTCGTCGCCCTCCTATGGGTCGTGGCGCTCCTCAACTACATGGATCGCCAGATGCTATCGACGATGCAGTCGGCCATGCAGCTCGACATCGTGGAGCTACAGAAAGGCGAAGCGTTCGGTTGGCTGATGGGCATTTTCCTATGGGTCTACGGCCTGGTCAGTCCGTTCGCCGGCATGGCGGGTGACCGCTTCAGCCGGAAGTGGCTCGTCGTGGGCAGCCTCTTTGTCTGGTCCGCCGTGACCTTTCTGATGGGCTACGCGGACACTTTCGGCCAACTCTTCACGCTACGCGCCGTGATGGGCGTGAGTGAGGCGCTCTACCTGCCCTCCGCACTCTCGCTCATCGCCGACTGGCACAAGGGCGGCTCGCGCTCGCTGGCTGTCGGCATCCATATGACCGGTCTCTACGTGGGCCAGGCCGTGGGCGGCTTCGGTGCGACGGTGGCCGCCGCCTTTACTTGGCACACGGCCTTCCACTGGTTCGGCATCATCGGCATTGCCTACGCCTTGGTGCTGATGCTGTTCCTGCACGACGCGCCCCAGGACGAGGCGGCGCCGGAACCCCTGGCCCGGCCGGCCGGACAGACCGCGGCGAAGGCCGGACTGTGGAGCGGACTGGGCTCCGTATTGCGCTGCGGCGCCTTCTGGGTCATCCTGCTCTTCTTCGCCGTGTCGAGCCTGCCGGGCTGGGCCACGAAGAACTGGCTGCCGACGCTCTTCTCCTCGTCGCTCGACATGCCGATGGCCAGTGCCGGCCCGCTGGCTACGATCACTATCGCCGCATCGTCGTTCGTAGGCGTCGTGCTGGGCGGCCTGCTCTCGGACCGCTGGGTGCGCCGCAACGTGCGCGGCCGCATATTCACGAGCGCCATCGGCCTTACCCTCATGGTGCCTTCGCTGCTCCTGCTGGGCTATTGCCATAACGTGGCGGGCATTGTGGCTTCGGGCCTGCTCTTCGGCATAGGCTACGGCATGTTCGACGCTAACAACATGCCCATTCTCTGCCAGTTCGTGCCTTCGCACCACCGCAGTACGGCCTACGGCCTTATGAACATGATCGGCGTCTTTGCCGGCGCGGCCGTGACGACCGGGCTCGGTGCCTGGGCCGATAAGGGAAGCCTGGGCTTCGGCTTTGTCGTGATGGGGCTGGTCGTAGTGGTCGCCGTCGTGTTGCAGCTCTGCTGCCTCCGTCCCCGCACGGACAACATGGAATAAGAGACACAACGTTTATTCAAACAGACAGACATGATACTCACCACACTGGACGACAGCGCCCGCTACGAGGCGTTGCATCCGCTCTTCAAGTCCTTCTTCGACTACGTAAAGACGCACGACCTGCTCCACGCGCCGTTGGGCCGCATCGAGGTGGACGGCGACCGGCTCTTCATCAACAATTCGCGGCCCGAGCTGGTGCCGGCCGACCGCCAGGTGCTCGAGGCACACCGCGACTACATCGACCTCCACGTCGTACTCGAGGGCGTGGAGCGCTTCGGCTGGCTCCCCCTGGCCGAGGCGCACGACGAGCGGCAGGCCTTCGACGCGGCCGCCGACTGCGCCCTCTACGGCGACCGTCCGGCCACGTGGCTCACCCTACGGCCCGGCGACGTCGTCATCGTATTTCCCGAGGACGCCCATGCCCCCATCGTGGGCGAGGGACACGTGCGCAAGCTCGTGGGCAAGGTGCGCCTGCCCCGCTGAGCGGCCCGGGACCCATCAACCGTAACCATTCATTCCTATTATCATAGACTTATGGAAAAGATAAAAGGGCTCATCGATGCCCCCTTTACCCCGTTTCTGGAAAACGGTGAAGTAAACTACGCGCCGATAGGCGAATACGCCAGCCTGTTACAGCGCAACGGCCTGAAAGGTGTTTTCATAAACGGTTCGTCAGGCGAAGGCTACATGCTCACTGAGGACGAGCGCATCAAGTTGGCGGAGGCGTGGATGGCGGCCGTGCCCGCCGGCTTCAAGGTGATTGTCCATGTGGGCAGCACCTGTGTGAAGTCGAGCCGCCGACTGGCCGCCCACGCGCAGGCCCTGGGCGCCTGGGGCGTGGGAGCCATGGCGCCCCCCTTCCCCAAGGTGAACCGCATCGAGGAACTGGTGAAGTATTGCGAGGAAATCGCTTCGGCCGCCCCCGAACTGCCGTTCTATTTCTACCACATCCCCGCCTTCAACGGCGCCTACTTGCCGATGGTGGACTTCCTCAAGGCCGTCGACGGCCGAATCCCCAACTTCGCCGGCATCAAGTACACGTACGAAAGCCTCTACGAGTACAACCAGTGCCGCCTCTACGCCGGCGGCAAGTTCGACATGCTGCACGGACAGGACGAGACCCTCTTGCCCTGCCTCGCCATGGGCGGCGCACAGGGCGGCATCGGCGGGACAACGAACTACAACGGCCGTTGCCTGACCGGCATCCTCGAGGCCTGGGAAAAGGGCGACATCGAACGCGCCCGCACCCTGCAAAACTACGCCCAGGACGTGATCAACGTAATCTGTCACTTCCGCGGCAACATCGTAGCGGGAAAAAGAATCATGAAACTGATTGGCCTCGACCTGGGTAAGAACCGCACTCCCTTCCAGAATATGACGGACGAGGAGGAAACTCGCATGAAAGCCGAGCTCGAAGCCATCGACTTCTTTAACCATTGCAACAAATAATCGCCATGTTGGACATCAAACAGTACCTCAGCGACTGGAAAGAGCGCTACAAGTACGACCTGACACAGAATATCCTGCCGTTCTGGCTCAAGCACGGCTGGGACCGCGAGCACGGCGGCGTCTACACGTGCTTAGACCGCGACGGCTCGCTCATGGACGGAACGAAGTCGGTCTGGTTTCAGGGGCGCTTCGCCTTCGTTTGCGCTTTTGCCTACAATAATGTGGCGCGTTTCCCCGTCTGGCTCGAGGCCTCCCGTTCGGCACTCGACTTCATCGAGGCCCACTGCTTCGACGCAGACGGCCGCATGTACTTTGAAGTGATGGCGGACGGCACGCCGCTGCGCAAGCGCCGCTACGTCTTCTCCGAGAGTTTCGCCATCATCGCCATGGCCGAGTACGCCAAGGCCACGGGCGACGAGACCTACGCCCGCAAGGCGCTCGAACTGTTCAAGCGCACGCTCCATTTCCTCGAGACGCCCGGGCTGCTGGAACCGAAGTACCTGGACACGCTGCCTATGCAGGGCCACTCCATCACTATGATTCTGGTCAACACGGCTGCCCGCGTGCGCGAGGTCATCAGTGACCCGGTGCTCGACGCCCAGATTGATCGCTCCATCGCCTTGCTGCGCGACTGCTTCATGCACCCCGAGTTCAAGGCCCTGCTGGAGACGGTCGGCCCGAACGGGGAGTTCATCGACACGAACAACGGCCGGACCATCAATCCCGGTCACTGCATCGAGACGGCCTGGTTCCTCCTCGAGGAGGCCTGTCACCGCGACGACGACGAACTGCGCAAGATGGCCTTGCAAATACTCGACTGGTCCTGGAAGTGGGGCTGGGACGAAACGTACGGCGGCATCATCAACTTCCGCGACTGCAAGGGGCTGCCGGCCCAGGACTACTCGCAAGACATGAAGTTCTGGTGGCCACAGACCGAGGCCATCATCGCCACACTCTACGCATACCACGTCACGGGCGACTTGAAGTATCTGGCCTGGCATCGGCTGGCCAGCAACTGGGCCTATGCGCACTTCCCCGACGAGGAGTACGGCGAATGGTTCGGCTACCTGCACCGCGACGGCACCGTAGCCCAGACGGCCAAGGGTAACCTGTTCAAGGGGCCGTTCCATATTCCGCGCATGATGGTCTGCGGCTATCGGCTTTGCCGCGCCATCCTCGGCGAGATTTGAACACACGGGCCGGCCGCTTCGTCAGACAGACGGGGCGGCCGGCTGCTTTCTCCGGCCGGTCGGCGGGACGGTCGCGGCGCTTACGTCCCGGACGGCGCCGGCCGCGGGCCGCGTCTACGGGCCTTAGCCCCGTAAAAACTGGGCCTATTCCCGTAAAAATTGGCCTTAGCCCCGTGTTTGCCGTCAGTAGCCGGGGCGGACGGGCACCAAGCGCAGCGGAGGCGGGGAGAGGAAAAGAGGAAAGGAAAAACAACTGAAACACGACAAGAACTATGCGGAAAACATGGATGACGATGCTGCTGCTCGCCGGCCTTTGCGCCGGCGCGGCCCGGGCACAGGGCGGACTGACGTGGCAAGCGGCCCCGGCCGCTCCGACAGGCCTGGACGCCCGCTTCGCCCGGGGCGTGTCGGCTTCCTATGCCGGCGTGAGCGACACGCTGGCATGGTGGGCCGGCGGCTGTAATTTCCCGGACGTCCCGGCGGCGGACGGGGGAAAGAAAGCATTTTATGACGAGGTGCTGACCCTGTCGCTGCGCACCCCGGACCAGGGCTGGCGCGTCGTGGGCCGCCTGCCCCGGGCCGCGGCCTACGGCGCCGCCGTCGCGCTACCCGACGGGTTGCTGTGCCTCGGCGGACAGACGGCGGCCGGGCCTGTGACCGCCGTCTGGCGGCTACGCCTCGCGCCCGGCGGCACCGGCCTGCGGTGCGACACGCTACCCGCCCTGCCTGTTCCGATGGACAACGTGTGCGGCGCGCTCGTAGGCCGTCGCGTCTACGTGGCGGGCGGCAATCAGTCCGGCCAGGCGTCGGCCGCGGTCTACTCGCTTTCGCTCGACGCGCCCGCGGCCGGTTGGCAGGCCGAGCCGCCCATGCCCGGCGCGCCCCGGACGCAGGCCGTCGCTGTCGGGCTGCGGTGGCACGACGAGTGGTGCCTTTACGTCTTCGGCGGTTTCGCGGCGGCCGGACCGGGGCGACCGGCCAGCCTGTCCACTTCCTCGCTCCGCTACGTGCCCTCGGCGCGGCGGTGGGACGTAGTGGCCGAGCCGCTCGACGCCGCGGGGCGTCCCGTGAGCCTGGGCGGCGGCGCGGGCTATGCCGTGGACGACTCGACGGCCCTTTGCCTGGGCGGCGTGGACGCGGAGGTGTTCCTGGCGGCGCTACGGCGCGAAGCGGCTGCGGCAGCGGCGGCGAGGGCCGGCGATACGGCCGCTGTGGCGCGCTACAAGGCGGCTGCCCGGCGCTATATGACTCAGCCTCCGGCGGCCTATCGGCTCAACCGGAACGTAATGGCCTACGACGCGGCGCGTAATCGCTGGACGGTCGTCGACCGGGTGGAGCGGGCGGCCCGTGCGGGCGCTGCCCTGGCGGGTAGGGGCCGGCGTTTCTTCTGGATAAACGGGGAGCTGAAGCCCGGCATCCGCACCCCCGAGGTGTGGCGCTGCGACTGGGCGCCCGCGGCGCGTCCGGACGGCGACCGTCCGGCTGCCCGGCGGAATCCGTAAAATAGGTAGGAAAGCCCGTAATCTGTTTCTTTCGTCTACCGCCGGAACGCCTTAATTTTGCATCGTCGGCAGCAGACCGGTGCGGGACGTTGCGCGCAGACGCTTTCCGGCCCGGCCGCCTGTCCGGCCATCTGTTCACATAAATCCCCCAAATCCATGAAACGTATTCTTATCACATTCCTTACGGCGCTGGGCTTGTTGGCGTCGGGAATGCTCTCAACTCTTAAAGCTCAAAGTATGAAAATGAACGAAGATTTGTTCCGGAACGATCCCGACCTGGGGACCGTTATTCGCAATTTCGCCTTCGACGAGGTGCAGCAATACGGCAACCTGGACACGAAGACGCGGCTCTTGGTGACGCTCGCTTCCAACATAGCCTGTCAGGCGCAGACCATTTACCGCTCCACGCTGGAGCAGGCCTGGGAAGCCGGCGTGACGCCCGTCGAGCTGAAGGAAGTGCTCTATCAGTGCGTGCCCTATGCCGGCCTGGCGCGGGTGACGGACTTTATCGCGCTGACCAATGACTTTCTGAAGGAGAAAGGGGCCTCGCTGCCCGTGGCCAGTCAGTCCACCACGACGCCCGCTACCCGCTTCGACAAGGGCTTGGCCACGCAGAAGGGCATCTTCGGCCCGTCCATCGACGAGATGCGTCGCACCGCGCCCGAGAATCAGAAGCACATCCAGGACTATCTGTCGGCCAACTGCTTCGGCGACTATTACACGCGCACCGGGCTTGACGTGAAGGCGCGCGAGCTCCTGACCTACTCCGTCTTGATTTCGCTCGGCGGCTGCGAGCCCCAGGTGAAGGGGCATATTCAGGGCAACTTGAATGTGGGCAATGACAAGGCGCGCCTCCTGGCCGTGACGACACAACTCCTGCCCTACATCGGCTATCCCCGTACGCTCAACGCCATTGCCTGCCTCAACGCCGTTGCGCCCGAAGCGGCCGACACGACGAAGACCGGCCTGCCGGAAAATCTGAGTCCGTTCCCCATCGGCGGGCCTAATCCGCCGGCCAACGCGCAGTATTTCATCGGTCAGTCGTACCTGGCCCCGCTCGCCACGGATAAGGAGATGGCCTGCCCCATCTACAACGTGACCTTCGAGCCGGGTTGCCGCAACAACTGGCACAGTCATACGGGCGGACAAATCCTGATTGCTGTCGGCGGCGTCGGTTACTACCAGGAGAAGGGCCAGCCCGCGCGCCGGCTGGAACCGGGCGACGTGGTAGAAATCAAGCCCAACGTGGTACACTGGCACGGGGCCGCTCCCGACAGCTGGTTCTCGCACCTCGCCATCGAGTGCCACCCGCAAACGAACAAGAACACGTGGCTCGAGCCCGTGGACGACGAGCAGTACCGCCAGGCGACGTCGGCCTCGCGCTAAGCGCTGCCGCCGCGGCCCCGTAGCCGCATCCCGTTTGCCTACGATAATCGTGTGGACTGTCGTAGGCAATTTTTTTCAACCCTTACCGAAATGTAACGAAACCCTTTCATCCCATATTTTCCCCGTATGAAAAAGAATCCTGTGCCGCGCCCCGTTGCCGCCCGGCCGCTTGCCCTGGCTCTGCTGGGCGGCGCCCTCGCGGCGGTGCCGGCCCTTCTCCACGCCCAGACCGACACCGTGCGCACGGGCAGTAGCTATGAAATCGGCGAGGCTGTGGTCACCGGCACGCGCAATGCGGTCAGCGCCCGCGACCTGCCGATGACGGTGAGCGTCGTCGGTCGCAGTCGCCTCGAAGCCAGTCACAACGCGTCGTTGCTGCCTACGTTGACGCAGCAGGTCCCGGGCCTCTTCGTCACCAGCCGCGGCGTGATGGGCTACGGCGTATCGACCGGCGCAGCGGGCGGCATGAGCCTGCGCGGCCTCTCGTCGAGCGCGCAAATGCTCGTACTCATCGACGGACACCCCCAGTACATGGGCCTCTTCGGACACCCCATCGCGGACGCCTACCAGACCATGTTGGCCGACCGCGTAGAGGTGCTCCGCGGCCCTGCCTCCGTGCTCTACGGCTCCAACGCCATGGCGGGCGTCATCAATATCGTCACGCGCCGGATGCCTGACGACGGCGTTTCGACCGATGCGACCGTGAGCGGCGGTTCCTATGGCACGGTGCAGGCCGAAGCGGCCAATCGTGTGAAGCACGGTCGCTTCAGCAGCGTCGTTACGGCCAATTACGGCCGCTCTGATGGCCATCGCCCCGACATGGCTTTCGAGCAGTACGGCGGTTATGCCAAGCTCGCCTACGACTGGTCGCCGCGCTGGCGCCTTTGGGGCGATGTCAACGTGACCCATTTCAACGCCTCGAACCCCGGGCCCGTCGACGCGCCGCTCTATGACAACGATTCCCGCATTACGCGCGGCATGGCGTCGGCCATGCTCGAGAACCACTACGAACGCACCTCGGGCGCCGTGAGCCTGTTCTACAACTGGGGCCGACACGAGATCAACGACGGATACGAGGCCGGCGAGGAACCGCAGACGTCGCTCTTTCACTCGAAAGACTACATGGCGGGCGTCTCCCTCTACCAGAGTTTCGTGCCCGTAGCGGGCGGCCGGCTGACCCTGGGCTTCGACTACCAGCACTTCGGCGGGGAAACGTGGAACCGCGTCCTGGCGACGGGCGAACGCTTGCCCGGCGTGGAGAAAAAGCAGGACGAGCTGGCCGGATATGCCGACTACCGGCAGCACCTGGGCCGCTGGCTGACGCTCGACGCCGGCTTGCGCGTGGACCACCATTCGCACACCGGCACCGAGTTCATCCCGCAAGGCGGCCTGTCCTTCCACCTGCCGCGCCAGGTGGAGCTGAAGGCGATGGTAAGCAAAGGTTTCCGCAATCCTACGATTCGGGAGATGTACATGTTTCCCCCGCAGAACCCCGACTTGCGGCCCGAACGCCTGATGAATTACGAGCTCTCTTTCTCCCAGCGCCAGCTGGACGGCGCCTTGACCTATGGCCTCAATCTCTATTACATCAAGGGCGAGAATATTATTGAGGTCGACCCCGCCGCCCGCCGTTACTTCAACTCCGGGGCTGTGGAGAACTACGGCCTGGAGGCCAACGTGGCCTATACGCCATCGCGCTCCTGGAACTTTTCCGCCAATTACAGTTGGGTACACATGGAGACGCCCGTGCTGGGCGCGCCCGAGCACAAGTTATACGCCGGCGCCGACTACCATCGCGGCGCCTGGCGCGCCTCGACCGGCGTGCAGTACGTCCGAGGGCTCTACACCGCCGTGGGCAGCGCGCCGCAACGGGAAACGTTCGTCTTGTGGGACGCCCAGGCCGACTACCGCCTCTGCCGCCAGGTGACGCTCTTCGTCAAGGGCGAGAACCTGCTGGCACAGCGCTACGAGACGCTGGCCGGCTACCCGATGCCCAAGGCCACGTTTACCGGGGGCGTTTCCTTACGCTTCTGAGTTGTGTACATACGCGAGCCGCCGACCCCATGACGGGGCCGGCGGCTTTTTCGTGTTCCGCCGCGGCGGCGCCTACTCCGGCTGCGCGGTGTGTTTACGGCGAAACGCCCGGGGCGAAGCGTGCGTCTCCTTCCGAAAGAACTTGCCGAACGCCGAAGCGTCCGCGAAGCCCAGCTCATGGGCTATCTGTTTCACTTCCCAGTCCGTGCAGTCCAGCAGGCGCCTTGCCTCGGCCGTCAGCAGTCGGGCCATGTGTTCGCGGACAGTCCGCCCCGTCGTCTGCTTAACGATACGCGACAGGTACGTAGTGGAAATGCAAAGCCGGTCGGCGTAAAAGGCGATGGCATGCTCTTTCCGGTAGTGCCTCACCAAGAGCCGGCGGAAGCGGCGATAGAGCTCGTCGGGCCGGCGTACGCAGGTCGAGGCCGTGCGCGACGCCTGGGCCAGGAGGTCCGTAGCCATGAGCAGGCAGGCGCTGCACAAGTGGCGCCTCACGCCCCGTTCGTGCGCCCGGGGCCTGGCCGGGACGTAGCGGAACAACTCCAGCGCCGTCCGCATCCGGTTGAAGTCCTCCCCGCCCAAGTGGACCACCGGCAGCCGCCCGTGTGCGGCGAAGCCGGCCAACTGGTGGTAGAGCGGTTCGCCGTCCGACAGACTGTCGAAATAGGGCGGCGCGATGCGCAGATACGCAAGGGCAAAGTCGGGCGAAGTCTCCGTGAACGCCGCCCGCAGGCTCGGCGTCAGCACCAGCAGGTCGTGCGGGCGCAGGTCGCGTGGGGCGCCGCCCTCGGCCAGACGCGCTCCGCCGCCCGTGACCACCGCGAGGAAGAAGGCCTGCTCCAGCACCGGCGGCCCGTCCGTTCCGGCGGCCGGCCTCACCGTGCCGAACGACAGCGCGCCGTCCCGCGGTTCGCCGGCGGCGGAGGGCAAAGGGGGGAATAAGTCCATAAGCAAAGCGATTAGGGAAATCAAAAATACGAACTGTTTCGGAATGGACGAAAGCTGTTTGCAAAAAAATGTGTCTAAACCGTAAAAAACTGCGGAACTTTGCAGGCAAAACAAACTAAGGCTTCGCTTCAAATGAAAAAGAATCCCCTGTTCCGCCGATACCTCCTGTTCCTGGTATCCATATTCATCAACACCGTCGGCATAGCCGCCATCACACGCGCCCAGCTCGGCACGTCGCCCATCACGAGCGTGAACTACGTGCTTAGCTTCTTCACGCCGCTGACCATGGGCCAGTGGACCATCATCGTCAACCTGCTCTTCATGCTCATAGACCTCCTGCTCATGACCCGGGCCGAGCTTCGCGCGGACCTGCGGGCCTATCTCTCCCAAATACCCGTGACGCTCTGTTTCGGTACGTTCATCGATTGTTCCATGGCGATGCTCGACAGGGTGCAACCGACGACGTATCCCGGGCAACTGGTCGCGCTCGCTGCGGGTTGCGTCATTCTGGCGCTCGGTATTGCCCTCGAGGTCAAGGCCAGTGTGGCCATGTTGGCGGGTGAGTATCTTGTCAAGGCCCTCTCGCGCCGTTTCCGCTTCGACTTTGGTTATGTGAAGCTCGGCTTCGACGTGACGCTGGTCCTCCTGGCCTGCACCATGTCGTGGCTGGCCCTCTCGCGCATAGACGGCGTCCGGGAAGGCACGGTCATAGCCGCCATCGTCGTGGGGCCTATCATCCATTTCCTGACGCCCCTTTTGCGCGTGCTCGACGGCTGGCTGGGCGTCTCCGCCCCGGCGGCCGCTGCCGAGCCGCAGAGTTATCCGCCCGTTGTCACCATAGCCCGCGAGTACGGGAGCGGCGGCCGCCAGATGGGCCAGCTCTTGGCCGAAAAGCTGGGCCTGCCGCTCTACGACCGCCAGTTTATCAGCCTCGCCGCGAAGGAGAGCGGCTTGCCCGAGAGCTACGTCCGGGCCAACGAGCAATTTGTCCCCTCGTCCCTGCTCAAGAGCATCTTGAACCACGGTAACCGCCCCGAGGACGGCCTCACGCCCGACGACGCCCTCTTCGTTGCCGAGAGCCGCATCGTCCAGCGCCTGGCCTCGGAGGGCTCTTGCGTCATCGTGGGGCGTCTGGCCGACTACGTGCTGCGCCAGCGCCCGAACACCATCCGCGTGTTCTGCCTGGCCGACTTCGAGAGCAAATGCCGCCGCGCCGTGGAGGAGTACGGCGTGTCGCCGGCCACCGCGGCCGCCGAAGTGCGGCGGGTGGGGCGCGCCCGGGCCGAGCACTACGAGTACTATACGGGCCAGCGATGGGGTGACCCCCGCAACTTCGACCTCACCATCAACACGAGCCACGTGGAGCCCGCCGAGGGCGCGCGCCTGGTGGAGCGGCTCTACGCCGAGGCCCAGGCGCACGAACGTCACTGACGCCTGTGCCGGCGACCGGGCGCGTATTGCCGTCCCCGGTTGTCCCGTTTCTTCTGCCGCGGTGCGCCGTTTTTCCGAACGG
>USPK01000049.1 GCA_900556465.1 uncultured Prevotella sp. | reverse complement strand
AGTGCAAAAGTACTAACTTTTACCCTAACAACCCAAACTTTTATCCAACTTTTTTGAAAGATGTTTTCCGTATCGGCGTGGAAACGGCTGCTATCGGCATGATTTCCAAGATATAAACTACGTCAAAAAAAGTTTATATTTTTTCTCCGGGAACTGGCCGTGGAAAAGGTGCGTGCCGCATCGGCGGTTTATTCTTTCGGAAAAATATTTTTGGATTAATGTTCCAACAGACAACACTTATTCTCAAACTTTGGCCATTTCTTCCTATTTATCCCTCATTTCTTCCTAAATATTTGCTCAAGCCATGCGTAATCGCTAACTTTGGCAATGTATCTTTCACATAGGGAACGCTAAAAAATATCGCTTATGAAATACGAAATGCCCGTATTGCCCTACCCTAAGCAAGCGCTTGCCCCTGTGCTGAGCGAGGAAACGCTCAATTTCCACTACGGCAAGCATCTGCAAACTTACATCGACAATCTGAACCGGCTAACCGAAGGCACGCTCTACGAGGGCATGGAGCTGGAAGAAATTATCTGCAAGGCCAGCGGGGCTGTATTCAACAACGCTGCCCAAGTCTGGAACCACACCTTCTATTTTGAAAGCCTCACTCCGACGCCCACAGAAATGTCGCGCGAACTGGCGACGCGCATTGAAAAAGACTTTTCCTCTGTGGAAGAGTTCCGCAATCAGTTCAATGCGGCGGCCACGGGGCTCTTCGGCTCGGGTTGGGCCTGGCTGGTCGAGGACGCGAAAGGCAAGCTCTCCGTCTGCACTACGCAGAACGCCGACTGCCCGCTCACGCAGGGGCTCCGTCCGCTCCTTACTATTGACGTCTGGGAACATGCCTATTACATTGACTACCGCAACCGGCGTGCCGACTACGTGAAGGCCATGAAGGACATCGTCAACTGGGCGAAGGTGGAACAGCGCCTGGCGGGCGCCGGACCGTGTTACCAGGATTCATTTTTCCTATAATATTTATCACAAAAATCTCACGACATGAAAAAGTACTATTGCACCGTGTGCGACTGGGTCTACGATCCAGAAAAAGGAGACCCCGAGAACGGCATCGCCCCCGGTACAGCCTTTGAAGACCTGCCGGCAGACTGGGTTTGCCCCCTCTGCGGTGTTGGAAAGGACCTGTTTGAAGAAGTCCAGGAATAAGCCCGGACTGCCACATACTACTTGCAGGCATCCGCATCTTCAGCCGCGCGATTTTTCCGCAAGTTGTAAATCGCCAGCCGTTTACCGGCACAGTAAAGGCGGGACAAGTTGGCCCTTGTCCCGCCTTTACTGTAAATATTGTGATAAAATCCTTCGCTACGCCTACTGTCCGCTGTGTGAAAGCTCTAAAGTCCAGCGCCTTCCGGAACCTGAGGCCGAACGCGCCGCCCGGAAAGCGAACCGTCCGCCCTATGGAGAAGAGGCGTTGCCGCTTTTCCGGCGCCGTGAAAGAAAAGTGCAGCGAACCGAATCGCTTAATCCTTACTTCGAGCGGTTAATGAACAAATCGTCAAACGCATCCACGCAATCCGGGTGCTCTTCCACAAAGGAGTCGATGTGACGCATGCGTTTTTCTTCCAGTATCTCGTCTACCGCAATCAGTATGCCCGTCTCCTCCACATTGCCGAACTCGTGATTGATGGCCGTACCGAACACGCGCATCGTGGGACTCAGTCCCATGTAGGCGTTGACCAGGGGCGGGATGTTGTAGCCCACTTTTCTCACCTCCGTATTCAGGATGCGGTAGTCCTCGCGGAAGGAATCCTCGTGGAAAAGGCGTTGCAACACGGCCTCGTCCATTTCCCAATGAAGCGGTTCGACGGGCCAGACCAAGTGTTCCTTGTCCCCGAAGTGCTTGTTGAGGAAATAGAGAATCATGTCGCGTGCCTGCCGGTTGAAGGACGGGTACATCGTCATCTTTCCGAAGAAATACTTCAAGCCGGGAATGATTACCGTCAAGGCGCCCAGCCCGTCCCACAGGTTGTCGAGGGCGAACAGGCTCTTGCGCACTTCGCGCGTGCTCTGATATTCGAGCGTCACGAACGAGCGGCCCAGCTCCACCGTGTCGCGGATGTAATGTTTCAGAAATTCGTCGGAAAAGTGGAACATGTGCCCTGTTGCCAGACGCGGCTGCCCCGTCTCGTCGAACGTTATCTCCGAACCCGGCAGGAAGCGGTATCCGCCCAGAATTTCTTCCGTCTCGGGGCACCATACAACCAGTTGATAGTAGGGATGGTCGCAGACGTCGAAGTCGTCGAGGTCGAGCGCCTTGCCCGTACCGCCGCCGGCCGCGCGGAAGGCGATTTCGCGCAACCGCCCTATCTCGCGCACCACGTTGGGGGCTTGCTGGTAAGTGACAATATAAATCTCGTTGTTGCTCTTATTCGTAGAGCGCAGGTAACGCTCCGGCGTCAGTTCGGCCTTAAGAATGTCGCGACTGACTGGCTTTATGATTTCTTCCATATAATTAGTCAAACGGCCCGAAAAGGTCCGGAGCCGTTTTGCGTTAATGATTACAACTCGTAGACTATGCCCCGCACATAGGCGGCCCAGTCGGCCGGTTTGCGCGAGCGGTCAAACGTCTGCCAGGGTATCGGTTTTCCCACCTTCACCGTAAACGTCTTGCTGCGGTTCTTAAACATTTCGTCCACCAGAAAAAGCATGGCGATGTTGAACTTCACGCCCAAGCGCTTGCTCCAGTTGGCCAGGCGATAGAAAAAGCGGGAATTGTGTCCGCCAAAGTGAATCGGCACGACGTCGCGCTGCGTCTCGACGCTTTTCGTAATAAAGGTCTTGGACCAAGGCAGGTCGCGCACCTGCCCGTTAATGCGGCGCGAGCAGAGCCCGGCCGGGAACATGATGATATGGTCATCGCCGTGAAAGCTCGCTTCCACCATGGCCGGGAAGTTACGGCTCTGGGCGCCCACCTTATTAATAGGAATGCAGAGCGGGGCCAGGCCGTGCAGGTTCATGAGGATGTCGTTCACCAGATACTTCACGTGGCCATCGTAATGGTGGCCGAGCAGCGCGCCCAGCGCCACGCCGTCCTGACCTCCGAGGGGGTGGTTGCTCACGAACGTGTAGCGGCGGCCGTCGGAGGCGTCGGGCAAGTTCTCCCTACCTTGCACCTCCAGCTTCATATCGAGAAACTTCACGCAATCGTCCAGCCAGGGAATGCCCTGCTTGTCGCCTTCCTTTTCCAGGAAGACGTTGATTTCATCCTGGTGAATGATGCGCTTGAGCCAAGATATTACAAACTGCGGGATATGGTCCGCCTTGGCCCCAGCCTTGTCGCGCACCACTTGCTCTATATCTATTTTGAATATCTTAGTCTCTTCCATCATGACATCCAAAAAACGCTGCAAAAATACTAATTTATTTTTCACGCCAACAGCATGGCAGAAAGATTTCGTCCTTTTGAAAAGGATGTAACAGAAAGTTTACAATTCGGGGACCTCAACTCTGCACGCCGGCCCTTACGTCTGTGCAAAAAATCCATTTTCTCCTGCCAGGGCGCTTAGAGACTGCCGGAAGCGGACCAAGCGGTCCGGTCCTCCGACGCAGGTGCAGGCCTGCCCGGCTTATGCCGCGAGACACGGGCCTAAGGCCAGTTTTTACGGGGCTAAGGCCCGTCGCTACGGGGCTTAGCCCCGTAGTTGCGGGAACAGGTCCTCGAAAAACGGGGCATAGGGGCACGGCGCGCAGTCCGGTCCTTGCCCGGTCCTCGACGCGCGCCCTGTGGGGCGGCCATAGCGGACCGGACCGTGCATGCCGCACAATCGTTCCCCGACTGGTCGGAAGGATTGTTCCATTTTTCGGTTTTTCGCGTTCCCGTAAGCCGGGAAAACGTATCTTTGTTCATTAATCCCCACCGAGGGGAAGTTTAGATAACTTGCATATGGAAAAAACTTTACGGCACCTGCTCCTTGCTCTGGGGCTTTGCGCACTGGCGGCGCTCCCATTGTCCGGACAGACGCTCTCGCTCGACAGCTGCCGCCGCCTGGCGCTGGCCAACAACAAGACGCTCTCCATCAGCCGGACCCAAGGCGAAAAGGCCACCGCCGAGCGGCAGGCAGCCCACACGAACTATCTGCCCAAGGTCTCGCTTACGGCCAGCTACATGCGCACGGGCAAGGAAATCTCCCTGCTTAGCAACGAGCAGAAGGGCGCACTAGGGTCGCTCGGCACCACCCTAACCGGGCAGGCCGGGGAAATAGCCGGACAAATCCTGCAAACCTATCCGGACCTGGCCCCGCTGGTCCAGGCGGCGGGCTCCTACCTGCCCCAGCTCGGCGAAGCCATCAACGAGATGGGGAACAGCCTTGTCGACGCCTTCCATACGGACACGCGCAACCTCACCATAGGGGCCATCATGCTCACCCAGCCGCTCTACATGGGAGGTAAAATCCGCGCCTACGACCGCATTACGCGCTACGCCGAAACCCTGGCGGGCGAACAGCTCCGCGCCGACGAGCAGGCCGTTGTCCTCAGCACGGACGAAGCCTACTGGCAGGTGGTCTCCCTGACCAACAAGCAGAAGCTGGCGCGCCAGTACCGCGACCTGCTGAAACAGCTCGACAGCGACGTGCAAAAGATGGTGGCCGAAGGCGTCGCGACCAAGGCCAACGCCCTCTCGGTCAGCGTGAAGCTGAACGAGGCGGAAATGACGCTGACCAAGGTGGACGACGGCCTCACCCTCTCGCGCATGCTGCTCTGCCAAATCTGCGGGCTACCCATCGACACGCCGCTCCGCCTGGCCGACGAGGAGCTGGCCGACCTGCCGATCCTCGCGACCGACGCCGAGGCCGACACGGCCACGGCCTTCGGCAACCGGCCGGAGCTCAACCAGCTGGAAATCGCCCAAAACATGTACGAGGAGAAAGTCCGCATCGAGCGTTCCGCCTTCCTGCCCCAGCTGGCCCTGGTCGGCGGCTACCTCACGACGAACCCGTCGCTGACGAACGGCTTCGAGACGCGCTTCCGCGGCACATGGGCCGTCGGGCTGACGCTCCAAGTGCCCATCTGGAATTGGGGAGAGGGAAAATACAAGGTGCGTGCGGCCAAGGCCGACGCCAATATTGCGGCCCTGCGCCTGGCCGATGCCCGTGAAAAAATCGAGTTACAAGTTCACCAGTCCGCCTTTCGCGTGAACGAGGCCAACAGGAAGCTGCAGCTCAGCCTCAACCACCTGGAGCAGGCGGAAGAGAACCTGCGGACCGCCGACGTAGGCTTCCACGAAGGCGTCATCACGACGAGCGACCTGCTGGCGGCCCAGACGGCCTGGCTCCAGGCCCACAGTGACAAAATCGACGCCCAGATAGACGTCCGCCTGAGCCGCGCCGCCTACCGGAAGGCCCTCGGCACGCTCGGCATCGGCGTTGCGCCCTGACTCCGTACCCCATCATTCACCCGAATAAGTCCTATAAATATATGTCTTCAACTCAAAGAAAAACCAACCTGCTGCCAGCCATACTGCTCATTGTCGCGGTGGTGGCAGCCGTAGCCGTCGGAAGCCTCTTTGCCTTCCACCACGAAGAAAGCACCATCCAGGGGCAGGCCGACGTCAATGAATACCGCGTATCGAGCAAGGTGCCGGGCCGCATCCTGGCCATCAAGGTAAAGGAAGGCAGCAAGGTCCGCGCCGGCGACACGCTGGCCCTGCTCGAAGCGCCGGACATCGTGGCCAAACTGTCGCAGGCACAAGCCGCCGAGGCGGCCGCAGCCGCCCAAAACCGCAAGGCCGAAAAGGGCGCCCGCCAGGAACAGATCTCCGCAGCCTACGAAATGTGGCAAAAGGCCAAGGCGGGGCTGGACATTGCCGAAAAATCGTACCAACGCGTGAAGCGGCTCTACGAACAGGGCGTCATGACAGCCCAGAAGTTTGACGAGGCCACGGCGCAACGCGACGCAGCCGCCGCGACCGAGAAAGCGGCCCGCGCGCAGTACGAAATGGCCCGTAACGGTGCGGAGAAGGAGGACAAGGAAGCCGCGGCCGCCCTGGTGAACCAGGCCAAGGGCGCCGTGAGCGAGGTGGACGCCTATCTGGACGAGACGGTGCTCATCGCGCCCCTGGACGGCGAGGTGACGGAAATATTCCCGCAAATCGGGGAGCTCGTCGGCACCGGCGCTCCCATTATGAACGTGGCCATCATGAACGACATGTGGGTGACGTTCAATGTCCGCGAAGACCGCCTGAACCGCTTCCGCATCGGGGAGACGGTCGACGCGGTCATTCCCGCACTCGACAACCGGAGCGTGAAACTGAAAGTGTACTACATGAAAGACCTCGGCAGCTACGCCGCCTGGAAAGCGACGAAGACGACCGGGCAGTTTGACATGAAAACCTTTGAAGTGAAAGCCAGCCCCGTTCAGCCTGTCGACGGGCTGCGGCCGGGCATGTCTGTCCTTATGGAATGAAAAAAAAGTTAGCTTTTTTCCGCATCGTCCGGCGTAAAGTCCGGCGGCTGGTCCGTAACCCGGTCTACTGGATCTGTATGGTACTGGCCCCGCTGTTCTGCTACTACTTCTTCACGTCACTGATGGCGGCCGGTCTGCCTACCGAGCTGCCCGTGGGACTTGTGGACAACGACGGCACCGCTACTTCGCGTACCCTGGCCCGTAATCTCGATGCCTTCCAGATGACGGACATCGTCGGGACATACCCGGACGTGACCGCCGCCCGTAAGGCTGTGCAGCGCGGGGAGATTTACGGATTTTTCTACATCCCGGAAGGGACGACCCGCGAGGCGCAACGGCAGGAGCAGCCCCGGATTTCCTTCTACATGAACTACTCCTACCTCATAGCGGGCTCGCTCCTCTACCGCGACATGCGGACCATGGCCGAGCTGGCCTCGGGGGCGGCGACGCAGAGCGTACTCCTGGCCAAAGGGGCCACGGACCGGCAGGCCATGGCCTTCCTCCAGCCCATCGTCATCGAGGCGCACCCCATCAGCAACCCGTGGCTGAATTACAGCATCTACTTGAGCAACACCATCATCCCGGGCCTGCTGATGCTCTTCATATTCGCCGTGACGGTCTACAGTATCGGAACGGAGGTGAAAAGCGGCTCGGCCCGCCACTGGCTAAGCCTGGGACACGGTTCCATGAGCCGCGCCCTGGCGGGAAAACTCCTGCCGCACACGGTCATATTCTCCCTCGTCGGGGCCGTATATGTCGTTTATCTGTATGGCTATCTCCACTTTCCCTGCCATTGCGGCCTGCCCACGATGCTACTGATCATGTTTCTGGGCGTTATCGCCGCCCAGGGGCTGGGTGTATTCATGTACGCCATGCTACCCACGCTGCGCTTCGGCCTTAGCTTCGCCTCGCTCTGGGGAGTTATCTCGTTCAGCATCTGCGGCATGTCGTATCCCGTCATGGCCATGCACCCCACGCTGCAAGGGGTGAGCCTGCTCTTCCCCCTGCGCCACTACTTCCTGCTCTACGTGAACTCGGCCCTGGACGGCTATCCCTTGCTCAACGCCTGGCCCTACGTGCTCGGGCTACTGCTTTTCGCCCTGCTGCCCGCCGTCGTCCTGCGCCGGCTCAAGAAGGCCTTGCTCACCATTCCTTATCTGCCCTGACGCCATGAGACGAAAATTTTCTACATACTGGAAACAGGCCTGCGAGGACTGGAACTATATCTTCCAGGACGAGCTGCGCAGCATTTTCAAGGATAGCGGTGTCCTCATCTTCTTCATCCTTGTCCCGCTGGCCTATCCGCTGGTCTACAGCTTTATTTACACGAACGAGGTGGTGCGCGAAGTGCCCGCCGCTGTCGTGGACGAGAGCCACACGGCCCGGAGCCGCGAATACCTGCGTAAGGTCGACGCGACGCCCGACGTTAAGATTGTCTCCTACTGTACGGACATGGACGAGGCACGCAGGCTGATTCAGAAGCGCGACGCTTACGGCATTATCCGCATCCCGGGCGATTTCAACGACCGCCTTTCGCGGGGCGAGCAGACCCAGGTCAACATTTATTGCGATATGAGCGGCCTCCTTTATTATAAGGCGTTGCTCGTGGCCAATACGGACGCTTCGCTCGAAATGAACGCCCGCATCAAGACGGCCTTGGCCGGCAACACCACCGACGAGCAGGACCGCGTCACGGTCTATCCCATTGCCTACGAGTCCGTAAGCCTCTACAATCCGCAAGACGGTTTCGCGGCATTCCTCATACCCGCCGTCCTCATCCTCATCATCCAGCAGACGCTGCTCCTGGGCGTTGGGCTTTCGGCCGGTACGGCACGCGAGCACAACCGTTTCCGCGAGCTCATGCCCGTTAACCGCCACTACACGGGCCTGCTCCGCATCGTTCTGGGAAAAGGCTTTGCCTACATTCTCGTTTACATCCCCATCTCGGTCTACGTGCTCGGCGTCGTGCCCCACTTGTTCCGTCTGAACCAGATAGGGGCCCCTTCGCAGCTGGCCCTTTTCGTCGTGCCGTATCTGCTGGCCTGCATTTTCTTCGCTATGACCGTTTCGCTCATGCTGCGTCACCGCGAGACGTGCATCATGGTCATTGTCTTCACCTCGTTGCCCCTGCTCTTCATCTCCGGCGTCTCGTGGCCGGGGAGCGCGCTCCCGCCCTTCTGGAAAGCACTCTCCTACCTCTTCCCCTCTACGCCGGGCATCAACGGCTTTCTGAAAATCAACAACATGGGAGGAACGATTGTCGAGGCCGCGGCGGAGTGGCACACCCTCTGGACGCAGGCCCTCGTCTACTTTTTCACGACCTGCCTGGGCTATCGCAACAGCATCATCGCCTCGCGCCGCCGCTACATTGCCCGTTACAAGGCGATGAAGCAACGGCTGGCGGCCTCCGCCGCGCGGGCCGCGTCGCCCTCAGGCCCGGCCGGCGGCAGCGGGACACAGGCTCAGAACTGACAAAAGAACGAAACGAGAAAAGGAACACTGACGTCGATCAGTATGCCATGAAACACCGCAACGGCGGCCATAGGCTGCCCGCACGTCCGGATAATGGTGGGCAACGCCACGTCTACCGACGTCACCCCGGCCGCGGCAATCGGCGCCAACGTTCCGAAACAACGGCGGAACAGCGGTGCGCCGACGAGGGCCATCAACTCGCGGAACACGTTGGACAATAGGGCGATGGTGCTCAGCTCCGCCGCCAGTTGCGTCCCCAAATCTTCCAGTTTCAGCTGGCCTATAAGGATGGACGACAGGGAGTAATACCCCATGCCGCTCCCTACGGCCAGCACGTCGGCCACCGACCAGCGGCTCAACGCCAAGGCCGCCAGCGCCGAGAAGGCCAGGGTTCCGCTCACCGTCGCCAGCGGCAGGAGCAGCCAGCGCGGAGAAAAATGTTTCAGCAACTGGCGGAACTGCCCGTTCCCGCCGATGCTTATCCCCACCTGTAACATCAGTGCGTACAGCACGTAGGTCGACAACCGGTGCAAGTCGCCCAGCGTCTGTTCCGCCGGTCCCCAGCAGCGCCCCGCTACGCAACCGGCCACGAACATGCCCAGAACCATCAGGCTGCCTTTCATCGCCGCTTCTCCCGGTTACGGATGAAACGCCCCAGCAGGCAGACCATCGCCAGAGTCCCGGCCACGCCGGCCACACTCAGCAGCAGCGCCTGACCGCCGATACCGGCCCACTGTCGGAGCAGTAGCGGATTGGCCCCGACCGTCAGGCCCAGCACAAACAGCATGACGTAAACGGTCCACGAAATGGACCCCTCGATGCACCGCAACCAGTGGCGGCGCCGCAACGCGTAGCCCAGCGCTCCGCCGGCTACGATCAACAACACGATTTCTATCATTTGTTCCTTTCTGATTTACTTTCCCCGCGGCGGTTCGCGGTTGCGGACCGGACGGCCATAAGGGGAGCGCCAACGCGGTGCAAAATTAAGGCTTTGCCCCGAGTCGCAAGGCGCCGGCGCCCTAAAAACGCATCCCCTCCGCCCGAAAGCGCAGCGCCGGCCCGCAGGGGAGCACGCCGGCCCACCCCGGGCCGAAATGCGGGGAAACGGCGACATTCCCGGCCTCCGGTCGCCCGATTCTCGCGGATAATGTGTAAGTTTGCATTAACAGATGCAAAACCTAAACCCTTAGAACATGGAAAAAAACGATCCCGGGAAATGGGAAGTCCTTAAGAGCGAGTACCTTTTCCGCCGGCCCTGGCTCACCGCCCGCCGCGACCACGTGCGCCTGCCCAACGGAACGGAGAATCCGGAATACTATGTTTTGGAATATCCCGACTGGGTGAACGTCATTGCCCGTACCCGCGACGGCCGCTTCGTTATGATCCGGCAATACCGCCACGGGCTGGGACGCACGTGCTTTGAGCTCTGTGCCGGCGTTGTCGACCCCACGGACGCCTCGCCCGAGGCCGCCGCGCGCCGCGAACTGTTGGAGGAGACAGGATTCGGCGGGGGCACGTGGCGTCTGCTGGTCCGCCTGTCGCCGAACGCCAGCGCGACCAACAATCTGACGCACTGTTTTCTGGCGGAAGGAGTGGAACGCGTCAGCGGGCAACACCTGGAAGCGACAGAAGATATCGTCGTCCACCTGCTGACGGAGGCGGAAGTCCGCCGGCTACTCGAAGAAAACGCCATCGTACAGGCCACCATGGCCGCCCCGCTCTGGCAATATTTCTGCCAGCGGCCCGCGGCCGACGCGGCTGGGCCGCGCTGACCGCCCGCCGGGCCCTCCCGGCCGACGGCGTGGCGCCAGACCCTGCCGCCCTACCTTTCATATCCCTATCACAGACATGACACCTACCGACCTAATTGCCCAACAACTCCACCTGCCCCGCCATGCGGTCGAACAAACGGTCCGCCTGCTCGACGACGGGGCCACCATCCCCTTCATCAGCCGCTACCGCAAGGAGGCTACCGGCGGCCTGGACGAAGTGCAGGTGAGCGCCATACAGGAACAGCACGAACGGCTGAAGGAACTGGTCCGCCGCCGCGAATACATACGCTCGACCATTGCCGAACAGGGCCGCCTGACCGACGAACTGAGCGAGCGCATCGCCGACTGCTGGGACGCCACCGCACTGGAGGACCTCTACCTGCCCTACAAGCCGAAGCGACGCACGCGCGCCGAGATGGCCCGCCAGAAAGGGTTGGCGCCGCTGGCCGACCTGTTGCTCGCGCGGCCCCACACCGTCCCCGAGCAAGCGGCCAAGGCCTACCTCACCGACGAAGTACCTACCGTCGACGACGCCCTGCAAGGCGCGAGCGACATCGTTGCCGAACGCGTCAGCGAGGACGAACGCGCGCGCCAGTCCCTGCGGCAGACCTTCGCCCGAACGGCCGTCGTCCGTAGCCACGTGGTCAAGGGGAAAGAGGGCGAGGGCGACAAATACCGGGACTACTTCGACGCCTGCGAACCGCTGCGCCGCTGCTCCTCCCACCGCTTGCTCGCCATGCGGCGCGGCGAAGCCGAGGGCTTTCTCCGCGTCAGCATCGTCCCGGCCGACGAGGACGACGCACTGGAACGCCTCGACCGTCTCTTCGTCCGCCGCGGGACGGCCGCCGCCCCGTTCCTGACGGCCGCCGTAGCCGACGCCTACAAGCGCCTCCTGCGCCCCAGCATCGAGACCGAGTATGCCGCCGCCAGCAAAGCCAGGGCGGACGAAGAAGCCATACAGGTCTTCACGGAAAACCTGCGGCAGCTGCTCCTTTCGGCGCCGCTGGGGCAGAAGCGCGTGATTGCCATCGACCCCGGATTCCGCACGGGCTGCAAGGTCGCGGTTGTGGACGAAACCGGGCGCGTGCTGGATACGGGCGTCATTTTCCCACTGCCCAGCCACGGCAAGGTTGCGCAGGCGAAGGAAACCGTCAAGCGCATGATCCAGAAGCACCACGTCGGCATCGTCGCC
>USPK01000048.1 GCA_900556465.1 uncultured Prevotella sp. | reverse complement strand
TCAGTTGGTTAGAGCACCTGACTGTTAATCAGGGGGTCGTTGGTTCAAGCCCATCCTGAAGCGCGCTTTAGAAAGGGGCACCCATCTCGGTGGGTGTCCTTTTTATTTAGCGGATACGGACCGGGACAAAAAGGCCGGGACACAGACACACCTTATATATAATATAGGTGCGGGCGAAACTATGAAGGAAAAAACGTGGCCCGCGGTACAGACTTGAGGGCAACGGCCATGCCGCGCATGACGTGAGCTGACAATTTTTTCAAAAAACCCGAGTTAGTGTCAAAAGTTTTCGTACCTTTGGGCGCCTAATCAAGAGAATTTCATCATAACAATCATAAACTATGGAACCTGCAAAAGGAAAATTAGGAGTAATGTGCGTCGGGTTAGGAGCCGTCGCCACGACATTTATTACCGGCGTGCTGATGACGCGCAAGGGATTGGCCAAACCAGTCGGTTCGATGACGCAATACGACAAAATCCGTGTAGGACGAGGCAAGGACAAGAAGTACCTGCACTACGGAGAAATCGTTCCGCTCGCCGACCTGAACGACCTGGTATTTGGCGCGTGGGACGTATATCCGGCCAACGCTTATGAATCCGCTATCAACGCGCAAGTGCTCCAGGAGAAGGACATCAACCCCGTTCGCGACGAGCTGGAGAATATAGTCCCGATGAAAGCGGCCTTCGACCACGAATATGCCCGCCGCCTGGACGGCAACAACGTAAAGGACTGCGCCACCCGCTGGGACATGGTGGAAGCCCTGCGCAAGGACATCCGTAACTTCAAGGAACAGAACGGCTGCGCCCGCATAGTAGTCATCTGGGCCGCCTCTACGGAAATCTACGTACCGGTAGACATGGAGGTTCACGGCACACTGGCCGCCCTCGAAGCTGCTATGAAGGCCGACGACCGCAAGCACGTGGCGCCGTCCATGTGTTATGCCTATGCCGCTCTGTCCGAAGGCGCTCCCTTCATCATGGGGGCCCCGAACACGACGGTGGACATCCCGGCCATGTGGGAAATGGCGGAGAAGACGAAGCTCCCCATCGCCGGCAAAGACTTCAAGACGGGCCAGACGCTCGTGAAGTCGGGCTTCGCCCCCATCATCGGCACGCGCTGCCTGGGCCTGTCGGGATGGTTCTCCACCAATATCCTGGGCAACCGCGACGGATTGGTGCTGGACGAGCCAGCTAACTTCCACACCAAGGAAGTAAGCAAGTTGTCGACGCTGGAAAGCATCCTCGTCCCCGAAAACCAGCCGGACCTCTACACGGACTATTACCACAAGGTACGCATCAACTACTACCCGCCCCGCAACGACAACAAGGAGGGCTGGGACAACATCGACATCTTCGGCTGGATGGGCTACCCGATGCAGATCAAGATCAACTTCCTCTGCCGCGACTCCATCCTGGCTGCGCCCCTGGTGCTCGACCTCGTGCTGCTGAGCGACCTGGCCGCCCGCGCCGGCCGCTACGGCATCCAGCGCTTCCTGAGCTTCTTCCTGAAGAGCCCGATGCACGACTACGTACACAACGAGGTTCCTGTCAATCACCTCTTCCAGCAATACGTTATGCTGAAAAACGCTATCCGCGAGATGGGTGGCTACGAGGCTGACGAAGAAATCGACTGAATCCGGGTCTATGGCGGGCCGGACCATGGCCCGCCATCCCCTCATACTATGGAAAGCTTCACGACTCGACCGGAAACGGCGGGTCATGGGGCTTTTTTATCCACTTACCACTCTGCTTTTCACACGATTAGACTTTCCACTAAGTGCTTAAAAGACTGCTACTCCTGACGCTCTGCCTGTGCGCCACACTCCTGGTAACGGCCCAAAACCTGACGGGCACCGTCGTCGACAAAAAGACGGGCGAGAAACTGCCCTTCGTCAACGTGGCCCAAGAGGACCGCATCGTCACCCAGACAGATACGGACGGCCGCTTTTCCCTCCCTTTCCGGAAGGGGAAACTGCGCTTTTCCATGATTGGCTACGAGACGAAGACCGTCAGCGTGGACGAAGCGGCCGACATCACCGTGCGGATGGAATCGAACGATAACCAGATCGGCGAGGCCGTAGTGACCGGCCGCAGGGGGAAGTATTCCAGGAAAAACAATCCGGCGGTGGAGCTGATGCGGAAAGTCATTGCGGCGAAGAAGAACAACGACCTGACGGCCCACGACTATTACAGCATCGACAAATACAGCAAGATGACGTTCGCCTTGAACGAGGTGACGGACAAGATCTTTGAGGAAGGCAAGTTCAAGCGGCTTCCCTTCCTCAAGGAACACGTCGAGACGTGCAACGAAACGGGGAAACTGATTCTGCCCATATCGGTGGACGAGACGGTGAGCCGGGACATTTACCGCAAGTCTCCCTCCACCAACAAGACCATTATCCTGGGGCAACGGAGCAGCGGGCTGAACGACCTGTTCAATACGGGCGACATCATGACCACCATGCTCAAGGACTGCTTCACGGATGTAAACATCTACGAGGACGAGGTCCGTCTGCTCCAATACCCTTTCACGAGCCCCATCTCGAGCCGCTCGGCCATCAGCTTCTATCGCTTCTTCATCGAGGATACGACCTACGTGGACAGCACGAAGTGCATTCGCGTGGACTTCACGCCCAACAACGCGCAGGATTTCGGGTTCTCGGGCTCCATTTACATCATGGCGGACTCCACCTATCGCGTGAAGATGGTGGATATGGGCATCCCCGGCCGCTCCGATGTGAATTTCGTCGAGCGTATGCGCATTATCCAGAAGTTCGAGGAGCTGCCCTCCGGGGAGCAGGTTCTCGTGAACGACGATATGCTGGTGCAGCTGAAGATTGCCAACCATATCCAGAAGTTCCAGGTGAGGCGCACGACGGAGTATTCCAACTTCAGCTTCGAGCCTATCAGTGACAAGGCCTTCGACTTCAAGGGCAACCAGCTGACGGACGCCAACGCGCTGATGCGGAGCGAGGACTTCTGGGAGCAGCACCGCTCCGAGGCGCTCACGCAGTCGGAGGACAAGATGAGTCTGCTCGTGAAGCGCCTCGAGCAGGTGAAAGGCTTTAAGGCAGTCCTGTTCATCGCGAAGGCTTTCATCGAAAACTTCGTCGAGACCAGCGTCGACCCGAAGCATCCCTCTAAAGTGGACATCGGGCCGGTGAACACCATGATTTCTCAGAATTTCGTCGACGGCTTGCGCCTGCGCGCCTCGGCCCAGACGACGGCCAACTTCCACCCTCAGCTATTCCTGAAGGGTTATGTGGCTTATGGCTTCAAGGATCATCGGTGGAAGGGCATGGGAGAGGTGACCTACTCCTTTAACAAGAAGGCCTACCTGCCCCGTGAGTATCCCGTGAACAACTTGACCTTTAGCTACAACCGCGATGTGATGTCGCCCAGCGATAAGTTCCTGCCGACCGACAAGGATAACGTCTTCACGTCCTTCAAGTGGACGACGGTGGACCACATGATGTATTACGAGAACTTCAAGCTGACGTGGGACCGCGAATGGTCCAACGGCCTGCGTTTTAAGGCCCAGCTGCGCACGCAGAAGGACGAACCGACCGCGGCCTTGTTCTACCAGTCGCTCGACGGGAGCGGCGCACCGACCCAGGACCCGACGAACTACCGCAAGGAATTCCGCACAAACGACCTCATGCTGAACCTGACCTACCAGCCGGGCACTACCTGGATCAATACCAAGCAACGCCGCATCGCCGCCAACAACGACGCGCCCATCTATTCCCTCGCCCACACCACGGGACTTTACGAACACATGGGCCGGAACTACAGCTACAACCTGACGGAAGTGAGCCTCTACAAGCGTTTCTGGGTGGGTTCCTGGGGAAAGATTGACACCTACCTGCAGGGCGGTGTCCAGTGGAACCAGGTGCCGTTCCCCCTGCTCATTATGCCGGCGGCCAACCTCTCTTACATTATGGAGGACCATACGTTCAACCTCATCAACAACATGGAGTTTCTGAACGACCGCTACGCCTCGCTCATGTTCTCCTGGGACATGAACGGCAAAATCTTCAACCGCATCCCCCTGCTCAAGAAGCTGAAGTGGCGCGAATACATCGGGTGCAACGTGCTCTGGGGCACGCTCTCGAGCAAGAACAACCCGTTCCTCGAGAAGAATGCCAGCAACAGCCGGCTCTACTACTTCCCCGGCCACTTCAACGCCGACGGCTCCTACGAATACCTCTCCACGGTGATGGACCGCAAGAAGCCCTACGTGGAAGTCATCGCGGGCATACACAATATATTTAAGGTGTTCCACATCGAGTACGTCCGGCGTCTGACCTACCTCGACCGTCCCGGAACCGACAAGTGGGGCATACGCTTCATGTTCCGCGTCACCTTCTGACCCCGCGGCTGGCGACCGGGCCTTTCCGCCCGGCCCGCAGCGACTTGTCACAAAATATTTTCCGTGCGGACCGCCCCACGCACACTTTTTTTCCTACTTTTGCGGGCGAATCACAAGACATTCAGATAAGGAGTATGCAAACAAATCTGGTTATCGTCGAATCCCCGGCCAAGGCGAAGACCATTGAGAAATTTCTCGGACCGGACTACAAAGTCATGTCCAGCTTCGGACATATCCGCGACTTGAGAAAGAAGAATTTCGGCGTTGACTTAAATACTTTCCAACCCGAATACGAAATACCTGCCGACAAAGTCCACGTTGTCAACGAGCTGAAAGCCGAGGCCAAGAAGGTAGAGACCGTATGGCTCGCCTCCGATGAAGACCGCGAGGGAGAAGCCATCTCCTGGCACTTGGCCGTAGTCCTGGGCCTCGACGCCCAGAACTCGCGGCGCATCGTTTTCCACGAAATCACCAAGCCGGCCATCCTGTCCGCCATAGCCCATCCCCGGCACATCGACCTCAACCTCGTCGACGCGCAGCAAGCCCGCCGCGTGCTCGACCGTCTGGTCGGCTTCAAGCTCTCGCCCATCCTGTGGCGCAAGGTGCGCCCCAGCCTTTCGGCCGGCCGCGTACAGAGTGTGGCCGTCCGCCTCATCGTGGAGCGGGAACGCGAAATAGAGGCCTTCAAAAGCGAAGCAGCCTACCGCGTGACAGCCACTTTCCGGCTTCCATCCGAAGGACATCCGGAACTCAAGGCCGAACTCAATACGCGCTTCAAGACCAAGGAAGAGGCCCAGGCCTTTCTGGAAAGTTGCCGCGGCGCTACGTTCACCGTCTCCTCCATTACGACACGCCCCACGCGCCGCACGCCGGCCCCGCCGTTCACAACGTCCACGCTCCAGCAGGAAGCGGCGCGCAAGCTCGGCTTCCCCGTCGCGCTGACCATGCGTATAGCCCAAAGCCTCTACGAGGCGGGCCGCATCACCTACATGCGTACCGACTCGATGAACCTCTCCACGCTGTGCCTCAACGCCTGCGGCCCGCTGATTGCCGAACGCATGGGTGAGGCCTACCACCAGCGCCGCGTCTTCCACACCCACGCCAAGGGGGCACAGGAAGCCCACGAGGCCATCCGCCCCACCGACATGCGCCGCGAGAGCATCAGCGGCACGCAACAGGAACGCCGTCTCTACGAACTCATCTGGAAGCGCACCGTCGCCTGCCAGATGGCCGACGCACAACTGGAGCGCACCACGGCCTGCATCAGCATCTCGGGACGCAACGAACTCTTCGTCGCCACGGGCGAAGTCATCAAGTTCGACGGTTTCCTGAAAGTCTATCGGGAAAGCACCGACGCGGAGAGCGAGAACGAGAGCGAAGACCGCCTGCTCCCGGCCATGCAGGAAGGCGAACACCCGCAGCGCCTCCACATCACGGCGCAGCAGCGCTTCAGCCAGCAGCCGCCCCGCTACACCGAGGCCTCGCTCGTCCACAAGATGGAGGAACTGGGCATAGGCCGTCCGTCCACCTACGCGCCGACTATCTCCACCATCCAGCAACGGGAATATGTGGTCAAGGGCGATAAGCCCGGCCACAAGCGCACCTACAACGTGATCTCCCTCGACGGAGACCGCCTGCAGGACACTACGAAAGAGGAAACGGCCGGCGCCGACAAGGGGAAACTGCTCCCGACCGACATCGGCACCGTCGTCAACGACTTCCTGCTGGCCAACTTCCCCGAAATCATGGACTACAACTTCACGGCCAACGTCGAGAAGGACTTTGACGCCGTCGCCGAGGGGCAGAAAGACTGGACGTCGCTCATCCGCCAGTTCTACGACAGCTTCGAGCCAGAAGTGGAGCGCACGCTCGCCGAAAAGTCCGAGCACAAGGTGGGCGAACGCGAACTGGGCACGGACCCTGTCTCCGGAAAAGTGGTCCTGGTCAAGATAGGCCGCTACGGACCGATGGCACAAATCGGCACGTCGGACGATGAAGAGAAACCCCGTTTCGCCACTCTGGCCCGCGGTCAGAGCATCAGCACCATTACGCTCGACGAGGCGCTGGAACTGTTCAAGCTGCCCCGCACCGTAGGCGAGTTTGAAGGTCTCCCCGTCGTCATCAACAGCGGCCGCTTCGGCCCCTACGTGCTCCACAACAAAAAGTTCGTGTCCATACCCAAGGACGAAGACCCCATGAGCGTCAGCCTCGAGCGCGCCGTCGAGCTCATCGAGGCCAAGCGGGAGAGCGAAGCCAAGAGCCATCTCAAGCAATTTGACGAGGAGCCCGGCCTCGAAGTCCGCAGCGGCCGCTTCGGTCCCTACATCGCTTTCAACGGAAAAAACTACAAGATTCCCAAGGAACAGGCCGCGCACGCAGCCGAGCTGACCCTCGAGCAATGCCGGAAAATCATCGCGAACGACAGCAAGAAGCCCGCCCGCGCCCGACAGCGTAAGGCCAAAGTCTGACCCATCCACCCGCCATCAGCCTACATCATGAAGTGCATCATCCTCATCGGCTACATGTGTGCCGGCAAGACCACGGTCGGCAAATCCCTCGCCAAGTCTCTGGGCCGCTCCTTCTACGACCTGGACTGGTACATCGAGGAGCGCTTCCATAAGAAAGTGCCCCAGATATTTGCCGAGGACGGAGAGGCCCATTTCCGCAGCCTCGAGCGCCGCATGCTCCACGAGGTAGCCGAGTTCGAGAACGTCGTCCTGGCCTGCGGCGGCGGGACGCCCTGCTTCTTCGACAACATGGACTACATGAACTCCGTAGCCGAAACCATCTACCTCAAAGCCTCCACCGCCACGCTCTGCCAGCACGTAGCCATGAGCCGCGGCGAACGCCCCCTGCTCAAGGGGAAAAGCAGCGAGGAACTGCGCCAATACATCGAGGAACAGCTCACCCTGCGCAGCCCCTACTACGAAAAGGCCCAGCACGTCATCGACATCAACGTCCTCGACTCTTTCGATAAGATCAAAGACATAGTAACCCTAATCACGAAAACCATAGGCCAGGGAATGGCCGGCTCCCAGCACGCCGTCCCTCCGCCTCAAGCCGACAGCCAATGAGAAAATGGAGAATTGAAGATTCCGAGGAGCTCTACAACATCAAGGGGTGGGGCGTCAACTACTTCGGTATTAACGAAAAAGGTCATGCCTACGTGTCTCCCCGGAAAGACGGGATTCGCGTAGACCTCAAAGAAGTGGTCGACGAACTCTACGCCCGCGACATCACCGCCCCCATGTTGCTGCGTTTCCCCGACATCCTCGACAACCGCATCGAGAAAACCGCCGAATGCTTTGCCCGGGCCGAGAAGGCCTACGACTTCCAGGCCGAGCACTTCATCATCTATCCCATCAAAGTCAACCAGATGCGTCCCGTGGTGGAAGAAATCATCAGCCACGGCAAAAAGTTCAACCTGGGCCTCGAAGCCGGCTCCAAGCCCGAACTCCACGCCGTGCTCGCCACCAACATGGACTCCGACAGCCTCATCATCTGCAACGGACACAAGGACCAGAACTTCATCGAGCTGGCCCTGTTGGCCCAGAAGATGGGCAAGCGCATCTTCCTGGTCATCGAGAAGTTGCCCGAGCTGCAAATCATCGCGCGCACCGCCCAAAAGCTCGGCGTGCGCCCCAACCTCGGCATCCGCATCAAACTCGCCTCCAGCGGGGCAGGCAAATGGGAAGAGAGCGGCGGCGATGCCTCCAAGTTCGGACTCAACTCCACCGAACTGCTCCAGGCCCTCAAGATGCTCGACGAGATGGGCATGCACGAATGCCTCTCCCTCATCCACTTCCACATCGGTTCCCAGATTTCCAAAATCCGCCGCATCTCCACCGCCCTGCGCGAGGCGGCGCAGTTCTACGTCCAGCTCCACCAGCTCGGCTTCAACATCAAGTTCGTCGACTGCGGCGGCGGCCTCGGCGTCGACTACGACGGCACCCGCTCGTCCAACTCCGAGAGCTCCGTCAACTACAGCATCCAGGAATATGTCAACGACTGCGTCTACACCCTCGTAGACGCCGCCAACAAGAACGGCATCCCCCACCCCAACATCATTACCGAAGGCGGCCGCTCGCTTACCGCCCACCACGCCGTCCTCATTGTCGACGTCATGGAGAGTGTCAGCGTGCCCCACATGCCCGAGGACTTCGAGCCGGCCGAGAACGACCATCAGCTCGTCAAGGACCTGTCCGAAATCTGGGACAAACTCTCGCCGCGCTCCATGCTGGAGGACTGGCACGACGCCGAGGACATCCGCGAAGAGGCCCTCGACCTTTTCCGACACGGCATTATCGACCTCCGCACGCGGGCACAGATCGAAAGCCTCTACTGGAGCATCTCCAGCGAGATAGCCGAGCTGGTTCACCACCAGAAGCACGTTCCCGACGAATTGCGTAAGCTCGACCGCATGATGGCCGAGAAGTATTTCTGCAACTTCTCTCTCTTCCAGTCGCTCCCCGATTCCTGGGGCGTCGACCAGTTGTTCCCCATCATGCCCATCTCGCGCCTGGACGAGAAGCCCACGCGCTCGGCCACGTTGCAGGACATCACGTGCGACTCCGACGGTAAAATCACGACCTACGTCAATCAGAACCAGCAGACCACCTACCTGCCCCTCCACGCCATCCAGCCTGGCGAGCACTACTACATCGGCGTGTTCCTCGTCGGTGCCTATCAGGAAATCATGGGCAACATGCACAACCTCTTCGGCGACACCAACGCCGTACACATCACGGTCGACGAGGAAGGCTACAGCATCGACAAGACCATCGACGGCGAGACGGTGGCCGACGTCCTGGAGTACGTGCAGTACGACCCGAAGCACTTGGTCCGCCTCCTCGAGACGTGGGTCAGCAAGGCCGTCAAGGAAGGCCGCATCACGGTCGAAGAGGGCAAGGAGTTTATCTCCAACTACCGCTCCGGCCTCTACGGCTACACGTACTTAGAGTAACTCAAAACCACAACCATCCACTACCCGTTCACCACTATGGAAACCTGTTCCATCACTACCTTATTCAAGAGAGCAGCCGGCCTGGCCGGTTTGCTCTCTGTCTTTTTGTTGCCTGCGCCGGCCCGCGCCGACCGCAGCGACAGTCTCATCAACCACAACTGGCAGTTCCGCTTCTCCCACCAGGTAGACCGCAATTCGGCCGAACGGGTCGACCTGCCCCACACCTGGAACGCCCGCGACGCCCTCAGCGGAAAGACGGACTACAAGCGGGGCATCGGCAACTACGTGAAGAACCTGTACGTGCGGCCCGAGTGGAAGGGGCGCCGCCTCTTCCTGCGCTTCGAAGGGGCCAACTGCGTGACGAACCTCTTCGTCAACGGCCGCCACGTCGGCGAGCACCGCGGCGGCTACGGTGCTTTTGTCTTTGAAATCACCGACCGCGTCAAGTACGGGGCCGACAACCAGCTCCTTGTGCGCGTCAACAATGGCGAGCAGCTCGACGTCATGCCGCTCGTGGGCGACTTCAACTTCTACGGCGGCCTCTACCGCGACGTCCACCTCCTGATGACGGACGAAGTCTGCATCTCGCCGCTCGACTACGCCTCGCCCGGCGTCTACCTGACGCAGGAGGACGTCAGCGCCGAATCCGCCACGGTGCGCGCCCGCGTTGTCCTGGCCAATGCCGCCCCGGCCGACCGCACCGCCACGCTCACCGTCAGCGTGCTCGACGGCGACCGCACCGTCCGCACCGCCTCGCGCGAGGTGAGCATCCCGGCCGGCGCCACGACCTATGCCGCCGAGCTGCCCCTCCGTCTGGAGCAGCCCCACCTCTGGGACGGCACGCGCGACCCGTTCCTCTACCGCGTCGTGACGACCCTCAGCGTCGACGGCGAGGAGACCGACCGCGTGGAGCAGCCCCTGGGCCTCCGCTTCTTCCGCGTCGACCCCGACCAGGGCTTCTTCCTCAACGGCCGTCACCTGCCGCTCCACGGCGTCTGCCGCCACCAGGAGCGCGCCGAAGTGGGCAATGCCCTGCGGCCGGAACACCACCGCGAGGACGTCGCCCTGATGCGCGAGATGGGCGTCAACGCCGTCCGCCTGGCCCACTACCCGCAGGCCACGGCCATCTACGACCTGATGGACCGCAACGGTATCGTCACCTGGGCCGAAATACCGTTCGTCGGACCGGGCGGTTATGCCGACAAGGGCTTCGTGGACCAGCCCTCCTTCCGCGCCAATGGCCGCGAACAGCTCAAGGAGCTCATCCGCCAGCACTACAATCATCCCGCCATCGTCTGCTGGGGACTGTTCAACGAACTCAAGGAGCAGGGCGACAATCCCGTGGAATACGTCAAGGAACTCAACCGCCTGGCCCACGCCGAGGACTCCACGCGCCTCACCACCTCGGCCAGCAACCAGGGCGGTGCCCTCAACTTCATCACCGACCTCATCGCCTGGAACCGCTACGACGGCTGGTACGGCGCCTCCCCGTCCACGCTCGCCACGTGGCTCGACCAGACGCACCGCCAATACCCCGACCTGCGCATCGGCATCAGCGAGTACGGCGCCGGCGCCAGCATCTATCACCAGCAAGACTCGCTTAAGCAACCGGCCGCCGACAGCTGGTGGCATCCCGAGAACTGGCAGACAGAGTACCACGTGCGCAACTGGGAAATCATCCAACAGCGGCCGTTCGTCTGGGGCACGTTCGTCTGGAACATGTTCGACTTCGGCGCCGCCCACCGCACGGAGGGCGACCGCCCGGGCATCAACGACAAGGGCCTCGTCACGCACGACCGGAAAACGCGCAAGGACGCCTTCTTCTTTTACAAAGCCAACTGGAACCCCGAGCCGATGGTCTACATCGAAGGCCACCGCACCACGGACCGTAGCCGCGCCGTGACGGACATCCGCGTCTTCTCCAACTGCGAGGAAGTGACGCTCACGCTCAACGGGCGCAAGGTGGGCACCCTCAAGCCCGACGCCGTGAAGTGCTGCACCTTCCGCAACGTCGCCCTGGACCGCGGCGACAACCGCATTGAGGCCACGGGCCGCAACGGGCGCACGCGCCTGTCCGACACCGTCACGTGGCAGCTCCACTGACGCCGCGGCTCCGCTCCGCCCTCTCCCCTCCATTCCCCTACCGGCCGCTCCGGCACCGTCCGGGGCGGCCGTCATTTCAACTCCGCCATTATGAATGTCAAGATAGACGCCACGTGGCGCGCCCGGCTCCAGAGTGAGTTCGACGCCCCCTATTTTTCCCAACTGACGGACTTTGTCCGCGCCGAGTATCACGCCGGCCCCTGCTACCCGCCCGGGCCGCAAATCTTCGCGGCCTTCGACCTCTGCCCCTTCGACCGCGTGAAAGTCGTCATCATCGGGCAGGACCCCTACCACGAGGCCGGGCAAGCCGAAGGGCTCTGCTTTTCCGTGGCCGACGGCGTGCCGTTCCCGCCCTCGTTGCAGAACATCTTCAAGGAAATCCAGGACGACCTGGGCCGCCCCGTCCCGGCCAGCGGCAGCCTGCGCCGCTGGGCGCG
>USPK01000047.1 GCA_900556465.1 uncultured Prevotella sp. | reverse complement strand
CGCCGTTTTAAGATAGCATCCCCCGCAAGGAAGAAATTCTTTGCGGGGGATTTTTTGTGTGTTTACCCCTGGGCAAAGGATGCGGCGGAGACGGGATGGATGTCGGGGACCGAGAGTTTGTAGCGTCGACGCTGCAGAAAGAGCGAGGTGCCGAGACGCCAGGTGCTGTCTGCATGGGAGAAGGTGCGGGGAGCGAGTGAACCGTTTTCGGCGGCGTAGAAGGAACTGCGGGGTACAGGGACACAAGTTTCGTCGGCGCCATAGAAAGAGAGAGGCGCTGGGACACAGGTGCAGTTTGCATGGAAGAAGGTGCGGGATGTCGGGGAACTATTTTTGGCGGCGTAGAAGAAACTGCGGGGTGCAGGGACACAAGTTTCGTCGGCGCTGCAGAAAGAGAGAGGCGCCGGGACACAGGGCAGTTTGCGTAGAAGTCGGTGTGAGATGTCGGGAGAATCGGTTTTGGCTGTGTAGAAAAAAGTGCGGGGCGTAAGGATAGCTTGTAGTACAAGTGTGGAAGAAAGAGCAGGCTTACATGTAGTAGGTTTCGTCAGCGTAGAAAAAGTGCGATACGTAAAGAGAATCCGTTTCGGCGATGTGGGAGAAAAAGCGTGACGTCGGAGAACCGGTTCCGGCTGCGTGGAAGAAAGAGCAGGCTTACGTGTAGTAGGTTTCGCCAGCATAGAAAAAGAACGAGGCGCTGAGCAAATTAGTATCGCCACCGTAGAAGAATGTGCGACGCCTGGACGACCGTCAGCCGCTGCGGCAAGACATACGGCTGGGGCTGTAACGATACTGCTGTGGGGCATTACCCTATATTATAAAATAAGTATATCCTGGGCGCGTGATTTATTCTTTGTCCGAGTGAAGTTCGGGCCTTATGCGGTTCGAGGCGGCAGATGTATTTGTCGGTGGCGGCGGCGCGGCGGGATACACCATATATTATATAGGTAAACCGCGGGTACGGGGGAGAATTTCGTGCTGAGTAGAAAACTCCGGGCGGCTGCCGTTAAGGCGGAAAAAAGCGGCGGCTGGGGTAGTGGGACAATGCTACTAACGTAGCATGAAATGGATGTTCCTAAGAAACATACTGTTACGGATTTTAGGATAACGCGGTCATCGGCTGTGGGTTAGATGTCGTCGTGGCTGTCATTAGGGCTGAGAAGTGCGGCGGCTGGAGGGTGAAGGGAAAAATTGCGGTCGTAATAAGCATTTTATGTATCTAATAATCAATTTATTGCTAAGGAGAGACGAACGTAATCTCCCGCTGTATAGAAGGTGTCGGGGCGGCTGCCGTTAGGGCGGGAAAAAGCGGCGGCTGGGGGTAGTGGGAGAATGCTACGTTAGTAGTATGAATCGGAAGTAATTAAGAATCAGGATGTTGTAATAAATGATGAACGGCGTGTAATTGGCGGACTTTGTGGGTGGCGCGGATTGGGCGCAGCTCTTGAGGTTGGGATGCGAGAAGGTAAGGACCGGCTGAAGCGCTTATGGGTGTCATCGGCTGGGCCGTAAAGAATGGTACGACCTGAAGCAGAATTTTTCAAGGCGCGTAGGTCAAAGTACGTATGGTTAGAAGGAATGGCCGACGCAGAATAGAAAAATTTGGTGGAGCTTATTCCCAAAATATACAGGATTAGAAGTTGGGCAGGGCGTGTCGTACCGCAATCCCGTGGGGAATATGTTCAAAGGGCGGGCGCATCAGTCCGTTCTGTTTGGACAAAGTCGCGGCGCTTTATTCGGTTGTGGGAAACTGTTCCCTGCGCTTGTGGTCCTGCGGTGAAGATGGTGAATGTGTGGCGGGCGTAGCGAGGGAGGCACGCGCGGCCTGTTTGGCGTGGGCGCTCAAAGTAGGAGAGTGTATAGAAATTAAAAGCGTGAGCCGCAGCCCCCGCACAGCGGGAATGTCACAACTTCGCCTACTTTCAAAAATCCTGCAGGCGGTGCCAGGGCTACTGGGGCGCTTTGTACGACTCGCCCCGTGCGCGAGTGAAATGTTCGCTCCCGGTGGTCTCCGTGATTCCCGGCTTTGGGGCGAACGCCTGACGGCGCGTTGCCCGCATTCGCGTTGGGCGGAAACTGTCGTGAAATGACCGGCCGACAGTTGCCGGTCGTCCGCATTGGGGAGAAAGTCGCTGCCGCGCGGGGCTTCCTCTCGCTCCGTCCGGGCCGGATGTGGCGGCCGTGTAGTTGGGGGGCTGCGAGAAACCGGGCTTTTCAACCCATCCGCAAAGTTTGTAATCAAAACCCCTTTTTCAAATGCTCCCGTAGAGAAAAACGGAAAAATCCAAAGCGCGGGGGATAGATAAAAACACCGTCGCTTGCCCGTGTGATGCGGGCAGGCGACGGTGTGACTATTGGTGAAAGCCCTTATCGTGCGATGGCCGCGTAGACCTCCCGGGCCACGTCGATGGCGTCCCCTTCAGCCTCTGCCGAATAGGAATTGTGCTGCAGGGTCCACGGTTCCTCCAGGGCGTAGAAGTCTATCTGTTTCGGGGCGGCCCCTTCCAGTTGTTGCTTCAACCCGTCGAAGAAGGTTTTCCACCGCATGTAGTAAAAGTCGCGCAGCAGGCCGTTCCACTCCTTGTGCGCGTAGTCGCGCAGGCCGCCTTGGTCGGCCGCCGTCCGGTTTCCCCAGGTCGTAATCTGCACGCGGGCATTCCATTCGTATTGGTCCTTTTCGGCCGGAGTGTGTCCCAGGTCGCGCGCCGCCTTAATCCAGCGGCCCACCTTGAATTCCGGGCGCGTGGCCAGCAGCCGGTCCTGCAGCAGAATCAGTTCGAGGAAACGGTCCGCGGCCTGTTCAAAGAGCGCGCGGTCGCCCGCTTTGAACGCGCTGACCACGACCGGATACACCAGCCGTCCCTTTTCCGCCACGGCCTGGCGCACGATGTCCACCAAGTCATATTCAAAATTGTTGTTCCCGCGGAAACTGTCCGCGGCCGCCACCATCATTCCCGCGGCCCGGATCACGTCCATCGGCTGGTAGTAGTCCGACATCTCCGACCAGCTCGACACTTGGTAGGCGTGGAGCGAAGGCCGCGCGCACAGGATGGACTCGTGCGTCCCCTGTTGGGTGGAAGCGTCCGGACAGTTGTAGATGGTATTGCTCAGCAGCGTCCAGGCCGCGGCCACATTCCCGCTCGTTTTCCCGTAGCGGGCCTTCACGTAGCCGGCCAGCCAGTCGTCCTTCTCAAAGCGTTCCGCGCGCCAGGGCAGTTCGCACGTCAGTTCATACATCACCGCGTTGTTCTCGATGCCTTCCATCGTCAGTCCCACGCCCCGCATCGTCGTGCTGAATCCGCTTTCCCGCGCCTTATAAAATTCGTCGATGACGTGCCGCATCTTGCCGTGTAGGCCCACGTTGCCGCCAAAGTTCAGCAGCATGCAGTAGAGCCAGTCGTGGCCGTCGAATCCATTCTTCCGGCCGTATTGATAGCTCGGGTCGCCCCATTGCGGCCGGCTCTCCGAGTAGAGGTCCAGCACCAGCATGTCTTTTCCCGGGATGCTTTTCATCATCGCCGGCCGCGGATTCGCACCCCAGGCCTGGATTACCCATACCGCCTTCGGATTGTTCCGTTTCATGGCCTGCCAGATGGCTTTCCCCGTCGCGTCGAGGTCAACGCCCGCCACGTTGCCGCCTTCGTGAAACGGGTCCATGCTGTAATAGTCTGCCTGGCCGAACAGGCGGTCCATCTCCTTATAAAATAAGGCCGCTATTTTCTGGAAAGCCTCGTCGGTCGGTTGCAGGAAGGCCGGGCGGTTATATCCGTTCCACGTCCCCGGGTCCGTCACGTTCAGCCCCAGTTTCTCCTTCGCATTGTGTGGCAGCATACCCGCATATCCCGGCAGGACCGGCTTCATGCCCAGTTCCCGCATCCGTTTCAGGATTTTCTTTTGGAGGGCAATGCGGTCCTCGTACCACTGGTCCGAGTTCGGGCCGCCCCATCCCTCCAGATTGTTCATCAGCCACCACGCCTGAAAGGCCGGTCCGGCGACAAACTCGTTCGTTTCAGCTTTCGAGTAGCCCAGTTTCAGCAGCACGTTGCGCCACACCGCGTCCGCGCCCACCATGGCCAGCGGCAGGTTAATGCCGTGGAGCGCCATCCAGTCAATCTCCTGCTCCCACCGTTTCCAGTCCCAGAATGCCATGCTGTAAGAGAAAGTGCAGTAGTTCAGGTAGTAGCGCAGGTCCATGGTCGTTTCGTGGCGCTCGGGGCGCGTCACGGGCGGCAGCCGGTCCGGCAGGTCTGCGTACATCCCGTTCCAGGACAGGTGTATGCCCGCGTAGTATTTCAGGTACCAGTTGATGCCCGTCGCAATGCTCACGTAGTTGTTGCCCCGGACCACGACCTTGTCGCCCTGTTGGTCCAGTTCAAAGAAGTCGTGCTCCGCCTCGCGGCGTTCAATGCGGAATTTTTTCGAGGCACCTTTGTCGATTCGTTCCAGCAGTTCGGTCACCGGAGATGCCTGCACCAGTCCCCAGACCAGGCAGAAGGCAAAAAGCAGGAGAGTTTTTTTCATTTGACTTTAGGTTTTAGTGATGGTGGTAACGGCAAGGGCCTTGTTCCTCCGTCGCCACAGCGCCCGGAGCCAGGCCCTCCGGTTGCAAAAGTAAGAAAAAGCCCGCATCCGTCCTTTCCTTTTGTCCGCTTTTTCCGTTCCGGTCGCTCCACTCGCCGTCCCGCCCGCCTTTTCTACAGTCTGTGAAAGAAAAAAAGCGGAGATGCCCGCCCGGGGCACCTCCGCAGAAAGCAGTTCAGATATTGCAGCGACTTGTCCGGTTCAGTTGACGACCGTCCCGTCCTCCGTGATGCGCAGGTAGACGTCCGCTCCGCCGTAGCGTTCCAGTTCAATGAGGAAATAGTTGCCGGTAGGTGTCTCCACCCAGTCCACGTCTTCCGTGCGGTAGTCCGGATAGTTTGCGGTCAGGTAGTCCTGTACGGGCTGCGGCAGGGGGCTGTAGTAGTCGCTCTCGGTGCGCACCCACGTGCCGTCCGCTTCAAACCACGATTCGTAGTTCTTGCCGTCCGACCGGTACTCCGCCTTGTAAAGGCCATATTCAAACTCCCAATCGTAGACCGTCACTCCGGGATATTTGGCCTGGAAGGCCGCCTGCACCGCGTTGGGCGGCGTTATCCAGCGGTCGTCGTCATCGTCGTCACAGCTTTGGAGCATGAAGCCGGCCAGGATCAGTCCGAGGAGATAGAGTTTCAGTTTCATGGCTTTCACGGTTTACATGTCGATGTCAATCAGCTGGAAGTTCTTGTTAAAGGTCAGCTCGATGCGGTTGTTCAGTTGCACCTCGTATTCCCTGTCGCGTTCGATGCTGAGCACTTTGGTGTTGGGATAGTTCTCATTGATGTAAGCTGCTACGGCCGAGGGAATGAGGGCGGCGGGTACCGTAGTCGTCTTGCAGCTGATTTCCGTCCATTCACCGCTACGGTTGAATTCGATTTTCTCACCGTTGGTGAAGATCACGTCGTAGGTCTTGTCGAGCAGTCCGCTTTCCACTTTGGCCATGGCCACTTTCAGCGTGCTGAAGTGCTTTTTGATAGTCTGCTGGGCCGCGGCGGGGAGTTGGTTCACGGCGATGGGCTTGTCGTTGTCCGCAAAGGCGGCCGTCGAAATCGTAAACATGCAAGCCAGCGCAATCATCCAGTTCTTCATTCTCGTTTTCATTGTCGTAGGGTTTTAGGGGTTGATGAATTAATTTGTTTCCTTCTTTCAAAAGCAAAGGTAGACCCCGATTCTGAAAACAATCTGAAAGATAGCCCCTGTACCTCGCTTTTAACTTTTATTAATTTTCTGGACTGTGAAAACGTGCTCCTCGCCCTCATATATATAGGAGAGTTGCAGGCCACACTGCTTGCAGATGGCCTGTGCGAGGGCCAGGCCCAGCCCCGTCGACGATTTTTTCCCGCCCGAGTGGTAGAAGCGGGCAAAGATTTGTTCCGCGTCGAGGGCCGCCGGACTTCCGCTGTTGGCAATGCGCAGCGTCGTTGCGGTGAGCGTCACGCCGATGTGTCCCCCGTTCACGTTGTGTACGAAGGCATTCTTCAGCAGGTTCGTCACCAGCGTCGTGGCCAGCGACTCGTTCATCTCGAACCGCAGGCTGCCTTTCTCTTCCACCCGGACGGCGATGCGCTTGTGGGCATAGACGGAGCGGTAGTCCGCCACCAGGGTTTCCACCAACGTGTTGATGTCCACCTGCGTCGTGTCGGCGAACTGTTGGTTCTCGATACGGCAGAGCAGCAGCAGCGAGCGGTTCATGCGCGAGAGGCCCTCCAGCGTGCGGAGCGTCTTGACGAGTTCGGCCATCTGGTGCTCGGAGAGCGTCTCGTTCTCCAGCAACATTTCGATGCGGTTCTGGCAGATGGCCAGGGGCGTCTGCATTTCGTGCGAGGCGTTGCCGATAAACGTCTTCTGCTGCTCGAAGAGTTCCTCGTTGCGGGCGGCAAACTGCGTCATGGCCTGGTTCAGGCGGCGGAACTCCCAGATGCGCGTGTTGCTCGACGGCGGCGTCTCCTTCGTGCCCGGGCGGTAGCGGTCCAGCCATTGTAGCAGGGTGCGCAGTGGCCGCATGTTCCGTTGCGTCACCCATACGCTGATGGCGATGATGGCCAGGAGCAGGCCGCCGTAGAGGAAGACCACCCAGAAGAAGATGGCGTGGCGCAGGTCCTCCTTGTCTATGGTGGGCGCCGAGACCTCGAGCTCCATGAAGTGCCCGTCGTCGCGTTGGAAGATGTACGTCAGCACGCGCGCCGGCTCAAACTCCTTCTTCATTTTGATGTAGACCTCGCGGTCCTCGTAGCGGATGTGCGAGTTGCGGGCCGCGTAGTCCGCGTCGACGGGCCGCAGGAAGTACTGATTGTTCGTGCCGTTGCGTTCCGAGGGCAACGGCTCGCCCGCCAGCGAACGGCGGATGATGTGTTCCGCATAGTCCTCCAGCGAGTCGTCCATTTCGTCGTTGACCTCGTCCATAAGGGTGAAGTAGAAGAACACGGACCAGCAGGCCAGCACCAGCGAGGCCAGCAGCGAGAAGCGCAGGGTGAAGACGTGGACCAGTTTCATAGCACGACGAGTTTGTATCCGAAGCCGTAGGCCGTTTTGATTTCAATGGTCGCGCGGGCGTCCTTCAGGCGCTTGCGCAGGTTCTTCATCTGCGCGTAGATAAAGTCGAAGTTGTCCGCCTGGTCGATGTGGTCGCCCCATACGGCCTCGGCCAGCACCTGCTTTTCCACCAGCCGGCCCGGCCGGTTCATGAAGTAGGCCAGTATGTCGTACTCCTTGCGGCCCAGTTCCACGGGCGCGCCGTCTACTTCCACGTGGAAGCGCTCCGGGTCGAGCGTCACGTTGCCGCAACGCACCAGGCGTTCGCTGTCGCGCTGCCGGCGGCGCAGCACGCTCCGCAGCCGCGCGTGGAGTTCGGCCAGGTGGAACGGCTTGGCCAGGTAGTCGTCGGCCCCCAGTTCCAGGCCCTCCACCTTGTCTTCGATGGCGTCGCGCGCCGAGAGGATGATGACGTTCACCTGCCGGCCCGCCCGCTGGAGTTCCGCCAGCAGGTCCAGGCCGTTGCCGTCCGGCAGCATGATGTCCAGCAGCAGGCAGTCGTATTCGTAGCCCATCGCCTTGGCCCGGGCCGTGCGGTAGTCCTCCGCCGTTTCCACGACGTAGCGCTCTTTGCGCAGCGAGCGGACAATGATTTCGCGCATGTCCGCGTCGTCCTCTATGACCAGAATCTTCATAACCGTATGTGCAGAGTTAGGGTAGGGGCCGCCCGCGGCGCCGGCGTCCGGCCGGGCGTAGCGCCGTCGCTTCGCGGCGCGGCGGTCCGCAGGCAAAGGTATGTCCCGAAACTGAAAACAATCTGAAAAACGGGAGGCGGCCGGCCTCCCGCTGCGTCAGCGCTCGTCGTTGGCGTAGAGATAGTCGAAGGTGCAGAGCTTCCACTCGAAGATTTCCTCCGGGCGGAAGAAGCGGCGCAACTCCGTTTCGGCCGCTTCGGCCGAGTCGGAAGCGTGTACGATGTTCTCCTGGAAGCTCATGCAGTAGCTGCCGCGGATGGTGCCCGGCGCCGCGTTGCGGCCGTTGGTGGGGCCGGCCAGGGCGCGCACGGCCTGGATGGCGTCGACGCCTTCCAGGCACATGGCCACGACCGGGGCGGCCATCATCGAGTCCTTCACGCGCTGGAAGAAGGGCTTGCCGCTCAGGTGCGCGTAGTGCTCGCTCAGCAGCTCGTCCGTCAGTTGCATCATCTTCATGCCGCAGATTTTCAGCCCCTTCTTCTCGAACAGGCTGATGATTTCCCCTGCCAGGCCGCGCTGCAGCGTGCAGGGTTTCAGGAGGACTAAGGTTTTTTCAATCGCCATGGTACAATATATTTAAGGTAATACGTTTCGCAGCACGTTACAAAGATAGGCCATTTTGCCGGACTGGGCGAACAATTCCGGCAGAAAACCTTGGACTTTTTTCCGGAAACGGCCGAGCAACTCTCCCTTTTGTAAAAAAAGCTGTCATAAATTTTTTAGAGATATAAATAAAGCCTAAATTTGTTGCGAGTATCACATTTAATCCCTCCAGCTATGAAAAAGACTTTCGGTTTATTCCTCCTTTTGCTTTTCGGCGTCTGCGGCGCCGCGTCGGCACAGAAAAATCTGACTTCCACTCAGCGCCAGGTGCAGAGCCAAATCCTGTCGTTCCTGCGCACGGAGGGCTTCACGCCGAGCATAGACCCGTCGGATAATTCCATTACGTTCAAGAGAAGCGGCGAAAAGTATTGGATCTACCTGGAAGAGTCCGGCCCGTTCTACATCACGACCCAGCTGGCCGGTTACTCGAACGACGACTACCAGCGGAGTGCCTGCATCCTGGCCGCCAACGACTGCAACAGCAAGAAGAAAGCGGCCAAAGTCTACAATACGGCGTCGTCTACCGTCTTCGTGGTGGAGCAGTTCTGCTCCACGGCGGCGGAGTACGGCAAAGTGTTCTACCGCATCATGTCCGTATTGGAAGCCTGCCGCGAACAGTTCGACCAGGAGTACCAAACCTACATCGACTGACGGCCCGGCTTCCCCTTCGTCAGTTCCCCCTTGCGCCGCCCGAACGCCTTATCGGTCCGTTCGGGCGGCCTCGTTTTTTTATGCTCCGGGCGTAGGCCCGTTTTCTCCCGGCTAAGGAAAGGAATCACGGGGCTAAGGCCCGTAAAAACTGGAATAGGGCCCGTAAAAACGGGGCTAAGGCCCGTGGCGGCGGGGATAGGGCGACGCGGTCGCGGCCGGCGGTTGCGGGGACGAGGGCCGGGGTGGACAGATTGCAACCGGGTTGCGCGCGGATTGCAACCCGGTTGCGGACGCGGCGGGCTAACTTTGCAGCAGAAACAAAAAGGTATCAAGATATGTGTAAAAGTTGTCATTGCGAAAGCCATGCTGCCTGTGATGCCCAGGCTACAGGCAGCCACGAGCATGCCGCCCACAGTCACGGTTGCGGCTGCTGCGGGCACGAAGCGACGGTTTCTCCCGTCCGTCAGTACGTAGCCCTGGCCGTCTCGGTCGTGATGCTGGCTGCCGGTCTCTGGATGGACCACGCCGGCGCCGCCTGGTTCGCCACGCCGTGGGTACGCCTGCTTTGGTACGTCGTAGCCTACGTGCCGGTGGGCTGGCCCGTCATCCGCGAAGCCCTGGGCGAAACGGCCCACGGCGACGTGTTCAATGAGTTCACCCTGATGGTCGTCGCCACGGTCGGCGCTTTCGCCATCGGCGAATACCCCGAGGCCGTAGCCGTTATGCTCTTCTACGCCGTGGGCGAGCATTTCCAGGACGTGGCCGTAGACCGCGCGCAGGACAGCATCCGCTCGTTGGTCAGCCTCCGGCCCGACCAGGTCACCGTCCTGGGCCCCGACGGGAGCCGCACGGTCAGTGCGCCCGAGGCCATTGTTCCCGGCACTGAAATCGAAGTCCCCGTGGGCGGTCGCGTTCCCCTGGACGGCACGCTGCTGGGCGGCACGGCCTCGTTCGATACGTCGGCCCTGACGGGCGAAAGCCTGCCGCGCGCCATCGCAGCCGGCGACGAGGTTTCCGCCGGCATGATGGTCGTCGACCGTGCGGTCCGTCTGCGCGTGGTGCGGCCCTATACCGACAGCGCCCTGGCCCGCATCATGAACCTGGTGCGCGAAGCCGCCGACCGTAAGGCCCCGGCCGAGCAGTTCATCCGCCGTTTTGCCCGCATCTATACGCCCGTCGTCATCGCCCTGGCCGTGCTGGTAGCCCTGTTGCCGCCGTTTGTCGCCCCCCTGTTGGGCTTCGGCGAGCAGCCGTTGCGCGAGTGGGTCTACCGCGCCCTCGTCTTTCTCGTCGTGTCCTGTCCCTGCGCCCTCGTGGTCAGCATCCCGCTGAGCTACTTCAGCGGCATCGGCCGCGCCTCCCGCGCCGGCATCCTCTTCAAGGGCGGCAACTATCTCGACGCCCTGACGCACGTCAACACCGTGGTCTACGACAAGACCGGCACCCTGACGCGCGGCGAATTTGCCGTCGAGGACGTGGTCCCCGCCGTCGGCGGACAGGCTGACGGACTGTTGGCCCTGGTCGCTGCCGCCGAACAGAGCAGCACGCACCCCCTGGGCCGCGCCATTGTGGCCAGTGCCCGGGCCCGTGGACTGCGGTTGCCGGCTGCTGAGCGCGTGGAGGAACTGGCTGGCCGCGGGCTCCGTGCCCGGGTGGACGGGCACGAGGTGCTGGTGGGCAATCGCCGCCTGCTCCAGGAGTGTGCCGCCGGCGCGCCGGCCGCTGCCGCCTCGACGGCGGACACGGTCTACTGCGCCGTGGACGGCCGCTACGCCGGCTGGATTGGTCTGGCCGACCAGCCGCGCCCCGAAGCGGCCGCCGCTGTGGCCGACCTGCGCCGCCTGGGCGTGAAGCGCCAGGCTGTGCTTTCGGGCGACGCCACTGCCGTCGTCGAACGCCTGGCCCACCGCGTGGGCATCGACGAAAGCCATGGCGACCTGCTCCCCGCCGACAAGGTGGCTCGCCTCCGCGCCATCATCGCAGCGCCCGGGGCCCGCGTGGCCTACATCGGCGACGGCATCAACGACGCCCCGGCCCTGGCACTGGCCGGCGTGGGCATCGCGATGGGAGGCGCCGGCAGCGACACCGCCGTACAGACGGCCGACGTCATCATCCAGGGCGACCGCCTCGACCGCCTGCCCCTGGCCGTGCGCATTGCCCGCCAGACGCGGCGCCTCGTATGCAGCAACGTAGCCCTGGCCCTCGGCGTGAAAGTGGCTGTACTCGTGGCCGATGTCTTCGGTTACGCGCCGCTCTGGCTTGCCGTCCTGGCCGACACCGGCGTGGCCCTGCTCTGCGTGGCCAATGTCTTCGTCCTGCCGCTGCTGATGCGCGGGGCGCAGCGGCCGGCGGCCGTACGCCCTGCTCCGGCTCAGGCTTGAACCGGAACAGGGCCGGACGCCTCGGGGCCGTGTCAAAAAAACGGCGGTCCCGTGGCGTCTGTTTGTCTGGAATAACGTAACTTTGCAACCAACAGGCGGCCGCCCATGGCCGCTACTTTCCGCCTATGACCGCAACTCCATCCGGCGACCCCATCACGGGCGCAGCTCTCGAACAGGAACTTGCAGCGCGCGGCATCAAGCCGACTGCGCTGCGCGTCCTTATTCTCCGCACCCTGCGGCAGATGGGCTGTGCCGCTTCGCTTACCGACCTCGAGGCGCGGCTTGTCACCGTCGACAAGTCCACCATCTTCCGGACGCTCACGCTTTTCCTGGCCCACCACATCGTGCACGGCGTGGACGACGGCACCGGGCAGATGAAGTACGCCCCCTGTTCGCCGCACTGCCATTGCGGCGACGACGACCTCGAGTCCTGGTCCGACCTTCACGCCCACTTTTACTGCGAGCGCTGCCAGCGTACCTACTGTTTGCGGGGCCTTCCCATCCCGACGGTCTCCCTGCCCGACGGTTTCCGCCTCCATACGGCGACCTACGTCCTCAAGGGCCTGTGTCCCGCGTGTGCGGCCCGCGGCCGAGAATTTCCGGAAAGCTAAAAATAATGCCGGAATTTAAAAAAATAACCATATTCCTTGCGACTTCGTAAATAAGGTGGGTTCTATCAATTCCATTTTTTATTTCTTGCATAAGGCAGCAGAACC
>USPK01000046.1 GCA_900556465.1 uncultured Prevotella sp. | reverse complement strand
TGATTAACAGTCAGGTGCTCTAACCAACTGAGCTACTGAAGCAGTTCTCTGTGAAAACTTTCACCCGTGCTGCCGAATTGCGGTGCAAAAGTAATGGATAATTTTGAAATTAGCAATATCTTTGCAGGAAAAATCGCAAAAAAAATTGTATGAAGCATTTTATAGGAATTGGGAATGCGTTGGTCGACGCTTTGTTTCAGGTGCCAGACGACACCATACTCGAGGAACTGAATCTGCCTAAGGGCTCGATGCAACTCATTGACACCGAGCGCTTCCGCCTTATTTCCCAGCGTATGGCCAACGTTCCCTCCCGCCTGGCCACCGGCGGATCGGCCTGCAACACGATGTTGGCGCTCGCCCACCTTGGGGCGCCCGTCAGTCTGGTAGGGAAAATCTCCGACGATGCCAATGGCCACTTCTTCGCCAGCAGTTTTGCCCAGCTGGGCGTGCAGACCCAGCTGCTCTACGATACGCTGCCCACCGGTGTCGCCTCCACCTTCATCACGCCCGGCGGTCAGCGCACGTTTGCCACCTATCTGGGAGCCGCCGCCCGCCTCAGCGCCGACGACGTCGTTCCTTCCTGGTTCTTCGGCAGCGACTGCCTCTATCTGGAGGGCTACCTCGTCCAGAACCACGAACTCATCAGCCGCATCGTGCGCACGGCCCGCGACACCGGCCTCAAGGTCTGCCTCGACCTGGCCAGCTACAACATCGTCGAGTCCGACCGCCCCTTCTTCAACGACCTCCTGTCGCAGACCGACATCGTGTTTGCCAACGAAGAGGAAGCCCGCGCCTTTACCGGGAAGGGCCCCGAGGAGGCCGTCGAAGCCTTTGCCGCGATTTGTCCCATAGCCGTGGTGAAGAGAGGTCCGCAGGGCGCCCTGGCCTGCCGCGGCGGGGAGCGCGCCGAAGCGCCGGCCGAACACGTGCCCCAGGTGGTTGACACCACCGGAGCGGGCGATTTCTTCGCCGCCGGCTTCCTCTACTCGCTGGCCCAGGGCAAGGGGCTGGCCCACAGCTTGCGGGCCGGTTCCGTACTGGCCGGTGCGGTCATCCAGACGGTCGGGACGTCGCTTTCGGCCGAGACCTGGGCCGACGTGCGTCGCCGCGTGGGCTGAATCGCCGTTTCCGTCGCCCCCGAACCGAATGCAACCCATCCCGCGGTCTGTCGCCGACCGGCCGCGGATTTACAAAATCACCATTTCCTTTACGATGAAAAAAATCCTACTCACGTTGTGTGCCGCCTTGCTCTGTCTGTCCGCCGTGGCGCAGCAGAGCCGCCACAACTTTGAAACGGCCAAGCAGCTCGACATCTTTAACAGCATCTACAAGATGCTCGACCTTTATTACGTTGATACGCTCGATGCGAAAAAGAATATCGAGAACGCCGTGCTCTATATGCTCGACCAGCTCGATCCCTATACCGTTTACTACCCCGAGAATGAGACGGGCGAGCTCCGCCAGCTCACCACCGGCAAGTACGCCGGCATTGGCGCCATCATCTCTTATCGCAAGGACCTGAGCCGTTGCATCATCAACCAGCCCTACGAGGGGATGCCCGCGGCCGAGGCTGGCCTTCGCCGCGGCGATGTCATTCTCTCCATCGACGGGAAGGACACGGGCACCTGTACGGCCGACGACCCGGGCGACTTTTCCACCAGCGTGAGCGAGGCACTCCGCGGCCAGCCCGGTACGCAGTTTGAAGTCCGCGTACAGCGCCCCGGGCACGAGCGTCCCATGACGTTCAAGCTCACCCGCCGGGCCATCACGCTGCCCAGCGTCGTCCTCAGCAAGGTCCTGTCCGACAGCATCGGCTACGTGCGTCTCGACAGCTACACGGAGAACACCGCGCGCGACGTCCGCCGCGCCATCGTAGAGCTCAAGCAGCAGGGGGCCAAGCGCCTGGTGCTCGACCTTCGCGGCAATCCCGGCGGCCTCATGGATCAGGCCGTCGACGTCGTGAATCTGTTCATCCCCCGCGGGAAAGAAGTGCTCAGCACCCGCGGCAAGGTGGCGGAGCGCAACGCCACGTACAAAACCCAGAGCGAGCCGCTCGACGTGGAGATTCCCTTAGTCGTGCTGGTCGACTTCGGTACGGCATCGGCCGCCGAGATTACGGCCGGTGCCCTTCAGGACTACGACCGCGCCGTCATCGTCGGGCGCCGCACGTACGGCAAGGGACTGGTGCAGGAGACGCGCCAGCTGCCTTACGACAACATCCTGAAGCTCACCACGAGCAAGTATTACATCCCCAGCGGGCGCTGCGTCCAGGCCTACACGTTCAAGGACGGCGTGCCGCAGCACTTGCCCGACAGCCTCTCGAAGGCGTTCCGGACGGCGGCCGGCCGTGTCGTGCACGACGGCGGCGGCATCACGCCCGACGTGGAGATAGAGCTCGACAGCCTGCCTACGCTCATCACGTACCTGGCCCTTTCCGACCAACTCTTCGACTACACCGTGCGGTACCGCAATACGCACGACCGCATCGCCGCCCCCGACAGTTTCCGCATCACCGATGCCGACTACGCCGAGTTCCGGCAGTATCTCAAGGACCATAATTTTACTTACGACCGTCAGAGCCGCAGTGTGCTCGACCTCTTGCGCCGCGTGGCCGACCGCGAGGGATATGCCGAGGAGGCCAAGGCCGAGTTTGACGCGCTCGAGGCCAAGCTCACGCACAACGAGGATTTCGACTTCCAGCGTTGGGAGAAGGAAGTCCGCCAGTTGGTCGAGCGCACCATCGTTGCGGACTATTACTATCAGGCTGGTCAGGCCGCCTACGACCTGCGGGACGACAAGGACCTGGAGGAGGCCTTGCGCCTGGTGCGCGACGATGCCCGCCGCCGCGCCCTGCTGGCTCCGCCCGTCGCCGAGTAAGGACCGCCCGTCGGACAAACTGCGAGGGCCCGCCCCGGATGCCATTCCGGAGCGGGCCCTCGTTGTCAGGTGCTGGCTGTGGGGTCAGCGCTCGTAGTCGACGAAGCGGCCGTCCTGCGTGATGCCGTGGGCCGACACGCCGATGCCCAGCTGTTCGCGGGCGTTCGTGAAGAAGACGGCCGACGCCCGTCCTTCCGCGTCCGTCTTCAGGTTGGGTTCCCAGAACAGGGTGCGGCGCACGTCGCTCTTTTCCGGTGTGTCCAGGCCGCGGTAGCTGGGGCTGTAGAATTCCCGCGGCCGGCTGTAGCCCTCTACATGGCGGCGCTCCACGCCTTTCTTTCCCCGGTAGCGGTAATAGTCCGGGTCCTCATATATATATATGACCCACGAGGCCGCGTCGCTGCTGCCGCCCCCGCTGCCCGTGATGTGATTGCTCCTGGCGCCGCGGCGCACCACGGCGACGGACTTCACCTCTTCCGCCAGCAGCGTACTGACGTCGAGCTTCGGCGCTTCGTTGTTGATATAGATTGTGGCCGGCCGGTTGTGGTAGAGCAGCCGGTCGGACTCGTTGCGTTCCGTCCCGTCCAGTTCCATTTCGGCCGCCGTCTGTTCCTGGCGCGTGGGGCCGTAGTCCACGCCGACGTTGATGCTGCGGTCGGGGATGTCCATGCTCGGATCGAAGTTGCGGTCCACGCTGGCACTCTCGTCCAGGTAGACCAGGAAGTCCATGATGTAGCCCGGGTCGCGCCCGCTGTCCTTGCAGCGCTCCACCTCGCGGCTGATGTCGTAGAAGATGTCGCACTGCCGCATGCCCGCCTCTTCGCCTCCGTTCCAGGTGTAGCGGTTGCCCGTGAAGCCGCGGTACTTGTTCTTGTGCGTCACGACGGCTTCGTGCAGCTCGCTGGCCACGTAGCGCGGGATGGTGTCCTGCCAGGCGAAGGTGTCGGGCGCCGTGACGTCCACGCCGGAAGCTGCGTCCGCGGCGGCGGGCAGGGCGAAGCGCGTCTCGCGCGGGTCGAAGGCCCGTAGCGACGGCTCGAACCAGCGGTCCAGGGCGATGCGGCTCCACTGCTTGTCGCCCTCGTTGTCCGTCGTGTAGAACTGGGCAATCCAGTCGCCCGTGAAGTCGACCGCCGAGACGAAGGCAAAGCGCCCGTCCGCGTCCGTACGGGTCTGGGCGTCGAGGGCCCCGCCGTCACGGGTGTACATTTTCAGGCTAAGGTCCAGGTTGGGCCGCGGCACCCGCCGGTTGTTGTCCTCGTAGACGTAGCCGTTCAGCGTCAGGTTCTCTTCGATGGGCTGCAGGAGGCGGAACGTGTCGCGCCCGCACATCGTCTCGAAGGAGTTGGCCGTCCAGCCCTGCACCATGAGCAGCAGGTCGAGGTCGGCGCGCCGTTGCGCGTTGTCGTCGGCGAAGTAGTAGTCCGGGTCGTGGACGTAGCCCTTCAGCTCGGAGGAGAGCAGCAGGTCCGTGGCCGCGTTTTCCGCGGGCGTTGCCGTCAGCTTCCCGCCGTTGTCGTGTACGGCCAGGGAGAAGTTCGTCTGCACCGGCCGGCCGTTCTCGTCCTTCAGCTCCAGTTCGAGCGCCACGGGTGCAAAGGCCCCGTAGTCCGCCTGGCTCTGGCGGACCGACAGTTGCAGGCGGCGGTCCGGCGCGTCGTGCCAGACCAGGCGGCGGCACAGGCTGCGGCCCGTCGCGTCGAAGAGTTCAAAGCGGTTCACGCCGCCGTGGAGCGCCTCGTCCGGGACGAAGAGCGCCACCGGTTCGTCCCCGAGCGTCAGCGTGTCGAAGTAGCAGGCCTGCTCGCGGCAGAAGACGGCCAGACCCAGCAGTCCGGCAGCGTGGCCTCCGTGGGCGGCGTCGCGGCCCGCCAGCACCACCTCGACGCCCCCTTCCGCCGGGTTCGTCATCAGGACGAAGGCCTCCTCGGCTACGGACGCGGGCAGGTCGAAGCGTTGCTCGTGGCGCCCGCTGCCCACGGCGACAAATCCGGCCCCGAAGTCGGCCGGCACGACAAAGCGGCCCATGCCTTCGTGCCCGCTGGTCAGGAGCATGGCCTCCGTGCCGTCGGCGGTGCAGAGGCGGAGCGTGTCGCGCAGCGGATTGCCCTGCGCGTCGGTCAGGCGGAAAGCGATGCGCTGCGTCAGTCCGGCCACGCGGTGGCCGCCTTCCGGGTAGAACGTCAGGGCATAGCCGCCCTTCGGCTCCGTCAGGGCCGGGCGGCGGGCCCATTCCGGCAGGACGACGCTGCTGTCCGGCGTCTCGACCGCGAGCAGGCCGGGCCCGATGTCGTCGGGGCGCAGCTTCTTCGCGTTGCGCTGCGGCCGCTTGAAGATGGGTACGACGCGCGAGAAGCAGGCCTCGGTGCCCCAGTTGAGCATCTCGCGCGTGTAGGCCCGCACCTCGTAGTAGCCCGAACGGACGGGCAGCTCGAGTTCAAACTCCCCGTGCGCCTGTCCCAGACTGTCGATGCGCAACAGGCGGCGGTCCGCCAGCTGGCCCCAGGCGTTGAGCAGGTCCACGTAGAGCACGCGGCTCAGCCCGGCGGGGCGGAGGGTCGAGGTGCGCACCACGTAGGCCTTGAACCACATGGTCTCGCCTTCCACGTAGGCGTTGTTGTCCAGGTGCAGGTAAACTTTTTCGCGCGGATAGTCGTAGTCGAAGCGGGCGGCCTGCTTGAAGCGGGCAAACAGGGCCTCGGTCTGCGACGGCTGGGCCGAGACGCTCAGGGCCAGCAGCCAGAAGAGTAGGGCAGATAGCTTTTTCATTCGGATGGTATGATGAAGGGTCGACGGCGGCAGGGCAGCGGGCCTTGGTCCGCCGTCCTGTCGCCAAAACGAATGCAATTTATGCCTTTATGGCGGACCGGCCAAGCGGCAGGCGTGAAAGTTTGCAAAAGTCCAGGAGCGCGGCCGGCCCGGAACGGACGATACGGCCGGCCGACTGTCGCCGCACGGGCCGACCGCGGCGCCGCGTCCGGCTGTCCGCGGCCCGCCGCCCGGCCGTCCCCTCGGCTTCGGGGCCGTCCGCCGGCCCGTTTTCCCGCGGTTAAGGTCCGGCACCACGGGGCTAAGGCCCGTAAAAACTCGCCCTATTCCCGTAAAAACTGGAATAGGCCCCGTGGCGCGGGTGCCGGTCCGCGTCGCGACGGCCCGCCGCCGGGCGCAATGCCGGATAGGGAAGCGGGGCGCGGCGCGGGTGCCGGCGGCTGTCCGGACGGGGCCAGAAGCCGGAAAAACGGGCGCCGTGTGTCAATATTCTGAAAAAAATGCCGCTCCGACCGTCCCGCTCAAAATAAATTGGTAATTTTGCGCGATTTAGAGAAGTATTTTAGCATTAAACATTAGAATTCTAACCAGATGAACGTGATTACGAAAACCGTCGCGTTGCCCGATGGACGCTCCATCAGCATCGAGACCGGAAAACTGGCTAAGCAGGCCGACGGCGCGGTAATGCTCCGTCTGAACAACACCATGCTGCTGGCCACTGTCTGTGCTGCCAAGGACGCAGTGCCCGGAACGGACTTCATGCCGCTCCAGTGCGATTACAGAGAAAAGTACTCCGCCGCAGGACGCTTTCCCGGCGGATTTACCAAGCGCGAGGGCCGCGCTTCGGACTATGAGATCTTGACTTCGCGCCTGGTGGACCGCGCTTTGCGTCCGTTGTTCCCGAGCAATTACCACGCAGAGGTTTACGTTAACATCACGCTCTTCTCGGCCGACGGCGTGGACATTCCCGACGCCCTGGCTGGCTTTGCCGCCTCGGCCGCTCTGGCTTGCTCCGACATCCCCTTCGAAGGCCCCATCTCCGAGGTCCGCGTGGCCCGCATCGACGGCCAGTATGTCGTGGACCCCACCTACGAGCAGCTCGCCAAGGCCGACATGGACATCATGGTAGGCGCCACGGAAGAGAACATTATGATGGTGGAGGGCGAGATGAAGGAAGTGCCCGAGAGCGCACTGCTCGAAGCCCTCAAGGTGGCGCACGAGGCCATCAAGCCCATGTGCCGCCTGCAGAAGGAACTGTCGAAGGAGCTGGGCAAGGATGTGAAGCGCGAATACTGCCACGAGGTGAACGACGAGGAACTCCGCGAGCAGGTGAAGAACGAGTGCTACGCTCCGGCCTATGCCATCGCCGAGGCCGGCGACCACGACAAGCATCAGCGCGAGGACGCCTTCACGCAAATCCGTGAGGACTTCAAGGAACGCTACGCCGCCGCCCACGCCGACCTGACGCCCGACGAGCTCGAGGAAAAGAACGCCATGATTGACCGCTACTACCACGACGTGGAGCGCGACGCCATGCGCCGTTGCATCCTGGACGAGGGCAAACGCCTGGACGGCCGCAAGACGACGGACATCCGTCCCATCTGGTGCGAAGTAGACCCGCTGCCCTCGCCCCACGGCTCGGCCATCTTTACCCGCGGCGAGACGCAGGCCCTGGCCACCTGCACGCTCGGCACCAAGCTCGACGAAAAAATGGTGGACGATGTGCTCGACAAGAGCTACATGCGCTTCCTCCTTCACTATAACTTCCCGCCCTTCTCCACCGGCGAGGCCAAGGCTCAGCGCGGCGTAGGCCGTCGCGAGATAGGCCACGGCCACCTGGCATGGCGCGCGCTGAAGGACCAGATACCCGCCGACTTCCCCTACACGGTCCGCGTGGTGAGCGACATTCTGGAAAGCAACGGTTCCAGTTCGATGGCCACCGTCTGCGCAGGCACGCTGGCCCTGATGGATGCCGGCGTTCCTCTCAAGGCACCGGTGAGCGGCATCGCCATGGGACTCATTAAAAACCCGGGCGAGGAGAAGTACGCCGTCCTCTCTGACATTCTCGGCGACGAGGATCACCTGGGCGACATGGACTTCAAGACGACCGGCACGCTCAAGGGCCTGACGGCGACGCAGATGGACATCAAGTGCGACGGCCTGTCGTACGAGATTCTGGAAAAGGCCCTGATGCAGGCCAAGGAAGGCCGCGAGTACATCCTCGGCAAGCTGACGGAGGCCCTTCCCGCCCCGCGTCCCGACTTCAAGCCCCAGGTGCCCCGCATCGAGGCTTTCGAGATTCCGAAGGAGTTTATCGGCGCCGTCATCGGCCCGGGCGGAAAGATTATCCAGGGCATGCAGGAAGACACCGGCGCTACGATTACCATCGACGAGGAGGACGGCGTGGGCAAAGTGCAGGTGAGCGCACCCAACAAGGAGAGCATCGACGCCGCCATAGCTAAGATCCGTGCCATCGTAGCCATCCCCGAGGTGGGCGAGGTTTACGACGCGAAGGTCGTAAGCATCATGCCCTACGGCTGCTTCGTAGAGTTCATGCCGGGCCGCGAGGGGCTGCTCCACATCAGCGAGATAGCCTGGAAACGCTTGGAGTCGGTCGAGGAAGCCGGCATCAAGGAAGGCGACACTATCAAGGTGAAGCTGCTCGAGATTGACGAGAAGACGGGCAAGTTCCGCCTGTCCCACCGCGTACTGGAGGAGAAGCCCGAAGGCTGGGAAGAGCGTCCGGCACGCCGTCCGCGCCGCGAAGGCGGCAACGAGCACCGCGGCCCGCGCCGCGAGCATCGCGACGGTAACGGTCGGGACTGACAGACCATAAACGGGCTCTGCCCGCACGGCTCCCCGCTGGCCACCGGCCCGCGGGGAGCTTTCTTTTTGGCCCGGTCCGGCCCCCGGCTTTGTATTTCTGCTATTTCCGGATGAGAATTTCTGCCAAATTAACGTATCAATCCCTCGTGATTGATTATCTTTGCAGGAAAATCGAATTTATGCCCCGTCTCTTTCTCGTATTCTTGTGTCTCGGCGCGTTGTGCTTCCCGTGGAAGGGCAACGCTCAGCAACTGCCGACCGCCAACCCGACGATGACCATCCTGGAGACGGACGGCAGCGAAACGGAGGAGACGGCCTACGACGGCTCGGCGCCCATGACGGCCCGCTTCGCCGCGAACGTGAGCGACGTCGGCGACTACACGCCTTACTACGAGTGGCGCTTCACCCGCGACGGGCAGGCAGAGCCCTTCATCGTCCGCTACGACGAAACGACGGAGTACACCTTCGCCGAGACCGGCTCGTTCAGCATCACGCTCCTGGTGAGCTTTGTCCTGGGGACCGACACGCTGGAATACGAACTGGACCAGCCTTTCACGGTGAACATCAGCGAGTCGAAACTGGAAGTGCCCAACGCCTTTACGCCCAACGGCGACGGCGTGAACGACGTGTTCCGCGTGAAGGAGGGCTACGAGAGCATCGTCTCGTTCCGGGCCCAGGTCTTTAACCGCTGGGGACGCAAACTCTACGAATGGAACGACCCGGCCGGCGGCTGGGACGGCAAAAGCGGGGGCAAGGACGTGCCCGACGGGGGCTACTACCTCGTGTTGCAGGCCCGCGGCGCCGACGGACGCAATTATAATATTAAAAAAGTAATCAACATCCTGCGCGGATACACCGAGACGAGCGGCGTCTCCGAATAGACGCCGGCCGGCTTATGGACCTTATGGAAGAAAGAGACTGGATAGAAATTTGGGGCGCGCGCGTTCACAATCTGAAGAACGTGGACGTGCGTCTGCCTCGCAATTCTCTGACCGTCATTACCGGGCTGAGCGGCAGCGGCAAGAGTTCGCTGGCGTTCGATACGCTCTATGCCGAGGGGCAGCGACGCTACATCGAGACCTTCTCGGCCTATGCCCGCAACTTCCTGGACAATCTGGAGCGGCCCGATGTGGATAAAATCACGGGCTTGAGCCCTGTCATCAGCATCGAGCAGAAGACGACGAACAAGAATCCCCGCTCCACCGTGGGTACGGTGACGGAAATCTACGACTATCTCCGTCTGCTCTATGCCCGGGCCGGCGAGGCTTACAGCTATGTCACGGGCGAGCGCATGGTGAAATATACCGAGGAGCAGATTCTCCAGCTCATCCTGGAACGTTATGAGGGGCACAAGGCCTATTTGCTGGCCCCCTTGGTGCGGGGAAGGAAGGGCCATTACAGGGAACTGTTTGAGACGGTGCGGCGCAAGGGCTTCCTGACCGTACGCGTCGACGGCGAAATCCGGGAGGTGACGCCCGGGATGAAGGTGGACCGCTACCGCAACCACGACATCGAGGTGGTGGTCGATAAGCTCGTCGTCCGGGAAAAGGACGGCGAACGCCTGCGCAAAAGCGTGGCCCAGACGATGGAACAGGGCAACGGCCTCATGGTACTGCTCGACGAAACGACTGGTGAGGCCCGCTATTATTCCAAACGGCTGATGTGCCCGACGTCGGGCATCTCGTACCGTGAGCCTGCCCCGCACAACTTTTCCTTTAATTCCGCGCAGGGCGCCTGCCCGAAGTGCAAGGGCTTGGGTTATGTCAGCGTCATCGATCGCGAGAAGGTGATGCCGAAGCCCTCGCTCAGCATCCGCCAGGGCGGTCTTGTCCCGCTGGGAAAGTATCGCAACGCCTTCATCTTCTGGGAAGTCGCTGCTGTCCTGGCGCGCTATGACTGCGACCTGGACACGCCGTTGTCCGACATTCCGGAGGAGGCGCTTGACGAAGTGCTCAACGGGTCGGCCGACCGGGTGCGCATCCCGGCCAACGTAGCCCACACGTCCGACGACTATTACGTGGAATACGACGGCTTGGTGAAGTACATCGAGCGCATGGCCTCCGACGAAATGACCGCCGCCTCGCAGAAATGGGCCGAGCAGTTCTCGAAAACGACCGAGTGCCCGCTCTGCCACGGCGCCCGCCTCAACCGCGAGGCCCTCAGCTACCGTTTCAACGGAAAGAACATCTACGAGCTTTCCTGCATGGACATCTCCGAGCTCTACGAATGGCTCGACGGGGTAGAGGCGAAGGTCGACAGGAAAAGCGGCGCCATAGCCCGCGAAATATTGAAGGAACTGCGTTCCCGCCTGAAGTTCCTCCTCGACGTAGGCCTGGACTACCTCTCCCTGAACCGGTCGACGATGACCCTTTCCGGCGGCGAGAGCCAGCGTATCCGCCTGGCCACGCAGATAGGCTCGCAGCTGGTCAACGTGCTTTACATTCTCGACGAACCCAGTATCGGCCTGCACCAGCGGGATAACGTGCGGCTCATCGACTCGCTCAAGCGCTTGCGCGACTTGGGCAACACGGTCGTCGTCGTGGAGCACGACAAGGACATGATGCTCTCGGCCGACTACATTATTGACATGGGCCCGCGGGCCGGACGGTTGGGCGGCGAAGTCGTGTTCCAGGGAACGCCGGCCGAGATGCTCCACCGCGACACCCTGACGGCCAATTTCCTGAACGGCCGCATGGCCATCGAGATACCCGCGCAGCGGCGACCGGGCAACGGCCGGCACCTGCGCCTCGTCGGCGCACGGGGCAACAACCTGAAGAACGTGACGGCCGACTTTCCGCTGGGAACGCTCATCTGTGTTTCCGGCGTTTCCGGCAGTGGGAAGAGCACGCTCATCAACGACACCCTGCTGCCCATTCTCTCTCAGCGTTTTTACCATTCGTTGCGCGAGCCGCTGCCCTACGACGCCATCGAGGGGCTCGAAGCGGTGGACAAGGTCGTGGCCGTAGACCAGAGCCCCCTGGGTCGCACGCCGCGCTCCAACCCCGCCACCTACACGGGCGTGTTCGCCGACATCCGCGCGCTGTTCGTCAGTCTGCCCGAGGCGAAAATACGAGGCTACAAGCCGGGCCGCTTCTCCTTCAACGTGCGCAGCGGCCGCTGCGAAGCCTGCAAGGGCAACGGCTACAAAACCATAGAAATGAATTTTCTGCCCGACGTGTACGTCCCCTGCGAAGTATGCCACGGCAAACGCTATAACCACGAGACGCTCGAGGTCCGCTTCAAGGGCAAGAGCATCGCCGACGTGCTCGACATGACGATAAACCGCGCCGTCGAGTTTTTTGAGAACGTCCCCAGCATCCTGCACAAAATCAAGGTGCTCCAGGACGTCGGGCTCGGCTACATAAGGCTGGGACAGTCGTCGACTACCCTCTCCGGCGGCGAGAGTCAGCGCGTGAAGCTGGCCACAGAGCTGGCCAAGCGCGACACAGGCCGCACCATATATATATTGGACGAACCGACGACCGGACTTCACTTCGAGGACATCCGCGTACTGCTCGGCGTCCTGAACCGTCTGGTCGACCGCGGCAACACTGTGATTGTGATTGAGCACAACCTGGACGTTATCAAGTCGGCCGATTACGTTATCGACCTGGGCCCGGAGGGTGGCCGCGGCGGCGGGCAGATTGTCGTCGCCGGTACGCCGGAGGCCGTCGCCGCCTCGGGCCGCGGCCACACGGCGCCTTTCCTGAAAAACGAACTCGGATGAAAGTACAGAAAACCAACGTGGCACGTCTGCTGGACCGCGACAAGGTGCCCTACGAACTGATACCCTACGCCTTCGACGAGAGCGACCTCGGCGCGGCCCACGTGGCCGAGGCCCTGGGCGAGGACGTGAAACAAGTGTTCAAGACCATCGTGCTCCACGGTGACCGCACGGGCCACCTGGTCTGCGTCGTGCCGGGCGACACCGAGGTCGACTTGAAAAAGGCCGCCCGCGCGAGCGGAAACAAAAAGGTGGAGCCCCTCCCGCTCAAGGAGCTGCTGCCCACGACGGGATACATCCGCGGCGGTTGCTCACCGATCGGGATGAAGAAGCACTTCCCCACGTACATTGACCGTAGCGCCGCAGACCAGCCCTACGTCTACGTCAGCGCCGGGCAGCGCGGCCTGCAAATCCGGATAAGCCCCGCCGACCTGTTGCGCGAGGCCCGGGCCGAGCTGGCCGAACTGACGGCCGACGGCGAATAAGAAGAAAATCATTTTCACTAACTCTAAAATCAATAGCTTATGTTTGAAGGACAACCCAAAGGGCTTTACGCCCTCGCGCTCTCCAACACGGGCGAGCGCTTCGGCTACTACACGATGCTGGCCGTATTCGTCCTCTTCCTCCGCG
>USPK01000045.1 GCA_900556465.1 uncultured Prevotella sp. | reverse complement strand
GCAGCGGGCCGCGCTGCTCGATAGTGAGGTACGACAGGCAACGGCGGGCGTCGAGACCGTCCTCCGTGAGGGCACCCGTCGGGCAGGCGTCGAGGCAGCGGCGACAGTCGCCGCAGCGCGAAGCCATGGGCGTGTCGTAGACGTCGGCCGGCCGCCGCACGACGAGCTCGCCCAGAAAGACGTAGCTGCCGTAGCCGGGGACGACGAGCTGACGGTTACGCCCCGTCCAGCCCAGGCCGCAGCGCACGGCCCAGTAACGCTCGTCCACGGGCGCCGTGTCGCAGAAGGGGCGGCCGTCGCGGTCCTCCTCGAGGCCCAGGGCCGCCATCAGCTGCCGCAGGCGGCCGCGCACCACGTCGTGATAGTCGCGGCCCAGGGCATAGCGCGCCAGGGCGTAGCCGTCGGGGTGGAGCGCGGCCGCCGGGGCGTAGGGCAAGGCGACGGCCACCACCGTGCGCGCCCCCTCTACCAGTCGGCAGGGGTCCAGGCGCAGCGCCACGCGCCGCTCCAGGTAGTCCATCGCCCCCTGGCACCCCGCGGCCAGCCAGCGGCGCACGTAGTCGGCGCAGGGAGCCGCCACGGGACCGGCCGGGGCCAGCCCACAGGCGCAAAAGCCGAGGCGCGCGGCCTCGGCTTTCACTTGTTCGCTATATATTATATCGGTCTCGGACATGTCGTTTCCTTCAGTCGAACACCCGGAACGCGTAGCCCTGCGACTGGAGCCAGGCGATGGCCCGCGGGAGGGCGTACAGCAGCTTGTCCTGGCTCTTCAGCGAGTCGTGGAACGTGATGATGCTGCCCGGGCGGGCGTAGCGGCGCACGTTGAGCAGCACGTCGCGGCCGTTCAGGCGGGTGGAGTAGTCGCGGGTCACGAGGTCCCACATCACGACGCGGTAGCGCTCGCGTATGGCCCAGTACTGCTGCCACTTCATCCAGCCGTGGGGCGGACGGTACAGGTCCGTGTGCAGGTAAGCGTTCGCCTTGTCCACGTTGCGCACGTAGGAGCTCACGCCGTGGCGGAAGCCGCCGATGTGGTTAAACGAGTGGTTGCCCAGCCGGTGTCCCCGCTCGCGCACCATCTCGAACTCGCGCGGATGCTTGCGCACGTTGTCGCCCACCATAAAGAACGTGGCGCGCACGTCGTAGTGCTCCAGCACCTCGAGCACCCAGGGCGTCACCTCCGGGATGGGGCCGTCGTCAAAGGTCAGGTAGACGGCGCGCTCCGTGGGGTCCATCCGCCACAAGGCATCGGGATAGAGCCAACGCAGGAACTTCGCGGGCTGCTCAATGATCATAGGCCGGAACCGTAACCGCCGAAGCCGCCGGCCTGGAAGGCGGGGGCGCCGTAGGCGGGCTCCTGCTGCGACTGCAGCCAGTTGAGTACGGCACGGGCGGCCAGTGAGTTCTCCGCCGCCATCAGGCGCTGGTCGAAGGCGGCCGCGGCCTTCTCGTCGCTGCGGCGCAGCAGGTCGGACGCGGCGTAGGCCACGCGGAGGTCGCGGTAGCAGTCGCTCAGCAGGCTCTGCACGCGGTCCTCGCCCAGGCTGCTCGCCCAGGCCAGTTGCTGCAGCACGCGGTTGCCCACGGCCTGGGCCACGCGCGCCGCCTCCTTCTTGTCGCCTGCCTGCAGCCAGAGGTCGGCTATGTTATAGTCGTATTCGTCGTAGGGAATGTTGGCCGCGGGCAGTTCCTCCTTGCACTTGCGCAACGCCTTGAGGGCCTTGTCGCGCTTGCCCTCGCGCAGCAGCTGCTCCACGAGGATGCAGAACATGTTGCGGTGCGTGGCACACATACGGGTCACCGTTTCGTCGAGATAGATGCCCGGCTCCTTCACGTTGCCGTAGCGGAAGCGGTTCACGAGGTTGTCGTACATCCGCTCCGTGTCTATCACCGTCTGCGGTTGTCCGTCGAGGCCGCGCGGGTGGCGGAACGGCGTGATGCGGTAGGCCAGGCCCTCCAGTACGAGGTAGTCGTCGAGGCCGGCGAAGTTGTTCGAGCCCAGGCCGCCCAGCGTCACGGACATGTACATCGGGCGTTTCCAGGCGTTGCGGGCCAGCATTTCGTAAATCATCATCTGGCTCTTCGTGATATTCCCCTTACCGCGGAAGGAGATGGTCATGTAGTCCGGGATAGAGTCCGGGCCGTAGGGCAGCATCATGCCCGACTTGCGGATTTCGTCCTTGTCCACCATCACTACGACCGAGTCCGTCGGCATCACGCCCGGCTGGTCGTTGCGTACGCGGCCACGGATGTAGTGGTCAATGAGGTACGTCAGTTCGTAGGTGTTCACCCCCGTGCGGGCTTTCACGCTGTCCAGCTCGGCGCGCATTTCGGGCTTCACCTCGTAGTAGTCGAAGCCGCGGCCGCGGTTGTCCACGTACTCGTAGCGCGACCACGCGATGGGCAGGGGCGCCGACTCGTAAGCCTGTCGGCGCATCTGGTCCGTGTACCAGTCCGTCTGCAGGTACGACAGGTTGCAGACGCGGGCGTCGGTCCGTTTGCCCTCCGTCTCCTGGGCGTACCAGAGGGGGAAGGTGTCGTTGTCCCCGTTCGTAAAGATGATGGGCATCCCCTTGTCCGGCAGCGTATTGAGATAGTTCAGGCCGAAGTCGCGGCAGGCGTAGCGGCCCGAGCGGTCGTGGTCGTCCCACGTCTGGCTTACCATCTGCAAGGGCACGGCCAGGGCTACGACCGTGGCCAGGCCGACGGCCACCTTCTCGTCCACTTTCGGGATGCGGCGCAGCCAGTGCCCCAGGGCCGCCACGCCCAGGCCTATCCAGATGGCATAGGCGTAGAACGAGCCCGCATAGGCATAGTCGCGTTCACGCGGCTGGCTCGGCGTCTGGTTCAGGTAGAGCACGATGGCCAGACCGGTCATGAAGAAAAGGAAAAAGACCACCCAGAACTGCTGCACCCCGCGGTGTCCGCGAAACGCCTGCCAGAACATGCCGAGCAAGCCCAGCAGCAGCGGCAGACAGTAGAAGACGTTGCGGCCCTTGTTCTCCTTCAGCGCGTCGGGCAGGGCCGACTGGTCGCCGTAGAGGGCGTTGTCTATAAAAGGTATGCCCGTAATCCAGTTGCCGTTCTCCGGGCCTCCGTGGCCCTGGATGTCGTTTTGCCGGCCTGCGAAGTTCCACATGAAGTAACGCCAGTACATATAGTTCACCTGGTAGCTGAGGAAGAAGCGCAGGTTGTCCATCTGCGAGGGCATTTCGCCGTACGACGTCTCCGGACCGTAGGGCGTGTCCCACTCGGCCTCCACCTCGTGCTTGTCCACCCCGCCGAGCCACTGCTCGTAGTTGTCCGCGTGGTCCGGGGAATACATGCGGGGGAAGAGCATCTTCATCGGGCCCGGGTAGATGGCGCCCTCCTGCGTCTCCATGCGGTCGTAGCGGTCCGGTTCGTCGGCCGACTTCTTCTCGTGGCGTTGCAGGCGCGAGCCCTTCTCCGTCATCACCGTCAGGGCATACTGTTCCGTGCCCGTGCGGTCCGTGTAGGTGGCAAATCGCTGCTGGCCCGTCACCGGGTCCGTCGTCAGCTGCCGCTGGTAGCAGGGCACCGACGTGTAGGCCTGACCGTAGAGCAGGGGCGTCTCGCCATACTGCTCGCGGCCCAGGTACGTCCCCAGGGTGAACACGTCCTCCGGCGAGTTCTGGTCCATCGGCGTGTTCTGCGTCGAGCGGATCACGATGACGGCATACGACGAGTAGCCAATCATCAGCATCAGCATACACAGGAGCGACGTGTTGAGGAAGCGTTTCCGCAGCACGTACTCCCCGTCCTTCCCGCGGCGATGCAGGAGCCAGGCCAGGCCGGCCAGGATCAGCGCCCCGAACACCACGGCCAGCCAGCCGTGGCCCAGGAAGAAGGGAATGCCCAACAGGCCCACCGACAGCACGTAGAGCACCGAGATGAGCCGGCGGTTCGTTCCGCTCGTGCTGTATATGGCCGCCAGCACCACGCCTACCAGCACAAACAGGTAGACCACCAGGCCGCTGTTGAAGCCCAGGCCCAGCGTGTTGACGAAGAACAGCTCAAACCAGCCGCCCACCTTCACGATGCCCGGCACCACGCCGTAGAGCACCGCCGCCACCAGCAGCAGCGAGATGGCCAGCGCCCCGAGCGAGCCGCGCGTCGTCGCCTGCGGATGTTTGCGGAAGTAGTAGACCAGCGCAATGGCCGGCAGGCAGAGCAGGTTCAGCAGGTGGACGCCGATCGAGAGGCCCGTCAGGTAGAAAATCAGCACCAGGTAGCGGTCCGAGTGCGGCTCGTCCGCGTGGTCCTCCCACTTCAGGATGAGCCAGAACACCAAGGCCGTAATCATCGACGAGTAGGCATAGACCTCGCCCTCCACGGCCGAGAACCAGAACGTGTCGCTCCACGCATAGGCCAGGGCGCCCGCAGCGCCGGCCGCCATGATCAGCACCGTTTGCCACGGCGAGGCGGGCACGCCGTCCTTGCCCACCAGCTTACGCGTCAGGTGCGTCACCGTCCAGAACAGGAACAGGATGCACACGGCCGACATCAACGCCGACATCAGGTTCACGCACAGCGCCACCTGCGTCGGGTCGCTGGCAAAGAGCGAAAAGAAGTTGCCCGTCAGCATGAAGAACGGAGCGCCGGGCGGGTGCCCCACCTCCAACTTGTAGGCCGTAGTGATAAACTCGGGACAATCCCAGAAACTGGCCGTCGGCTCCACCGTAGCGCAGTACGTGAAAGCCGCAATGGCAAAGATAACCCAACCCGTTAGGTTGTTGACAAGATGATACTGTTTCATGAATGAAGGAGAAACACTTTCGTTGATGAGCTTCATTTTACGATACAAGGTGCAAATATAAATAATTCCCGCGAGCCGCTTCGCTTTTACGTCGTTTTTTTGCGTATCGGCCCTGCCCTGCCCCGCTCCGCAGCGGCCTGGGGCACAGGCGGGCAGGGACCGCGCCGCCGCCCCGTGGCCTACGCAAATCGGGCGGCCCGTTGGGGTCGCCCGATTTTATCGGAATGCGAGAATGTGCGGATCAGTAAGCCACGCGGTCGAGGACCACCGTCTCCGTACCCGTGTTGTAGGTCAGCTGACCGATTTCGTTGTACTGCAACGTGTAGGTCGTGCCCTCAGGAACGGACACCAGGCCCTTGCTCGTCACCGTACCGGTACCAGTCGTCTTGTCGTAGCTCCAGAGGCAGTAGTCCTGCGCGTTGCCCACGACGAACTGGCCGGACAATGTTGTGGTAACGGGCTGTCCCTGCTGGTCGTAGCCGACCAACTTCTCCTGGTCATAGATGAGATAGAATATGTAGGGAGTGCCGGCGCTGTCCTGGCCGTACCAATAACCGGCCAGGAGGCTCGGGTACTTCGCGCGGGTCAGCGTGAACGTACCGCAGAGGGCGTAGTCCTGGAACGACCGCCACGAATTGTTATACAGGAAGTCCATGTCGACGGACAGTTGGTCGGCCGTGCGGTTGTAGGTCACGTAGCCGCGGGCCGGTACCATGGATTGCAGACCTACGAGATAGGCCACCTCGGTCTGAGGGAACTCCAGGTAGGCCACGCCTGCCGTCGCGTCATAGGATTGCAGTTTGCCGGCCGGCGTACATACGGGGTAGTTGGCCGGGAGACCGAGTGTGTTGACGTCGGTGGCGACGCTCGTCACGTTCCACACGGTGTCGCCAGCTGCGCTGAGCGTGATGTTCAATTCATGGAAGTAGTCCTTCACGAAGTCACCTTCCGTAGCCGTCTGGTCGGCCACCCATACGCCCAGGCCGGGGGCCTCGGCGGGGTATGTTGCGTGGTCCGTGGTGTCGAACTCGTCGTTACAGGAAGCGAAGCCCAGACAAGCCACTGCGGCCACGGCCAATGTTTGAAATAACTTTTTCATTGTGAATCGTTTGCTTTGGTTCTACATTAATTCCAGTTGGGCTCGAGGTTGGCGTTCATCGTCAGGTCGTTCAATGGAATTTCCCAGGTCCAACGGATGTTGTCGGCGGAAATATTCCTTCCGGCAATACTGGTATTCGTACCCTTCTGCTGGCCGGCGGCGGAACATGTGAAGCCCTTGTTCAGGCGCTTGTAAGCACTGAAGACGAGGCCTTCGCCGATGAACTCGCGGCTGTACTCGTTGCAGAGCTCGTCGAGGAAGTTGTCCGTGGTGGTCAGCTCGGCGGCGCCGCGGGCGTCGTGGTGCAGGGCGTTGTAGTAGGACAGGGCCGTGGCCGTGTCGCCCAGGCGATAGGCAGCCTCGGCGGCGATGAGGTAAGCCTCGGGCGAGCGGAACACCTTGGCCATGTTATAGTTGTCCGACGCAGCCACCTTCAGGTTCGGATTGCCCGGGTACTTGTAGAGCAGGTAAACGAAAGCGTTGTTAATGTCGCCGTCCGTGTAGTAGGCCGCATAGCTCCAACCGGCCGAGAACGTGGCATTGAAGCGGATGTCGGTGGCGTCGTAGAGGTTGAGGGCCTCGACGGAGGGATAAATCAAAGGCACGTAGGCATTGATGCCGAGCTGCGAAGTCAGGGAAGCGTTCAGGCCGGTGTAGTTGGACCAGGAAGCGCCCCGCTCCTCGGTGGACTGGTACGGCTCGAAGATGATCTCCGTACCTTCATCGTTGAGCCACATGCTCTGCAAGCCTTCGACCGTCGTGATCAAGGGATATTCGCCGCTGGCAATGAGGCTGCTGGTCAGCTCGAGGGCGCGGTCGTAGTCGCCCGTCGTCAGGGCCACGCGGGCCTCCACCATGTCGATGGCAGCCGTCGGCAGGAGGTAGTTGACCACGGCACCGGTCAGGTAGCGGCTGGGGTCGCTGCCCGTCATGTAGCGGCGGGCAAGGTTGAGCTCGCTCTCTATATATTTATAGGTACTGTCGAGCGATTCGCGGGCAGGCATGTAGTCCACGTCCATCACTTCCACGATGGGCAGGCCCAGCTGCTGCTTGGCCTGGGCGGCATCGTAGCGGTCGGTGAAGTAGGTGGCCAGGCGCTGGTACATCATGGCACGCACCAGGTGTGCCTCGCCCAGAATCTGGTACACCTCCGCGCTGTCGGCGGCCGTAAGCCCCTCGGCATCGGTCAGCACGCGGGGCACGTACTCCAGCACGGCGTTGGCGCGCAGAATCACGGTGTAGTCGTTGGCCCACTCGGTGGTGGTGGGGTCGGTATCGCTGTTGTTGAACAGCCAGTTGAACATCGGGCCGTTCTGGTTACCGTCCTGATTGGTCAGGACGAAGTTGGGCGTCTGCATGTCGCTGTTGTCGAAGCCGTAGACACTGCGCAACGTCGTGTAGAGGCCCAGACGCCAGGTTTCGGCGGCCGCAACGTTTCCCGTCATCTCCTCGGGATTGGGATTCGTCGGCGAGTTCTGATCCAACTCGCAGGACGTCACCAAAGGCAGGGCGAGCAGGGCCAGCACTGAAAGTTTGGAAAGTATCTTATTCATAATGATTGGCTTAATAATTTATGTTGTGAATGAGAAACCCGGCGTTAGAACGTCACCTGTACGCCGAGCGTATACTCGCGGGTGTTCGGGTAGGCGCCCATGGACAGGTTGGAGTCGATTTCCGGATCGGCACCCGTGTACTTGGTCACGGTGAACAGGTTGCGGCCGGTGGCCGTGATGCGTACGCCGCTGATGAAGCCGGTGGCGCTCATCCACTGCTCGGGCAGGTCGTAGGAAAGGGTCAGGTTCTTCAGACGCATGAAGGAAGCGTTCTCGAGCAAGTGGGTATCGAACTGACGGACGGAGCCGTAGGCCGGCTGGAGCGTCAGGTCGCCCGGGTTGCGCCAGATGTCCTTCACGACGTTGTCCTGGTTGAGCTGCGTGATGAACTGGTAGGGGTTGTTCGAGAAGTAGGCGTCGTTGTTCAACAGGTACTTGCCCAGCACGTAGCTGAAGTCGGCCGTCAGGGTGAGGCCCTTCCAGGAGGCCGTCAGGCCGAAGCCGCCGGAGTGGGGGGCGTAGTACTTCTTGCCCGTGGACTGCAGGAGTGCGTTCTCGTCGAAGGTCTTGGTCATGGTCTCCGGGTTGTAGTCGTAACCGGGGTCGCCGCTGTAGCCTGGCTTATACCACATCTGCTCACCGGTATTCTTGTCGACACCGGCATAGATAGGCATATAGAAGAGCGGGCTCTCGCCTACGCGGTAGAGGATGCTGGTACCGGGCCAGTAGTACTCGTCGAGGCCGTTGAAGAGCTCGGTAATCTTGTTCTTGTTGTAGGTGTAGTTGCCGTGAACGTTGAGGTAGAAGTCCTTCGTCTTCAGCACGTCGACGCCGAACTCGAGCTCGATGCCTCGGTTGTTCATGGAGCCGACGTTGCGAACGACGGAGCCGAAACCGGTCGTATAGACGGTGGGCACGGCCTGGAGCATGTCCTTCGTGTCACGGTTGTACCACCCGAAGGCAAAGTCAACGCGATCGAAGAGACGGACGTCGAAGCCGATGGACGTCTGCACCTGGGTTTCCCACGTCAGGTTCTCGTTCTCGAGCTGGCTGAAGTAGTAGGCCTGGCTGCCGCCGTAACGGCTCAGCGTACCGAGGGCGAGGTGGTCGTAGTTGCCGATGGCGCTGTTACCGGTGGAACCGACGTCGGCACGCACCTGGAGGTTGTCCACCCAGTCCACGTCGCTGAGGAAGTCCTCGCTCTTCATGTTCCACATGACGCCGCCGCTGAAGAAGGTAGCGGCCTGGTTGTCGCGACCGAAGCGGGAGCTCTTGTCGTTGCGGACGGTGAAGTTGACGTAGTACTTGTCGGCATACGAGTAGTCTGCGCGGCCGAAGAAGCTGAGGTACTCATATTTATATTCGGAGTAGCTCGGCAGGGAAGAGTTCGTCAGACCGGCACCCAGGTTCACGAAGTTGTCCAGGCTCTGGCCGTTGGTCATGGCGCCAAAGGACTTGTACGTGGTGCGGATGCCTTCCTGTCCGGCGAGCAGGGTGATGTTGTGCAGCTCGTTGAGGGTGAACTTGTACTCGGCGGTGTTGGTGATAGTGAACTGGACGTTGCGGCTGAACGTCTCCTGGGCGCGGCCGTTACCCGGCGAATAGGAGGGAATCATCTTGGAAGCGCCGCGCGACTCGATAGCGTCGAGGCTCAGCTGCGAACGGAGCGTCAGGCCCTTCACCGGCGTCAGCTGCAGGTAGGCGGAGCTGACGGTGCGCAGGTCGTTGCTGTAAACGGGGTTGCCCCACGCCATGTATTCCGGAGAAGTCATCTGGCCTACGGGGCTATCGTACCTGTTGAGGCGCTCACCGTTGGGACCGTAGGGGCTTACCGTCGGGTCCATGTACGTACCGAGGATACCGCCGTTCACATAGTTAGAACCATTATAAGTAGCGTTCGAGGCGGCGCGCTCGTCGTAAGCGAGGCTGATGTTTACGCCGTAGTTCAACCAGTCGAGGGGTTTGGAGTCGATGTTGGAGCGGAACGTGATACGCTTGAAGCGGCTGCCGCGCACGACACCGTCCTGCTTGAAGTGGGAAGCGGAGGCGTAGTACGTGGTGCGGTCGTTGCCGCCGCTGATGGAGAAGTTGGTCTCGTACATCGGGACGTTCTTGTCGAACTGATAGTCCTGCCAGTCGGTGTTGTTACCGCTGAGCTTCGCGGCATAGTAATCCTCGCCGCTGATCAATCCGAGCGAACGCTTGAAGTCGAGGTAGTCGGTAGCGGTCATGGGGTCGCCGATGCGGCGGGCCAGGCTGCTCCAGCCGATGCTCTGGCTGACGGTGACGCGGGCCTTCTCGTGGGCGGAGCCGCGCTTGGTCGTAATATAGATGACACCGTTGGCGGCACGCGAACCGTAGATGCTGGTGGCGGAGGCGCCCTTCAGGACGGTGACGTTGGCAATGTCGGCGGAGTTCATCATACCGAGCACGGAGCTCGAAGTGGGCACACCGTCTACGACGAACAGCGGGGTGTTGTCGGAAAGCGAACCGATACCGCGGATGGTGGCGCTGTAACTGCCGGACGTAATGGCGGCACCCGGGTCACCGGAGCTGCTGAGCACCTGCAGACCGGGTACGGAACCCTGCAGTCCGTCGAGCGCGTTGACGGTAGGCTTGTAGGCTATCTTCTCACCGCTCACGGTGTTGACGGAACCGACAATCGTTCCGAGCTTCTGGGCCGAACCGTAACCCACAATGACGGCTTCGCCGAGCAGGTTTTCGTCTTCCTCGAGCACAACGCGTACGTTGGCTGCGACAGACACGGTCTGCGCTTTCTTACCGATGTAGGTCACCTTCAGTTCCTTCGCCGAAGCGGAAACATTGTTCAGGGTGAAGTTACCGTTCTCGTCGGTCACGGCCACGCCCTTCTCGCCTTCCACGCGTACGGACGCTCCGACCACCGGTTCCCCGTTGGTGTCGACGACGCGACCCGTCACGCGCTTCTGTGCGGAAACGGCTGCCACTCCCAGGAGAAAGGCTGTTCCCAAAAGCACTAACTTCTTGTTCATAATATCACGATTAAATTAAACATTGTGTAGTTATCTTTCCAAAGTTCCGGCGGGGCGTCAGCCTTGGGAGAAAAGGACGTCGGACGGCTTTCGTCCACCTGCCGAAAAACGTAATTTCTGCAAAAGTAGTTTTAATTTTTTTACTGACCAACAAAAAATTATTTTTTTCGCGATATTTTTAACACAAGGCTTATTTTCGGGGGCAAAAAGCAAGTTGGAGACACCATTTTTGGAGTTGTAACAGAATCTTCATTCATTTATACAAAACGGCAGCCGCCGGGGCGCCGTGCGGGGGCCGGAGCGGGCCGGAACGCGCACTGCCCCGCCGGCGCTGGGGAAGCGGCGGCGGGGCAGTGCGGCAAGGGCGGCGGAGCGGCGGGCTCAGGGCCGGGCGTCGGCGGCGAAGAGGTCGGGCTCGGCCTCGGGCAGGAGGCGGAACGAGCGGCGGTGGTAGGGCGTGGGGCCGTAGCGGCGGAGGGCCGCGCGGTGGGCGGCGGTGGGGTAGCCGGCGTTGCGGTCCCAGCCGTACTGGGGAAACTCGGCGTGGAGCCGGTGCATGTAGTCGTCGCGCCAGGTCTTGGCGAGGATGGAGGCGGCGGCGATGGCGGCGTAACGGGCATCGCCCTTCACAATCGTGGTCCAGGGGACGCTGCCCCAGGGCCGGAAGCGGTTGCCGTCTACGATGACGTAGCCGGGGACGGGGCTGAGGCCGTCGAGGGCGCGGTGCATGGCCAGGAAGGTGGCGCCGAGGATGTTGAGGCGGTCTATCTCTTCGGGGCCGGCCGTGCCGACGGCCCAGGCCACGGCGTCGCGCTCGATGTCGGCCCGGAGGGCGTAGCGCCGGCGGGCGCTGAGCTGCTTCGAGTCGTTGAGCCCGGGGTGGCGGTAGTCGGGCGGGAGGATGACGGCGGCGGCGTAGACGGGGCCGGCCAGACAGCCGCGGCCGGCCTCGTCGACCCCGGCCTCGACCAGGCCGAGGGCGTTGTAGTGGGACAGGAGCATGGGCGGGAGGGATATATATTATTATGGTATGGCGCCGGGGCGGAGGGCGGAGCCTCAGAACATGCGGCGCACGCGCTCGATGCCGTCGGCCAGGGCGTCGACTTCGGTCGGCGTGTTGTAGAGGGCGAACGAGGCGCGCGCCATGCCTTCGACGCCACAGCGGGCCATGAGGGGCTGGGCACAGTGGTGGCCGGTGCGGATGGCGATGCCGAGACGGTCGAGCAGGGTGCCGAGGTCGAGGGGGTGGATGCCGCCGACGTTGAACGAGACGACGGCGCCCCGGGCCGCCGCGTCGCCGTAGACGCGGAGGCCGGGGATGGCGCGCAGCCGTTCGAGGGCGTAGGCGGTGAGCCGGTGCTCGTAGCGGGCAATGGCCGGCAGGCCGAGGGCGTCGACGTAGTCGAGCGCCACGGCGAGGGCGTGCGAGCCGATGTAGTCCGGCGTACCGGCCTCGAACTTGTAGGGCAGGCGCTCGTAGGTGGTGTGTTCGAAGCTGACGCGGGCAATCATCTCGCCGCCGCCCTGGTAAGGGGGCATGCGGTCGAGGAGCGCCTCGCGGCCGTAGAGTACGCCGATGCCCGTGGGCCCGTAGACCTTGTGCCCGCTGAAGGCGAGGAAATCGCAGTCAAGGCGCTGCACGTCGACGGGCTGGTGGGGGACGCTCTGGGCGGCGTCGACCAGGAGGTGGGCGCCGTGGGCGTGGGCCATTTCGGCCATGCGGCGCACGGGGTTGACGGTGCCGAGGACGTTGCTCACGTGGGCCACGCACACCAGGCGGGTGCGGGGACCGAGGAGGCGCTCGAAGGCGGCCAGGTCCAACTCGCCGACATCGGTCATGGGGACGACGCGCAACACGATGCCGCGACGCTCGCGCAGGAGCTGCCAGGGCACGATGTCGGAGTGGTGCTCCATGACGGTGAGGACGACCTCGTCGCCCTCGTGCAGAAAGGCCTCGCCGTAGCTGGCGGCCATCAGGTTGAGGCTCTCGGTCGTGCCGCGGGTAAAGACAATCTCGGCGGCACTGCGGGCGTTGAGAAAGGCCCGGACGCGCTCGCGCGCCGCCTCGTGGAGGTCGGTGGCCTGCTGGGAGAGGAAATGCACGCCGCGGTGGACGTTGGCGTTGACGGAATAATACTCGTCCGCGATGGCCTGGACCACGGCCCGCGGCTTCTGGGTGGTGGCGGCGTTGTCGAGGTAGACGAGCGGCCGCCCGTAGACTTCGCGGCTGAGGATGGGAAAGTCGCCGCGCACTTGTTCTATATCATACATGGCGGATAGTCGGTTGGGTTGGGGAAGGAGAGCGGGCGCTCAGGAACAGAGCGCGCAGCCGTGGCAGCGGGAGGCAACGCCGCGGAAGCGGTTTTCGACGAGCTGCGAGAGGCGGTCGCGCAGGGCCTCGGGCGTGACGCGGAGGAGCACGTCGTTGATGAAGGCATGCTGGAGCAGGAGCCGGGCCTCGGCCTCGGGGATGCCGCGCTGGCGCATGTAGAAAAGGGCGGATTCATCGAGTTTCCCGACGGTGGAGCCGTGGTTGCACTTCACGTCGTCGGCATAGATTTCGAGCATGGGCTGGGCGTAGGCGCGGGCCGAAGGGGAGGCGCAGAGGTTGGCGTTGGTCTGCTGCGAGAGGGTCTGTTGCGCGCCGGGCCGCACCAGGACGTGGCCGGCAAAGGCCCCGACGGCGCTGCCGTCGAGCACATACTTGAAAAGCAGGTCGCTGGTGCAGCGGGGGGCGGCGTGCTCGACGAGGAGGTTGTGGTCGACGCGCTGGCGG
>USPK01000044.1 GCA_900556465.1 uncultured Prevotella sp. | reverse complement strand
CCCGCCGCAGCGCCCTGCCCGACCAGGGACGCGCCCCGCGCCAGTCCGCCCCGTCGCCCCGCCGCAAGGGCACGCCGCCCCCGCCCCGCCGGCGGCGATAAGCCGCAAGCGGCCGCCGCGCCGCCCGCCCCATACCGTCCCGCCCAGCCCCTGGCGCGGGATTTTTTTGTATCCGGCCGGCAGCAGCGGGGACGGGGACGCACTTCGTGGGGCCCGGGCGGGGCGCGATTGGAAATAAGTTCCTAACTTTGCCCACAAATCGACGGCCCCGCCAGCCCGGCCCGCGCCATGCGGGACAAGGCGGCGGACAGACGCGCCGCAGGGACGAAACCATGGAAATCATAGAAAGCTACGTGCAGGGCAAGCTCGGGCAGCCGCAACTTTGTGAGGACGGCTACGTCGTGACGGACCACTTCGCCGCCGTCGTGGACGGCAGCACCTCCAAGGTGGGCGCTCACGGCGGGCTGCAGGCCATGCGCCTCACGCTGACGGCCATCCGCACGTTGCCCCCTGCGGCGGACAAGGAGGAAGTGCTCCGCCGCCTCACGGCCGCCATCGCTGTCCACAACCCGCCGCAGGCCGCCACGCAGGCCGCTTACCGCCTCACGTGCAGCGCGGCCCTTTACAGCCACCACTGGCACACGGTCTGGCTCATCGGCGACTGTCAGTGCCGCGTCGGGGGCCGCACGTACACGCACCCCAAGCTCGTGGACCGCGTCCTCACCCAGGCGCGCTGCGACGCCGTCCGCTACCTGTTGGCCCACGGGACGCCGGCCGAATCGCTGCGCCGCAACGACCTGGGCCGGGCCCTCATCATGGACGCCCTACGCGAGCAGACCAATTTCCAGAACGACCCCAATCCGTTCAATCCCTTCCGCTATCCGGTGATAGACGGCTGCCCCATCGACCCCGACGCCGTGCCGGCCATCCCCCTCGGCCCGGCCCGGCGGCTTATCCTGGCCTCGGACGGCTACCCCGTCCTGGCCGACACGCTCCGGGACACGGAGGCCGGGCTCCGTCGCCTGCTCCAGGCCGACCCGCTCTGCATCGGCCCCAATGCCGCCACGAAATGCTGGATGGAGGGGACGGAGTCGTTCGACGACCGCGCGTTTCTCTCCCTTTCCCTCTGAGGCCGCCCCGACGGTCGGCCGCTCCACCCCACTAAAAACTCAAGCTACTCATGGAACACTCCACCGTACAAATCATCTTCGACTACTTCCCGCAACTGTCCGACGGGCAGCGCCGCCAGTTCGAGCAGCTCGACGCCCTCTATCACGACTGGAACGCCAAGATCAACGTCATCTCGCGCAAGGACATCGACGAACTCTACCTTCACCACGTGCTCCACTCCTTAGGCATTGCCAAGGCCATCCACTTCCGCCCGGGCACGTCCATTATGGACGTCGGCACGGGGGGCGGTTTCCCGGGCATCCCGCTCGCCATTCTCTTCCCCGAAGTCCAGTTCCACCTCGTCGACAGCATCGGGAAGAAAATCCGCGTCGCCACCGAGGTGGCCCAGGCCATAGGGCTGCAGAACGTCAGTCTGGCCCACCGCAACGTCATAGAGGAAAAGGGGAAATTCGACTTTGTCGTGTCGCGCGCCGTCATGCCGCTGCCCGAGCTGGTCCGCCTGATACGGAAAAACATCCATCACCAGGGAAAAAATTCCGTACCGAACGGTGTCCTCGTCCTCAAGGGCGGCGACCTCGGCGAGGAGCTGCGGCCCTTCAAGCACTGTTCCGAGACGTGGAACCTCAGCGACTTTTTCAAGGAAGACTATTTTGAAGGGAAGAAAGTGGCTTTCGTCAGCCTCTGATGCCTCATTCCGTCCGTCGCGGCCCGCTGGCGCGGCGGACTTTCCTTTTCTTTAACCTCACGCCCTATGCTCAACATCCAACGATTCGTAGTCAACATGATCGAGGAGAACTGCTACGTTCTCTGGGACGACAGCCGCGAGGCCGTCGTCATAGACTGCGGCGCCTTTTACCCGGAAGAGAAAAAGGCCATCCAAGACTTCATCGACACGCACGAACTCCGCGTGAAACGCCTCTTACAGACCCACGCCCACTTCGACCACCTCTTTGGCGCGGACTTCCTTTACCGCACCTACGGCGTCCGGCCCGAGATGCACCGCAACGAGGCCGACACCTACGCCAACGCGGCCCGCCAGGCCCGGCTCTTCATGCACCGCGACCTGCCCCTCACCCTGCCGCCCGCCGGCCCCTGCTTCGACGACGACAGCCGCCTCACGTTCGGCCATCACGTGCTCCAGGTCATCGCCACCCCGGGCCACACGCCCGGCGGCGTCTGCTTCTACGACAGCGACGAGGCCGTCCTCTTCAGCGGCGACAGCCTCTTCCGCCACGAAATAGGGCGCTGCGACCTGCCCGGCGGCAACGAGGCCAGCCTCGTCGGCAGCCTCCGGGAGCGCATACTGGCCCTCCCCGACGGCGTCACCGTCTGTCCCGGCCACGGCGACACGACGACCGTGGGCGAGGAGCGGCGCGCCAATCCCTACTTGCAGTGAGCGCCCAGCCCCGGCCCGCCGGCGGCGCGGAGTAGCAGGTCGAGCAGCTCGCTGTTCACGCGGCTGTTGCCGTCGGCCTCGCGCTGCTCCTCGAAGCAGTCGAGCGTGGCCGCACACTCGCCGCAGATGTCGGCCCCGAGCAGGGGCGTCCGCTCCACCACGCGGCGCAACACGTCCTCCATGGCCACCAGCGACATGGTCCCCTGGTCCCAGTTGGTGCGTACTTCGCGGGGCGAGAGCACGTCCTTGTCTATCGACAGGTAGACGGGCCCTTGCAGCCAGCCGGCCGAAAAGTTGCGGCAGGCCGCTTCGTAGCCGCCCTCGTCGCCGCAAAAGAAATGGACGCGCGGCCGCAGTTCGGCCGGAACCTCGGCCACAAGGCGGCGGTCCACGCCGCCAAGGCACACCTGCCGGACCCACGGATTCTCGCGCACGACGTCGGCCACCCATCCGCCGCACGAGAGGACGCCCCCGTAGCGCGGCTGCTGCAGGTCGGGATGGTGGTCGAACACGAGCAACGAGAACGGACGCGTCAGCTTGTCCGTCCAGAACTTGGTCAGGTAGTGGAAATCGCCGGAGTCTATGAAGTGAATGCCTTCCGGCGGGTAGGGAGCTATCAGCCGGCGCAGCGCGGCCGCTCCGCCGGCATCGCAGTAGCACTCCGTCCCCCGCAGGTGCGTGCAGTCCAGGTGGACCATGCCGCGGCGGCGGGCAAACGCCTCGTAGTCGTAGACTCCGGTGAAGTTCATCAGGATAACGGAAGGATGGGACTGTTTCATGCGACGTCTCCTTTAGGTTAATAAAAAAGAAAAACGGTCTCCCGCCGTCCGACGACAGCAGGAGACCGCTTTTCAGTCAGTTATTAGTGAATCTCGATGGCACGTCCTTCTTGCTTGGGCTCTTCGGCCTTCTTCGGCAACTCGATGTTCAGGACGCCGTCCTTTACTTCGGCTGCGATGTGCTCGCGGTCCACGTTCTCCGGCAGGGCCAGCGTCTGCTGGAAGTGAGCGTAGGAAAACTCGCGACGGATGTATTTCTTGCCGCCCTTCTCCTTCTCCTCGTTCTTCGTCTGCTTCTCCATATTGATAACGAGGTTGTCGTTCTCGTCAATATGAAGTTTGAAGTCATCCTTAGTCAAGCCGGGCGCGGCCACTTCGATGCGATAACTCTTCTCGTCTTCCATCACATTGATAGAAGGTGCCGTGCGATAATCCTTAGGCAACCACTCCGTATCAAAGAAATCATTGAATGCGCTGGGAAACCAACTCTGTGCAAGACTTTTAACTGGTAGCATAATCAAACCTCCTATTTTTATAAGTTCTACAAATCTTTTTGTTCTCCGCCTCGGCCTTCCGGCTTCCGCGGTTCACCCTTATACGTTGCAAAGGACGTACCAGACCGGCACGGACGGCGCGCGCCGGGGAGCAGCGGCCGCATTTATTATACTTTATTTCACAAACATGGCGATATTGCTAATGATTTTAACGTATGAGGCAACATTTATTTGAAATATCTGTCACTCGCAGCAAAAGTGTGACAACAATGTCACCGCTACCTGCCAGCGCTGTCGGGACATGGCGGGCGGCCCGCCGGACAGTTGCCGCAAACACGGGGCTAAGGCCCGTAAAAACTGGAATAGGCCCCGTCGCTACGGGGCTAAGGCCCGTAGCCGCGCCCCTGGACCGCGCCGTGCGGCGGCCGCTCCCGCACACGGACGGGACCGAAAAAAGGCGCCCGCGGCCAGGCAGGCTGCGGGCGCCGATAGTGCGGGAAGCCGCACCGCGCGTCAGTCGTTGACGGCGGGCAGTGTGGCGTAGTCGCGGCTGTAACGCAACATCTGTGCGTCGTAGGCCTCGGTATAGTCCAGCTTCACGTCGACAATGCGGCCCTCGGCGTCGCGCTCCGCCGTGTAGACCGGATTGATGAAGCCCTTGTAGGGCGAAAGGTTCAGGCGGGCGTAGCGCTCCAGCACCTCGCGGTGCAAGCCGGGCTCCACCTGCACGCCGTAGCGCTCCACGAGCTGGCGCGCCCCCTCGTAGTCGCCCTCGCTCTTGATGCGCTGCACCTCGGCCAGCAAGCGGCCGAAGAGCTGGCGCAAGGCGGCGTAGTCGTTGATGCGTACGTACGTCTTTCCCTCCACCTGGACCAGCTCCACGACGTTGTCTTCGCGTCCGTTCTCCAAGGCCCAGCGGGCGATGAGGGCCCGGTTGCGCATGTGGGCCTCCTCGATGGTGTTGCCCGGCTGTATGCGCACCAGCTGCGTGAGCAGTCCGTTCATCATGTAGGTGTAGTATTGGCTCTTGTAGGCCTCGGCGTTGGGCGTCAGGCCCAGTTCCACCAGCTTCGGGTCGGCCACGTAATAGAGGCCGAAGAGGTCCGCGCGCGCCTCCTCAATGGTGGAGCCGTAGGAGCGCAGGGAGTCGGGGTCCGTCCCCGGGAGGAGCTGCCCGCTGCCGTGGCCCAGACATTCGTGCAGGTCGGTGTGCAGGTCGTCGCAGGCGTCGCCGTACTGCTCGATGAGGGCCCGCGTCGCGTCGTCTATGACAAATTCGCGGTCCATGCCGCTGCCGTGCGCCGCCTTGTTGTACGCGTCCGTCAGGTTGCCGATGGTGACGCTCTTCGAGCCGTGCTCGCGGCGCACCCAGTCGGAGTTGGGCAAGTTGATGCCGATGGCGGTCGAGGGATACAGGTCGCCGCCGAGGATGGCCGCAGTGATGACCTTCGCGGATATGCCCTTGACGTTCTTCTTCTTGAACCGGGGGTCGACGGGCGAGTGGTCCTCGAACCACTGTGCGTTCTCGCTCAGCTTGCGCGTACGCTCCGTGGCCGCTACGTCCTTGAAGTTGACGATGGACTCCCAGGAAGCCTTCATGCCGAGCGGGTCTCCGTAGTTTTCAATAAAGCCGTTGACGAAGTCCACCAGGCCGGCCGTCTCCTGGAGCCAGAGGATGGAGTACGCGTCGAAGGTGCGGAGGTCGCCCGTGCGGTAGTATTCCACCAGGCGGTCGATGACTTCCTGCTGGGCGGCATTCTCGGCAAAGGGCCGTGCCTGGAGCAGGCAGTCCACGATGCGCTCGATGGCGGGACCGTAGAGGCCGCCCACGCGCCATACGCGCTCCTCGAGCTGGCCGTCGGCGCCGCGCACCAGGCGGCTGTTGAGGCCCGTCATGACCGGATGCGGGTCGGACGGGTCCTTGCGCCGGCTGTAGAAGTCCTCGGCCTCGGCCTGCGTGATGCCCGGAGCGTAGTAATTGCATGCAGAGGTCAGCACGAGGTCGTCACCGTCCCGCTGGTTGACGCGCATCGGCATGACGGCGGGGTCAAAGATGACGGGGAACACCTCGTCGCAGAGTTCGTCGACCGTCTGTCCCTCGGCCAGCGGAAGCTGGGAGGCGTCGGCCTGGCGCAGGGCTTCGCGGAAGAAGTCGGCGGAAAAGCCGGGCACAAACTTTTCGCTTCCGTAGTGATGGTGAATGCCGTTGGAGAACCATACGCGCTTCAGGTAGGTGGTCAGGGCCTGGAAGTCCGGGCTCTGGCGGTCGCCGCGGTAGCCGGTGTAGACGGTCTCGAGCATGCGGCGGATGCGCAAGTTGTAGCGTCCGTTTTGGTCGAAGAGAATGTCGCGTCCGTAGAGGGCGGCTTCCTGCAGATAGTAGATATAGGTCTTCTGCTGGAGCGTAAGGGACTCGAAGCCTTCCACCTTATAGCGGAGCATCTGTATGTCGGCAAACTGCTCGTCGGTGTACTTGAAGCCGTCCGTGGCGTCGGCGGCTGCGGTGGTCACGGCACTGGCGGCCATGAGCATCTGGAGTAATTTCGATTTCATATTGATGCAGGGTTTATGCGGATAGATTTTCTGCGTGCGCGGACGGTCCGGAAGGCGGGCGGCAGTAACCGCCTGCACGGAACGCCGGGCACTCAGCGGGCAAAAATAACATTTTTCGGGGAAAAACAACGCATCCGGCGCAGCATTTCAGGCCGCGGAGCAGACAGAAAGGGCCGGACCGCCGCCCGGCCAGGCCCTCAGAACAGGCGGAAAGCCACCTTGCAGCCGGCGCTGGTCTGCCGATGGCCGGAGAGGGCGACAAATCCGGCCACGTCGATGAGCGGGGTGGACAGGCCGTAGCCCCACTCGCTGTAGAAGCCGAGGCGGCGCACGCTCAACAGGTTGCAGTAAAGGCGCTCCTTTTGCACGAGCCGCGTCAGGAATTTGATGCGCGAGAAGAGTAGCATGGGGCTCTCGTAGGCCGCCGAGAGGCGGACGTAGTAGCGGGACTCGTTGTAGAAACGACTGTCCAGCAGCTGGAACTGGCCGGACATTTCGTCGTCCCACCCTTCCGGGAGATTGTTGTTGCGGAAATAGTCGTAATCGAAAAAGCAGTCGTCGCCCCGCCGCGTATAGAAGCCGCAGCCGGCACGGAAGTAGAGGGAACGGAGCGCGTAGAGGGAGTGCGTGTACTGGGCGTCGAACTCGATGCGCTCGTAGTAGGTCGAACGGTTGAAGGCGCGGATGCCGCGCTCATAGTCGAGCATGAACGTGGGCCAATGGGAATAGAGCGCCACGGGGCGGCCGTTGGACCGATAATAATACTGCGCCGGCGTCCACTCGACGTGGAGCCGCGGGGCCAGGCTGGTGAGCGTGCGGTCCATACCGTTCTGCGCCGCGACCTCGTTCCAATGAATCAGCGCCCTACGGTGGAAACGCATGCCGACACTGACGTGAAGCCCGACGACCGGCTGCAACGTGAAATGGAACAGGACGTGGTTGTCGCGATAGTAATGGAAATCGTAGCGGTCGAAGACCTGGATGAGCGAATCGTAGTTCGTGACGCCGGCCAACTGGTGGCGCACCTCGTCGGCCTGGCGGCTGCTGTACATGTGGTCACCCCCTGCGGCCTCGATGCCGATGGAGCCGTCGAGCGCCGGGAGGACGGTGACGTTGAGCGGGAGTCGCCAGTAGACTTGCTTTTGCTTGAAGTTGTAGCCTACGCGGGGCTCGAAATCCAAACGGCCCTGGCGCTCGATGTTGTAATTGAAGACGAAGCGCGTCTGGAGCGAGAAACCCTTGCTCGGGGACCACTGCACCATGGAGGGGGTCAGGAGGGGCGGCAACTGGACCGAGGCCTGCCCGCCCAGGGTAAAGCTGTGGCTGTCGAAGAGCAGGTCCTCGGTGCGCGGGGAGAGGAGACGGCGGCGCGGTTCGGCGGGCGGCGCGGCTACGGCGGCGCTGTCGGCGGCCTCGCGGCGGCGGTAGATTTCCTGCGCGTAGGGCATGAGGGGGTAAGGGCGCACGCTGTCGAAGAAGGCGCGGTCGTAGCGCATGCGGGTGGTGTCGACGCGCAACAGGCTTTCGTCCGTCAGGTCGAACCGGGCCTGCCGCGAAGCCGTAGTGTCGACGGGCGGCGGAGGCAGGAAACGGTAACGGGCCGAGGCCTCGAAACGTTCTTCAATACGGTTGCCCAACAGATTGAGGCGGGAAATGAGCGTAATCTTATTGGGCAGCAGTGTGGCCTTACCGTCCGCGCCCATCTGCCCGCTGACAGCCAGCCGCGCCCAGCCGTAGAAAAATTGGAAGGCAAAGAGCTGTAAGCGCCCCGTGCCGATTTCTACGTCGATGGTGCCTTCCACGAGCTGCGTGTTCGAGATGCGCGGCCGCACGCCGATATGCGCGACGGGACGGCCGCCGCTGATGTAGGTGTAGAAATACTGATAGCGGTAAAAGCGGCGGTTGCGGCGATTGAGCGGAGAGAGGATGCGGTCGCTGAACAGGTTGGGCTCGTAAATGGAAAGGTTGTAGCGCCCCATCCAACGGTCATTGGCCGGGCTGAGATAGGGCATGGTGGTGTAGGCCGCTATCGTCTTCTGGTCTATCCGTCCGGACGGACTGAACTGGAAGCGGGACAGGCTCTCGCCGAAATAGTCGTTCTGCCCGCGCTCCAGGCGGAACAGCCCCGGGACGTAGCGCACCCAGAAGCCCTTGCGGCGGGTGCGCAAATAGTGGCGGGCGTATATTTCGGAAGTGAAGTCCCCTACCTTCAGGCCGGTGCGCTCGGTGTAGGAATAGACGCGCTCCATGATCGTGTCTACCGGCACTTCGTCCTGGGCCCGTGCGGGGAGCGCGCCGCCCAGGCACAGGAGCGCGAGCAACGCGCCCCGCGCCGCCCGAAAGCAAGCGTGCCAAAGGTTGCACACCCGCACGGGGCGCAGCCTTTGGCACGCTTTTTCCTCAGCGCAGGGGCGCATGGCCGTCCTTATTATTTATTGTACAGCAACCAGGCGCCGGCGTAAGTACTTTTCAATTCATCTCTGGACTGAATAGCCGACGCTTTGTCGTCGTACGAAGAGGCAATGACGCGATACCACCCGGTGTGATTGTTAATCGTCTCGTTCGTCTTTACCACACGGGCCGCATATCCCTTGCCTTTGAGTGTATTCATCAATCCTTCGGCATTGGCCTGGGTCACAAAGCTCCCCACCACGACGCTATATGCGCGCAATCCTTCGCCGTTGACCACCGTCACGCCGCCGGGGATGGTGCGCACGTCGCTATTGTCCTCCTCGTTGGAGGGTACGGTCGTCACGGGGGTAACCGTTATCGTCGCCCCGGAGTTACCGGTGGCCGGCGTCACGGCTACTGCTTCCGAATTGTCCTGAGCGGTCTGTTCGCGCTCCTGTGCTTTGGCTTTCTCGTAGGCTTGGCGATAGGCGCTCTCCTGCGATTTGCAGCTGCTGAGCACTACGGCCGAACAGAGAGCCACACCGAATAAGAAATAATTCTTCATATCTAAGCGGTTTATGGATTTAATGTAGTTATTCAACGATTACGCACAAATGGCCCGGCCATAGTCGGACCGTAGCCTAATACTTGTTTGCAAAATTACAATTCTATTTCAGTAGAAAATCCGCCCCTGCGTTAAACAAAATTAAAGAAGGAGAGATTTAGAAGAATAGGGCGAAAAAACACAATAAAAGGTTAGGTAAATAGGAAGAGAATCGTTACCTTTGCTTCAAAAGCCGGGCGAGGTTGCAGGCCTGCCCGCATCGCTACCGGCCTAAACACGTAGAACCCTATAAATTTAAGTATCATGAAAGGTCTTAATCTCGTAGCAGCATTCTTAGGCGGCGCCCTCGTCGGAGCCGCGTGTGGTCTCCTCTTCGCCCCGGAGAAGGGAACGGACACCCGTTACAAAATCGCCGAGGCCCTTCGCAAGAAAGGCATTAAGTTGAGTCGTCAGGACGTGGAAGACATCGCCGACGAACTCGACGCCGACAAAGCCTGACAACTTACGACACCGGCAGACAGCGCCCTCGTTCACGAGGTGCAGTCTGCCGGTGTCCGTTTTCACAAACGGTCCGTCGCCCGCCGCCGTCCGTTGCCGGAGGCAGCGCCGCTCCATTCCTAAATCCCAAGCCCGTGTATTCAGACGACCGCCATATAGATTCCATTCGTAAGCTCATTGCCGAAGTTCGTGAATATATCTCCCTGCGCTTCGAGTGTGGGAAGTACGACATGGTCAGCAAGCTCACCGTCCTGCTCTCCGTGGTCGCGCTGGCGGCCATTATGCTGGCAGCCGCCATCGTTATTCTGTTTTTCCTCTCCTACGCCGTAGCGTTGGCCGTGGCCGACGACGTGGGGGGCCTCCACGTAGCCTGCGCGCTCGTCGCCCTGTTCTACATCCTCGTGGGCCTCGTCATCTACGCCCTGCGCAACCGCCTCATCGTCCGCCCCATCACCAACCTGCTCGGTCATCTGTTCCTGAATCCCGATAAAAACGAGGAGGAAAAGCCATGATAAAGCACATCTACACCTTAGAAGAGATCCACGCCCGCCGCAAGGAGCTCCGCGCGCGCATCGCCGCGAGCGAAGCGTCCATCGTAGAGCAGTGGAACGACCTCACAGCACCGCCGCTCGTCGACAACCCGATTCAGCTCTGGACCAACAGGGCCCAGGCCGCCTACTCCATTTACGACGGCCTCATGACGGGCTACAAACTCTTCCGCCGCTATCGCGGTTTCTTCAAGAAGAAGAAATAAGGCTGCGGGACCTCTGCGTCCACCGCCGCCCGCTCCGCCTCCCGGCGCACATCGGCGCCGCGGCCCAGGGCCGGCAGTCCGCCGCGCCCCTTGCCCGGCCGCTCCGGGCCGGCCCCTACCGCCCGGCCGCCGGACCACCTGCACCATCGCATTTCCGCGAGACCGCAACTACGGCCTCGCTATTTTTTTAATCACATCTCTAATTTCATTCACATGTTTTCCAAAACTCACAACCACAGCCAGGTGCTCACCTTCCGCCACTTCACGCACAAGGGCTACGCGCTCTTTGCCTGCCTGGGCCGCGAAGTGCGCATCGGCGTGCTCACCGCTGCCACGCTGGCCTGCGCCACACCCCGCCTCACGGGACAGACGCTCCGCACCGCCGAGGGGCACGACAGCACGTCCGTCGCTACGGAAGCCACCACCTCGCTCGGCGAGGCCGTCGTCTCCGCCTCGCGGACGCCGCTGGCCGCCGCGGTCAGCGCGCGCCAGGTGACGGCCCTCACCCGCCGGGACCTGGACGCGGCGGGCATCACCACTATCAACGACGCACTCAAGTCAGTCGCCAGCGTCGACGTCCGGCAGCGCGGCGGCTTCGGCATCCAGACGGACATCAGCATCGACGGCGGCACTTTTGACCAGATTACTTTGCTGGTCAACGGGGTCCCGGTCAACAACCCACAAACCGGCCACAACGCGGCCGACTTCCCAGTCAACCTTTCCGACATCGAGCGCATCGAGATACTCGAAGGCGCCGCCTCGCGCCTCTTCGGCAGCCAGGCTTTCAGCGGCGCGGTCAACATCGTCACGCGCCAGGGCGGCGAACGCCTTTCCGCCAGCGCCGCGGCCGGCAGCTACGGCACCGTCACCGCCGCCGCCCGCACGGCGTGGCCCGCCACGGCCCGCTTCCGCACCAGCCTGAGCGGCAGCTGGCAGCGCTCCGACGGCGCCGTCGACAACGGCGACTTCCAGGGCGGGAAACTCTTCTGGCAGGGACGCTACGACGCCCCCGCGCTACGCCTCGACGCCCAGGCCGGCGTCTCCGTCAACGACTTCGGCGCCAACACGTTCTACTCCGCCGCCTACCCGGACCAGTGGGAAGCCACCCACCGCTACCTCCTCTCCGTCCGGGCCGAGACGCGCGGCCGCCTGCACCTCGTCCCCCAGGTGTCGTGGCTGCGCAGCGTGGACCACTACCAGCTGACGCGCCACGCGGCCGCCGGCGAAAACTTCCACCGCGGCGACGTCTACACCCTGGGACTCAACGCCTGGACCCAATGGGCCTTGGGCCGCACGGCCTTCGGCGCCGAACTCCGCGAGGAGGAAATCGTCAGCACCAGCCTGGGGCGGCCCCTCGACGAGGGCCAGACGGTCCCCATCCGCGGGCAGGACAGCCTGCGCTACACCCGGCGCGACGGGCGTACCAACCTGAGTTTCTTTCTCGAGCACGTCGTGGTCTGGCGGCGCTGGACCGTTTCGGCCGGCATTATGGCCCTGCGCAACACGGCGCTGGGCACGACCTACAGCTTCTATCCGGGCGTCGACGTGAGCTACCGGCCGGGCGGCGGATGGCGGCTCTACGCCTCGTGGAACCGTTCGATGCGCCTGCCCACCTTTACCGATCTGTGGTACAAGAGTCCCACGCAGGAGGGCAACGTGGGTCTGCGGCCTGAAACGAACTCGGCCTTCCGCCTCGGCGCCGACTGGGAGCGCGGCCCCGTGGCGGTCACGGCCAAGGCCTACTTCAACCGCGGTCACGACATGATAGACTGGGTCATGTTCACGGCCGACGACCTCTACCACGCCACCTCCTTCAGCCTGGACAACGTGGGCGCCAGCCTGTCCCTGCGCCTCGACATGGGCCGATGGCTGGGCCCGAAGCAGCCCTTCACCCACTTCGCGGCGGCCTACGCCTACGGGTACCAGCACCGCCGCGACGCGACGCCCTACTTCAAGTCGAACTACGCGCTGGAGTATCTGCGCCACAAGTTCACCGCCTCGCTCGCCCACCGCATCTTCGGGCCGCTCTCGGCCCGGTGGTCGCTGCGCGTGGCCGACCGCATGGGCGGCTACCTCCTCTACCGCGACGGGCAGTCCACGGGCGAGCTCCGGCCCTACGGCGCCCACGCCGTGCTCGACTGCCGCCTGACGTGGCAGGGCCAGGGCTGGGCCGTACGGGCCGACGTGACCAACCTGACGGACCACCGCTACTACGACATCGGCAACGTGGAGCAGCCGGGCTGCTGCTTCCTGGCCGGCGTGTCGCTGACGCTCTGAACGCGCCGCCAGGCCCCGCTGCCACGGGGCTAAGGGAAAGAAAAACTGGGCTAAGGCCAGAAATTACTGGCCTTAGCCCAGTTTTTACGGGCCTAAGGGGCGTGCGCGCGGCGACCGTCGGCGTCGTCACTGTCCCGCCAGGCGCTGGAGCAGGGCCTCGCCGCGCTCCTCCTCGTCCGGTCCGAAGTCCATGAAGCGCAGCAACGTCTTGCCCGCCGCGGCGCGCACGGGGCCGTCGGCCGAACGGAGGGCGCACTCGGCCTGGTCGAGGAGCTCGTCGGCATCGCGCGGCGCGGGGCGCAGCCCTTGCTGGAACAGGCGGCCCAGGAGCAGCCAGCCGCAGAGCTGGCGCATGGGCTGCTCGGCCGCGAGCCACTCGAACGCCTTGTCCGAGGCGAAGGGCAGGCGGCTGAAGAGACAGAGCACGGCCACTTCGGCCTCCTCGGGAAAGTGCATCTGCTCGGTCCACAAGTCGGCCATCTGCCCGTCGAACTGTGCCGGGGGCATGAGCATCGGGGCCAGCAGGCGGCACTCGCGTACCGGTTCCTGCCACAAGGCGGCGGCCAGGGCGTAGTCCTGGGGCCACTCGGCGGCCATCTGGCGCAGGCGGGGCAACTCTACGCCGAAGTTCACTTTATACGTCAGTCCCTTCTCGCGCATGGACTGACTGACGGGACCATTCATAGCGCCGCGCAGGCTCTGCTTCACCTCGCGCACGCGGGCGGCGACGTCGGGCGCCGCGGCCCTTTTTTCCTTGCTTTCCTCCATTGTTTCGGGTTCTCTTTTTACGTTGGCGAAAATACGAAGATTAGGAGAGTGAAATTCAGGGGTATGCGTTTTTTTTTGTTAAGGGGACTTCTATAAATTAAATCCCTGATTATAAGTTGCATAAGCGGATAAA
>USPK01000043.1 GCA_900556465.1 uncultured Prevotella sp. | reverse complement strand
GTTCTGCTGCCTTATGCAAGAAATAAAAAATGGAATTGATAGAACCCACCTTAAAAGAATGCTATCGTGTAGAGATAGAGCACGGCGGCCGGGATGGCGAGAAGCGAGGAGTCGAAACGGTCGAGCATTCCGCCGTGCCCGGGCAAGAGGTGCCCGCTGTCCTTGATGCCGAGTTCGCGTTTGAAAAGGCTCTCGACGAGGTCGCCCCACGTGCCGAATACGCAGACCACCAGGCCCAGCCCCATCCATTGCAGGAGGGTGAAGCAGCCGAAGAAGTGCCACAGCACGGCCCCTACGGCCAGGCAGAGCAGGCCGCCGCCGACGCTCCCCACCCACGACTTGGCGGGCGAGATGCGCGGGAAGAGTTTCGCGGGGAAATATTTGTGGAGCAGGCTGCCGCAGCAGTAGGCCCCCGTGTCGTTGGTCCAGAGAAAGATGAATACGGACAGGGGAATGAACCACAGGTAGACTATCCGGTCGGACAGGGCGTCGTACTGGAAAGCCAGGACGCTGAGCAACGAGAACGGCAGGGCGATGTAGAGTTGCGAAGCAAAAGCGTAGCCCCAGTTTTTCAGGGGGTCGCGGCGCTGGAGGTAGAGCTCGCTGATAGGGAGATAGATGAGCGTCAACAGGTAGGGGATGAAGACGCTGCTGTCCGGCACCCCGTTCAGGTAGCCGGAGAAATAGTAGAAGAAGGCCAGAAAGAGGTAGACGCCGCCCACGGTGTTGATGAGGCGGTTGACGTCGGCCTGCGCGTAACGGTTGACGACGGTGGAGAATTCCCAGAGCGTCAGGCCCGTGACGACGGCGAAGAGCAAAGCAAACGTCACGGGCGAGCAGGCAATCCCGGCCACGATGGCGGCGACAAAGAGCACGCCCGTGACGGTTCGTAGAATCAGGTTCTTCATTCGTTCTTATTGGCATTATCCTTCTCCGAAGCGGAAGCAGGAGCCTCCGTGCTGCCACTTTCCGACGCGGGCGCCTCGCTGGCCCCTTCACTCGTGGCCGGAGCGGCCGGCGCGGCATCGGTAACAGTGTCGGCGGGGCGGTCGGTCCCAGCCGGGGCGGCGACGGGGGCGCCGACGACGGGAATAGGCGGAACGGCCGGCGAAACTACGGCGGGCTGTCCCGGGGACGTTGCCGTCGCCGCGGGCGCAGGAGAAGCGGCGCGCTCGGCGGCGGCCTTTTCCTCCTCTTCCTGGATTTCGTCGGCGCGGCTCTTCCACGGGCGCTTGCCGAAGATGCGCTCCACGTCCTCCGTGAAGATGACTTCGCGCTCCATCAGGATTTGGGCGAGCTGGGCGTGCTGCCCGGCGTGCTCGCTGAGTATCTGCTTGGCCCGCTGGTACTGCTCGTTGATTAGCTTCTTAACCTCGAGGTCAATCTTCTCGGCCGTCTTTTCGGAGTAAGGCTTGGTGAAGTTATATTCCTGGTTGTTGTAGTAACAGAGATTGGCCAGCTCGTCGCTCATACCCAGATAGGCGACCATGCCATAGGCGCGCTTCGTGACGCGCTCCAGGTCGTTGAGCGCCCCGGAGGAGATGTGGCCCGAGAATAACTCCTCGGCGGCACGTCCGCCCAGCGTGGCGCAGATTTCGTCAAGCATCTGCTCCTTCGTCGTAATGGACCGCTCCTCGGGCAGGTACCAGGCGGCGCCGAGCGACTGTCCGCGGGGCACGATGGTGACTTTCACCAACGGGTTGGCGTATTTCAGGAGCCACGAAACCGAGGCGTGGCCGGCCTCGTGGATAGCGATGGTCCGCTTTTCGCCTTGGGTCATGACCTTCGACTTCTTTTCCAGACCACCCACGATGCGGTCCACGGCGTCGAGGAAGTCCTGCTTGCTGACGCGGGGCCGGTCGTGGCGGGCGGCGATGAGGGCCGCCTCGTTGCAGACGTTGGCAATGTCAGCGCCGGAGAAGCCCGGCGTCTGGCGGGCCAGGAAGTCCACGTCGATGTCGTCGTCCAGCTTGAGCGGGGCCAAGTGGACGTTGAAAATGGCGATGCGCTCGGAAAGCTCGGGCAGGTCGACGTGAATCTGGCGGTCGAAGCGCCCGGCGCGCAACAGGGCGCTGTCGAGTATCTCTACGCGGTTGGTCGCCGCGAGTATGATGACGCCCGAGTTCGTGCCGAAGCCGTCCATCTCCGTGAGGAGCTGGTTGAGCGTGTTCTCTCGCTCGTCGTTGCCGCCAAAGGACGGGTTTTTGCCGCGGGCACGCCCTATCGCGTCTATCTCATCTATGAAAATGATGCACGGAGCTTTTTCCTTCGCCTGGCGGAAGAGGTCGCGCACCCTGCTGGCCCCGACGCCGACAAACATTTCCACGAAATCGGAGCCCGAGAGGGAGAAGAAGGGCACGTCGGCCTCGCCGGCCACAGCCTTGGCCAGGAGCGTCTTGCCCGTTCCCGGAGGACCGACCAACAGGACGCCCTTGGGTATCTTGCCGCCCAGGGCCGTGTACTTGCGGGGGTTTTTCAAGAAGTCTACGATTTCCTGCACCTCCTGCTTGGCGCCTTCCTGCCCGGCTACGTCCTTGAACGTGACGTGCGTGCCGTTTCCCTTCTCGAAGAGGCGGGCTTTGCTCTTGCCCACGCCGAAGATGCCGGAGGAGTTGCTGCCGCCGCCGTTACCCATGCGGCGCATGAAGTAGAACCAAAGGCCGACGAGCAGGAGTACGGGGAGCAGGCTGTAGAGCAGGTTGAGGAAAAGGCTGTTCGATTCCTCGTAGGTCACGGGTACGTTGTATTTTTCCACGCACTCGCTCACCTTGTCCACCGACGGGCACTTGGCCGAGACGGTCGGTTTCTTTCCGGCGCGCTCCGGTCCCTCTTGGAAGACGGACCGTATCTTTTCCGGCTTCACTACGAGGCGTGCCGTCCCCTCCGTCTTGTTGACGAACACCTCCGAGGCGTAGCCGTTTTCAATATAGTTGCAGAACTGCGTGTAGTTAACCTCCTTGTTCACTCCGCCGGTCGAGCTCTGACCTTGGAAGAGCATGAAAGCCAGTCCCACTATGATGGCAATGTACAGCCAATTCAGATTGAACCGCGGCATATTGCCCTTTTTATTGTTCTCGTTCATTTCTTGTAAGTAAAAAGCTGTTTTTGTGATGGGGGAGTGTCGCCCTCCGCCGGCAGCCGGCCGGAGAAGGACAGACGTCCGTCCGGAGGGCCGCCCGCCTTAGTCTAGGTCGGGGACCGTCTGCACTTCCGCGTCTTCCCACAGGTGCTCCAGGTCGTAGTGCTCGCGGGCTTCGGGCAGGAAGATGTGTACCATGACGTTGCCGTAGTCCATGGCCACCCAGTAGGCATTGTTGAGCCCGGCCACGGCGGCCGGCTTCTCGCCCGCCTTTTTGCGCGTTGCCTCGTACACCGCGTCGCTCACGGCCTCTACTTGCTGCGGAGAGCCGCCCGTACAGATGACAAAGTAGGAGCAGGGAGCGGTGTGTATGCCCGTTAAATCGGCCACGACAATCTGGCGGCCTTTCTTTTCCTGGATACCTTCGATGATGGAGTTTACTAATTCTGGCGTATTGCTCATTGATTTGATTTGTGAAGATAATGCGGTGCAAAGTTAAAATGATTTCTCTGATTTCTCCCACAGGCCTATATAAAAAACATGTCCTTTTTTGATTTTTAGGGATTAAGGAGCGGAGGAATCGGGCCTTTTAAGGCAAAAAACGCGCTTTTTTCAAAAAAAGTCGGGAAAAGATTTGGAGGATTCAAAATAAGGCCATACCTTTGCAGCCGTATTCGGGAGGGCATCCCAATACAGACACTGAGTTTGGGGTATGGTGTAATTGGCAACACTACAGATTCTGGTCCTGTCTTTCCTGGTTCGAGTCCGGGTACCCCAACGAAAAGAAGGCTGCAAGTCGTATCAACGAACTTGCAGCCTTCTTTTCGTTTGTCCCCCGCCTGCGGGAAGCGCGGCGCCCCTACGCCGGCCGGCTGCCAGCCGCGGGCGTAGGGGGAGCGTCCCCGGTCCGGCGTCCCACTCGCCCTGCTGCGCCACGGCCGCGGACCGGCCGGCCGCCGCGCCGGACTATTTCCGGAAGAACGGGCCCTATCCCCGTAAAAACTGGAATAGGGCCCGTAAGAACTATCCTTAGCCCCGTAGCTGGCCGCCCCGACCGCGACCGCAGCCCCCGCCGGCCCGCTCCGCGCGCACCGGTCCGCGCGCCGCCGGACGCACTTCCGGACAGGGCGCCGACCGGCCGCGACGCCGTCTTTTCGGGAAAAAAGCCGCCTGCGCTTGGATTTCACGCCGCAAATTTGGTCAGTCTCCAGAATCTCGCTACATTTGCGGAAAGACTAATACTTTACAAAATCAACAAAATATTTATGGAATGGTTTGAATCCCTTTTCACCAACACAGACTCAGTGGCGCACATCGTGCTGCTATACGCCATTGTCATCTCCGTTGGTGTGCTGCTCGGCAAGATTAAGTTCGGCAGCATCTCGTTAGGGGTTACGTTTGTGCTCTTTACCGGCATCCTGGTGGGGCACCTCTACCATGCCAGCGGCATAGGCTCCGCGATGGGAGGGTTTGCGTGTCCCGAACCAGTGCTTAACTTCATCCAGGACTTCGGTCTGATCCTGTTTGTCTACTGTATCGGTCTGCAGGTGGGGCCAGGCTTCTTCCAGTCCTTCAAGAAGGACGGAATCCAGATGAACCTTGTCGCTGTCGGCATCGTGCTGCTCAACGTCGCCGTGCTCTTGGGGCTTTACTACATCGTCTTTGACACGTCGGACCCCACCAGTTTGCCGATGGCCGTCGGCGTACTCTGCGGCGCCATCACCAACACCCCGGGGCTCGGCGCTGCCCAGGAAGCGCTCTCATCCATGAACATCGACATGGGGGGCCTGAACATCGCGTCGGGCTATGCCTGCGCCTATCCGCTGGGCGTACTCGGCATCATCGGCGCTACCATCGCCATCCGCTACATCTGCCGCATCAAGCTGGAGAAAGAGGAGGAGGCGCTACGGGCCATGCAGGAGGACAACCCGCACGCCAAGCCGCACTACATGTCGCTACGCGTGGACAACACGGCCCTGGCCGGCAAGACCATCGAACAGTTGAGCAACTTCCTGGGCCGCACCTTCATCTGCACGCACTACAAGCAGGGCGACAACATCTTCTCCCCGAACAAGAAGACCGTACTCCAGGTGGGCGACGAAATGAACGTGGTCTGCGCGGAAGACGACGCCGAGGCCGTGGCCACGTTCGTCGGCAGCGTCATCACGGTCGACTGGCAGGCGGAGAAAGCGCCCATCATCTCGAAGCGTATCCTCGTGACGCGCTCCGAAGTGAACGGCAAAACTTTCGGTGAGATGCACTTCAGCTCCATGTTCGGCGTGAACGTGACGCGTATCACCCGTTCGGGCATGGACCTTTTCGCTGACCGCGCCCTGCGCATCCAGATTGGCGACCGCCTCATGGTGGTCGGACCGGAAGACGCCGTCAACCGCGTGGCCCGCGTCCTGGGTAACTCCATCAAGCGCCTGGACCACCCCAACGTAGGCTCCATCTTCCTGGGCATACTCGTCGGTATCATCTTCGGTAGCATCCCGTTCCAGTTCCCCGGCATGACGACGCCGCTCAAACTCGGTCTGGCCGGCGGCCCGCTGATTGTGGCCATCCTGGCCGGTTGCTACGGCTACAAGTTCCATCTCGTCACCTACACCACTACTTCGGCCAACCTCCTGCTCCGTGAAGTGGGCCTCATCCTCTTCCTGGCGAGCGTGGGCATTAAGGCCGGCGCCAACTTCTGGTCGACCGTGGTCCACGGCGACGGACTCACTTACGTCTGGGTCGGTTTCCTTGTCACCGTCATCCCGCTCCTCATCATGGGCGTCGTGGCCCGTGTCAAGTTCAAGTTGAACTATTTCACGCTGATGGGTATCCTTGCCGGCTCGACTACCGACCCTCCCGCCCTGGGCTATGCCAACCAGGCCTCGAACAACGACGCGCCCTCCGTGGGCTATTCCACGGTCTACCCGCTCTCCATGTTCCTGCGCATCCTGACGGCCCAGGCGCTCATCCTCTTCCTTTGTACGCCTGGCGCTTAGCGTCGCGGCCGCGGGGCCAAGTCCCGCAGCCGGCAGGCCCGTTTACGACGAGAGCCGCAGTCTCGCCCCCATTCCGGGGAGACTGCGGCTCTCGCTTTGCCTTATCGGCCGAGCGCGCGGAAGCAGCTACGGCGTCAGAGCTCGCTGAGGTCGACGAAGCGGCCGCGTTTGCGGCGCTCCTCGATGAGTTGGTCCAGCTTGCGCCGACGGTCGGCGGCCACGTAGCGACGGGCGAAGATGTTCGGAATGGCTACGCCAGCCGAGATGCAAAGGATGGTGAGCGCAGAAAGAATACCGAACTGGACAGCGGCCGTCACCTCGCCCACAACGCCGTTCATCTCGATGACAGCAATCAAGGCGCGGTACATCAGCACCCCGGGAATCATCGGAATCACACTGGGGATGGTGAGCACGTGATTGGGCACGTGGAACCAGTGTACGGCCTTGACGGCAATGACACTGACCAGCGTGGAACCAACCAACGACCCGAGGGCCAGGCCCATATCGAGGCCAATGTTGTCGTTACTCGGACCGAGGTTCACGAAGTTGCGCGTGCAGACGGCCAGTATGCCGCCAATCGCAATCACCCAGAGCACGCGGCGCGGCACGTTGAATATCATCGAGAAGCCTACGGCCGAGATGGCGGCCGCTATGGCATACTCCCAGTAGGAGTGGTGCGGCGTCATCGAGATGGCTTGGAATTGCGACAGGTCGAAGTTCGATACCTTCAGGAAGAAAGCAATGCCGAACGACATGGCGACTATGATGAGCAGCGTGTTGAGGGCGCGCGTCAGACCTACGGGGATGTAATTGTCCAACATGTCGTCGACGAAGTTGATTAGGGGCACGCCCGGCACGATGAAGAGGGCGCAGGCCAGCAACGGGTGGAGCGGCGTGTCGGTCCAGCCCGAGGGCAAGAAGGTCGTGGCCCAGGCCAACAGCGTGGAGCAGAAGGCCGCCAGGGCTATGCTCATGTAAACGTTCATCCCCATCTCTATGCACTTGGCCCGGAGGCGGAAACCCGCCATGGCGGCCAGCGACGCGTAGAGGAAGGCCACCCAATCGCAGCCGAACTGCACGCAGAAGCCGCCGCAGGCGAAGCCCGCGCCCACCATGACTGCCCAAGGCGAATAGTTACGCTTGCGCGTGCGGATGTTTTCCAGTTCCTCCTCGTAGCGTTCCAGCGAATAGTCCTCGCGGATGGCGCGCCACGACAACTTGCTCACCATCGAGAGGGTCGTCATGTTGATGCCGTGTCGCTCGCAGCGTTGAAACTTCGAGAAGGAGTGCTCGCCGTCGCTCAGGTTCACCATGAGCATGTCGTAGGTCACGTAAATGTGCAAGTGTTCCTCCGGCAGGCCCAAGAAAGCCGCTGTCCGCTTCATGTTGCGCATGATGCGGTTGGTATCGGCCGCGCTCTCCACCAATAGCTTGCCCGTGCGCAACAGCAGGTCCAGCTTGTGGCGCAATAATTGCTCTGAATTCATACGTTTAGTTAATAAGATGAGCGTTATAGAATGTAGAAATCTGCTGCAAAAGTACAAAAATTTCCCTTAGCGATAAAATCCGCCGCCCCGGCAGGGGAGCCAGCCGCCCGGTCGCGGCCCGGACGGCACGTTGCGCCCGCCCCGTTTTCCGAAATAAATTTCTACCTTTGCACGTCATGGAACAAAGTCTGAAAGAGAAAACCGCGCGGGGCATACTCTGGGGCGCCATCAACAATGGCGGCCAGCAATTGCTCAATCTGATTTTCGGCATTTGCCTGGGCCGGCTGCTCGCGCCCTCCGACTACGGCATGGTCGGGATGCTCACCATCTTTGCGCTCATAGCCTCCTCGTTGCAGGAGAGTGGCTTCATCTCCGCCCTCAACAGGAAGAAGGACGCCTCGGCCGCCGACTTCAACGCCGTCTTCTGGTTCAACGTCCTCTGCAGTACGTCCATCTACCTCCTTCTCTTTTTCGGCGCGCCGCTCATCGCCGCCTGGTTCAAGGAGCCCGTACTCGTGCCGCTCGGGCGCCTGTCGTTCCTCAGCTTTGTCTTCTCCAGCCTCGGCACGGCCCCGCGCGCCTACCTCTTCCGCAACATGCAGGTGAAGCAGACCGCCTGGATCTCGCTCACGGCCCTGGCTGCCTCGGGCGTCACCGGCATCGTGCTCGCCCTCCAAGGCTTCGCCTATTGGGGCCTCGCCGTCCAGAATCTCATCTACTGCTTCCTAATGACAGCGCTCACGTGGTGCTATTCCGGCTGGCGGCCCTCGTGGCGCGTGGACCTACGCCCGTTGCGCGGGATGTTTGCTTTCAGCTCCAAGCTCCTCATCACGAACATCTTCACCCATATCAACAACAACCTCTTCTCGGTCTTCTTCGGCCGCCTCTACGGCAAGCAGATGGTGGGCTACTACAACCAGGCGAACAAATGGACCTACTTGGGCTGCAACCTATTGAACGGAACGCTCTGGAGCGTCACGCAGCCCGTCTTTGCCCGCCTGACGGACGACCGTGAACGCGAGCTCCGCGCCTTCCGCAAGATGCTCCGCTTCACTGCCTTCGTCTCCTGCCCCGCCCTGTTCGGGCTGGCCCTCATCGCACCAGAGTTCATCACCATCCTTATTACGGACAAGTGGATGCCCAGCGCGCGACTCATGCAGATACTCTGCGCCGGCGGGGCCTTTGTCCCCATCGCCTCCTTCTACTCGAACTTTCTCATCAGCCAGGGTCGGAGCAACGTCTTCATGTGGAACACGGTCACGCTCTGCCTGCTCCAGACGGCCGCCCTCGTGGTGCTCTATCCCTTCGGCGTGCGCACGATGGTGCTGGTCTACGTTGCGCTCAATGTGCTCTGGCTTCCCGTCTGGCACTACTTCGTGCAGCGGCTGCTCCACCTGCCGCTGCGCACGGCCGTCCTCGACGTGGCGCCGTTTGTCCTCTTGTCCGCCCTCTGCATCGGCCTGGGCTACGCGGCCGCCCTACCCTTCGACAACGTCTACCTGCGCCTCGCGGCCAAGGTCGTCGTGACGGCCGTCGCCTACGTAGCTGTGATGAAAGGCCTCCGCGTCGTCGTCTTCCAGGAATGCGTGGAGTTTCTGGGCCAACGCTTCCGGCGCTCCCGGCCGTAAGACAAAAGTCCCCGCTGCAACGCTTCGTGCAGCGGGGACTTTTGTTTTCCGACAGCGGACTGCGGCCGCTTATTCGTCGCTCTGTGAACCGAGGAAAATCATTACGTAGTAGACGAGCGTGGCCAGGGAGCCCAACGCGGCCACTACGTAGGTGTAGGCCGCGGAGCGGAGCGCCGAGACGGCCATGCCGTGGTTGGTCCCGTCCGTTATGCCCGCGTTCGACAGCCACGCCGTCGCGCGGCGGCTGGCGTCGATTTCCACCGGCAACGTTACGAAGCTGAACAGCGTCGTCAGGGCAAAGAGGCCGATGCCGATGAGCAGCAGTTCGGGGAATACGTTCAGCAGCAACACGCCGGCCAGCAGCACCCACGAAACCCAGTTGGAGGCGAAGCTCACCACGGGGACCAGCGCCGAGCGCAGGGTCAGCGGACCGTAGGCTACGGCGTGCTGCACGGCGTGGCCACATTCGTGCGCGGCCACCGCGGCGGCGGCCACCGAGCACGAGCCGTAAACGCCCTCGCTCAGGTTCACCGTCTGGTTCAACGGGTTGTAGTGGTCCGTCAACTGTCCCGGCGTACACGTCACCTTGACGTTGTAGATGCCGTTGTCGCGCAGCATCTTCTCGGCCACTTCGCGGCCCGTCATGCCGTTGCGGAGCGGCACTCTCGAAAACTTCTTGAACTTACGGGTCAGGTTGTACTGGACGCCGTAGCTAATCAATGCAATCGCAATAAATATTATCCAAGCCATAAATCTAAAACATTCGTTTATAAAGCCGGGGAAAGTATTCCCCTAAATATAGCAAGCAATAAGCGTGCCAAAGTCCGCGGCCGGCCGGATACGGGCGCGCCTACGGCCGTTTCTTCCGGTGTCAGAGCCCCTACGAGCCGCAGCCGCGCGCCGCGTCGCCCGATGTGCCGGGCCGGAGTTCAGCGCTCGCCGCCGCCCAGGGCGTCGTCAACGGCCTGGCCCACGCGTTCGTGCGTCTCTTGCATCACGCGGTCCACGTGTCCGCGCACTTTCTCTTTCTCCTGGTCGATGCGCTGGTTCACGGCCTCTTCTATCGTGCGCGGTTGCGCGTCGTTCTGGCCTTCGCCGCCGTTGTCGGCCCGGTCGGTCCGGGTGCGGTCGGCCTGTCCGCCGGCGTCGTCGGCGTCGCGGCCGTTCTCGTCCCCTTCGTCTTCGCGCTCGTCGCGCTCGTCTTCGTTCTCGTCGGCCTCTTCCTCGTCCGCCTCGTTCTCATTGCCCAGGATTTCTGACTGGAGCACGTTGCTCGCATGACGCTCCGCGGCGTCGCACGACGTAAGCAACAAGGCCAAACCGGCCAGTCCGGCCCACACGTAGTTTAACTTCATGTTCTTCTTCGGTATCGGCCGCCGCCCGTCCCGGCGGTGCGGCGCTGGTGGATAGCATGGAGAAAAGGCCGGCACCGTCGTCCGGGAAACACGAATGCCGCCTGCCGGCGGGGCGCCTTGCCCCGCGCCGTCGCCCGCCGCGGGCCGGACGCCCGGGCCAGGATTTCGACGCGACAAAGATAATCCATTCCGGGCAAACACAAGGGGCGGCAGGGGGCCGACTGTGGCTTTTCCGTATAGAATTAAGCGTATTTACTCTTTTTTAAGGAGTTAGCAGTTTTCCTGCCGGCTTGTCAGAAGCGGGCCTGGCCCACCGGCTGCCCGGCCTTTGGCGCAAACTACGGGGCTAAGGCCAGAAAAAACGGGGATAGGGCCCGTAAAAACTGGCCTTAGCCCCGTGATTCCGGAAACTGGCCGACGGCCGGGCCGGTCGCTTGGCGTCGCTGCCGGGTCCGGCCGCGCGGACCGAAGGCGGGTCGGCGTTCAGAGCCGGCGCAGAAGCATGACGTCCACGTCCGGCGCCCAGGCCTGCGCGTTACTTAGCCGCACCACGTTGCGCCCGCGCCGGAGCGCCACCTTCAGCCGCGCGGCCACGATGCCTCCGTCCGCCGCCGGGGCGAAGCGCAGCGTGCCGCTTTCCTGTCCGTTCACGGCCACGGTCACGGTGCGCGCCTCCGGCGTCAGGGCATGCAGCGTCAGCTCGTAGTCGCCGCCCTGCTCCGACCATACGTCGCGCCACTCCAGATAGTTGTCCGCGCGGTTGCCCAGCCAGGTCACCTTGGCGCCCGCCGAGCAGGCGTCGTCGTCGGCATAGGTCGCCGTGCCCAGGGCCTGCTGGTTGGCGATGCACTGATACGCCTCGAGCCAGGCGCACTCGGCCTCGTAGACCGTGCGCTCCACGCGCTGCTCGCCCGTCAGGAGGTAGAGGTGCGTGTCGTGGGCCTCCACGGTCGTCTCTATCCATCCGTCGACCATGGGCCCGACGTCGCGGCGCGCAAAAAGGTCGCGCGCCACGACAATCCCGGCCAGGTCGACGTCGGCCGCCTTCAGGCGGAAGCGGACCGCCGAGTCAGTCGGATTGTACAAGGCCACGGCGCGCGTCAGCCCGTTGCGCTGCCGCACGTCCTTCACGTAGAGCTCCACGCCCCGGTCACGCTTCACCATCCGCGCCTGCAAGCCCAGCGTGTCCTGGTTGACGGCCACGACTTCCGGGTTGGTGAGCAGCTGGAAAGAGGACTTGGGGATAGCGGTCAAGTCGCAGCCGATGAGCAACGGCGAACTCATGATGCACCACATAGCCATGTGGGTGCGTTCCTCTTGGGGCGAAAGTCCGCGGCCCAGCTCGAGCATGTCCATGTCGTTATAGTGTCCCGGCGAAGCGTAGGCCGAGAGGTAGCGGTTGCGGCCTATGATTTGCTTGATAGAGGCCCAGCCCGGCCAGATGTCTGTCGAGATGCGCCAGGACGAGGCGACGCCGCGCACCCACGTTCCCGGGAACGCCCAGCGGCAGACGTTGAGCCGCACGTCCTGGCGCCCGGTGTTGCGGATGGCTTGGCGGATGGCCGTGTAGCGTTCCCGTTCGTCCAGGTCGAGGGCTTCGGCGTTCTGGCCCGGGTCGCCGCCGCAGAAGTCCACTTTGATGAAGTCGAAGCCTATTTCCTTAAAATAGAAATCGGCGTCCTGCTGGTCGTGCCCGTAGAACCCCACGCCGCGGGCGATGGAGTCGCCGTCGTAGAAGGAGCCGCACGTGTTCCGGCCCGCGTCGGAATAGATGCCGGCCTTGAAGCCGAGGCGGTGGATATGGTCTACGACGGGACGGAGCCCGTTGGGGAAGCGGCGGGGATGGACAAGCAGGCGACCGTCCGCAGCGCGGCCGCCAAAGAAACCGTCGTCGATGTTGATGTAACGGTAGCCGGCTTCCTTCAGTCCGTTCGAGGCCATCGCGTCCGCCTGCTGGCAGATAAGGGAATCGCTGATGTTGACACGGTAAGTATTCCACGAGCTCCAGCCCATAATGGGCGGTTCGGTCACCTGGGCCGCAGCGGGCAGCCCCATAGCGAATGTCAGTAAGAGGAGTAGAGAGGTGCGTTTCATATTAAGGTGAGGAATGAAGGGGACACGGCGGTCGGCCGGCAGAAAGCATACCGGCCCCGCAACAATAGGGTTACGGGGCCGGGACGACCGGACAGGCCAGTCGGAATCAATCAAAACATTTTGTCGGGATATACGCCTTCGTCGTGCAGCTTCTGGAATTTGGCCACCACGCCGGGACGGTCCTCGGGATAAGTAACGCCGAACCACTTGGACGTCGTGTCGAGCACTTCGCAAGTAGCCGTGCCGTCCTTAATCAACTTGTCGACCATCAGCGGAATGAAGAACTCGCTCTTCAGGTTCTCCATGTTCTTCGGGTCACTAAGGAACGTCTTGAAGAAAGCATCGCTGTGGGCGAAGTAGTCAGGCGTGAAGCCCCAGAAGTTCATGGAAACGGGCGTCGTGTCGGGGATGGATACCCACTCGCCGTTGTCGTCGAGATACTGCACTACGCCGTCGCGACGCTCAATCTTGGTGCGCTCCACGACGCTGACGAGGTGATGGTTGTTGTCGTATTCGCAGACGCCGCGCGATACGGTTCCGCTGTCGGAGAGGGTATTGTCTACGCGGAAGCCTACCATGGCGTATTTGCCGGTGCTGCCCTCGGGGAGCTCGCTTAGGAACTTGCCCATCACGCGGAAGGCATCGCGGTCGTAGAAGTCATCGCAGTTGATCACGGCAAAGGGCTCGTGAATCACTTCCTTGCCCATCATCACGGCGTGGTTGGTTCCCCAAGGCTTCGTGCGGCCCTCGGGGCACTTGAAGCCTTCGGGCAGCGCGTCGAGCGATTGGAATACGAGCTCGCACGGGATGTGTCCTTCGTACTTAGAGAGTACGATGCGGCGGAAGTCCTCCTCGAAGTCCTTGCGTATTACGAAGACGAGCTTGCCGAAGCCCGCGTTGATGGCGTCGTAGATGGAGTAATCCATGATCGTTTCGCCGTGAGGGCCCAAGCCGTCCAGCTGCTTCAGGCCGCCGTACCGGCTGCCCATTCCTGCTGCGAGGAGAAATAAGGTTGGTTTCATAATGTATAAGATTACTGTTAGCTTTTTATTACCCTGCAAATCTACAAAAAAAACCAATACCCGGCGCTGGTATTCCTTAAAAAGTTTTTCGGCGGTTACTTGAAAAGCGGGGCGGACTAAGCGAACGGGCCCGCCGGCCTATTTCGCGAAACACGGGGCTAAGGCCAGAAAAAACGGGGCTAAGGCCCGTCGCTACGAGCCTTAGCCCCGTTCCGGCCGACC
>USPK01000042.1 GCA_900556465.1 uncultured Prevotella sp. | reverse complement strand
CCGAGGGCGACTCGGCCAGCGGCTCCATCACGAAGAGCCGCGACGTAAACACGCAGGCCGTCTTCTCCTTGCGCGGCAAACCGCTCAACTGCTACGGGCTCACGAAAAAGGTGGTCTACGAAAACGAAGAGTTCAACCTCCTGCAGGCTGCCCTCAACATCGAAGACGGACTGGACGGGCTGCGCTACAACAAGGTCATCGTGGCCACGGACGCAGACGTCGACGGCATGCACATACGCCTGCTGATGATCACCTTCTTTCTGCAGTTCTTCCCGGACTTGATTAAGAAAGGCCACGTCTACATCCTGCAGACGCCGCTCTTTCGCGTGCGCAACAAGAAGAAGAAGGCGCGCGGCGCGGCCAGGGTGCAGAGCGTCGACGACAAGAGTGCGGGCGCGGCCATCCTGAAGCGGGCCAAGAACTCCGAGCGCTCGGAGTTCGAGACCATTTACTGCTACTCCGAGGAGGAGCGCCTGGCCGCCATCGACAAGCTCGGCCCCGACCCCGAGATTACCCGCTTCAAGGGGCTCGGGGAAATCTCGGCCGACGAGTTCCGCCATTTCATCGGGCCCGACATCCGGCTCGACCAGGTGACGCTCCACAAGAGCGACAAGGTAAGCGAGCTCCTCGAGTACTACATGGGCAAGAACACCATGGAGCGCCAGAACTTCATCATCAACAACCTCGTCGTCGAGGAAGACCCCGCCGAGGACGAGGAACTGCCCGCCTGAGCCCGGCCTCCGGCCCGCCGCGGACACCCCATACCCCAACAGCATCAAGGCATGAACCCAACAGACCTGCAAAACACGGCGCAAGCCGCTCCCGCCGCCGGGACAGAAGGCGGACAGGCCGCCACGCCACCCGCCGGCGCGGCGCCCAAAATCGCCATATTCCCCGGTTCGTTCGACCCGTTCACCGTGGGCCACGCCAGTATCGTGGAGCGCGGCCTGCCCATGTTCGACAAAATCGTCATCGGCGTCGGCATCAACGAGCGGAAGCGCCCGTTCTACTCCCACGAGGCCCGCGTCCGCGCCATCAGTGAGCTCTACGCCGACGAGCCGCGCGTGAGCGTCGTCAGCTACGACGACCTGACCATCGACCTGGCCCGCCGCGAAGGGGCCCAGTTCATCCTGCGCGGCCTCCGCTCCGTGAAGGATTTTGAATACGAGCGCGACATCGCAAACATGAACCGCCTGCTTTCCGGCGTAGAGACCGTGCTCCTCTTCACCGAGCCCCACTACTCGAGCATCTCTTCGAGCGTGGTGCGCGAGTTGATTGCTTTCGGCAAGGACGTGAAGCGTTTCCTGCCCGTCAAGAATGAAAAAAACAGCCTCTGATATGAAACGAATCCTCCTATTTCTGCTCGCGGCCGCCTGCCTCGCCGCCGGCCAGGCGCAACGGGGCGACGACACCGACATCGACCTCGAGCAAATCCGCAAACTCCAATACGCCCAGCTCGCTATTGCCAACCTCTACGTCGATAGCGTAGACCAGAAGAAGCTGGTCGAGGACGCCATCAACGGTATGCTCAAGAGCCTGGACCCTCACTCCTCCTACACGAACCCTGAGGAAACGAAGAAAATGAACGAGCCCCTGGAAGGCAACTTTGAGGGCATCGGCGTTTCCTTTAACATGCTGGAGGACACGCTGGTGGTCATCCAGCCCACGTCCAAGGGCCCGAGCGAGAAGGCCGGCATCCTGGCCGGCGACCGCATTGTCAGCGTCGACGGCGAGACGATTGCGGGCGTCAAGATGGCGCGCGACAGCATCATGCGCAAGCTCCGCGGCCCCAAGGGTACGAAGGTGCGGCTCGAGGTGGTGCGCCACGGCGTGGCGGACCGGCTCACGTTCACCATCACCCGCGACAAGATTCCCGTCAATACGGTCGACGCCGTCTACATGATGACCCCGCACATCGGCTACATACACCTGGACCGCTTCGGCGCCACCTCGGGGCAAGAGGTCCACGACGCCATAGCCCGCCTCCAGAAGCAGGGCATGCGCGACCTCATCTTCGACCTGGAGTATAACGGCGGCGGCTACCTGGGCGCGGCGGCCGACGTGGCCAGCGAGTTCCTGAAGCCCGGCAGCCTGGTGGTCTACACGGAGGGCCGCGGCGCGCCCCGCGGCGTGCTCGACGCCAAGTCCGGCGGCCTCTTCCGCGAGGGGCGCCTCGTCATCCTCGTTGACGAGTACACGGCCTCGGCGGCCGAAATCGTCAGCGGCGCCGTACAGGACCACGACCGCGGGACCATCATCGGGAGGCGCACGTTCGGCAAAGGGCTCGTGCAGCGCCCCATCGAGTTGCCCGACGGCTCCATGATACGCCTCACCGTCTCGCACTACTACACGCCGTCAGGGCGCTGCATCCAGAAGCCCTACGTCAAAGGCCAGGGCGACGCTTACAGCCGCGACCTGCTCGACCGCTATAACCACGGCGAGCTGACCTCTATCGACAGCATCCACCTGGACAGTACGAAGGTCTACCGCACCCTGGTCAAGGGCCGCACCGTCTATGGCGGCGGCGGCATCATGCCGGACATCTTCGTCCCCCTCGACACCACGACCTACACGCCCTACTACATGGCCATACAGCGCAACAACCTCATCACGACGACTGCCTTGCGCTTTGCCGACGACCACCGCGCCGAGCTGGAGAAAGCCTATCCGCACTTCCGCGACTACATGGAGCAATACGAAGTGCCGGAGAGCCTCCTCGACGACCTGCTCCGCCAGGCCGGGGACAAGAAGATAACGCCCAAGGACGAGGCCGAGCGCGAAAAGACCCTGCCCGACCTGCGCTTCATGCTCAAGGCGCTCATCGCCTACAACGTCTGGGACCGTTCGGAATACTTCCAGATTATCAACCAGCGCAGCGACATCGTGAAGCGTGCCTTGCAGTGGCTCGAGACCGACGGCCAGTCCTGACGCCGTCCGGCCCGCCCGCTACGGGCCTTAGCCCCGTAAAAACTCCCCCTATCCCCGTCGCGACGGGAATAGGGGGAGTTTTCGTGGCAACTGTCGGCGGCCCCACGCCGCCCGGCCGCGCGGCCCGAAATCCCGACCGGGCGGCCGGACCCACTGGCCGCGCAACCCCGCCGCCCGGCCATGCGGCCCCGCTCCCCGGCCGCGCGATCGGACCCGCTGACCAAACGGCCCGAAGAAAAAACGGAAGAAAAACTTGGTCAGTCCACGGAAAATCCGTAATTTTGCCGCCGATATTCAGAACGAGGACAGATTTGGCTGCTTGCAACCTCATAAAAAAATGCTAAAACGACGGTCCGCTCTCCCTTGCCCGCAAGGCTGCGCCGACTGGCCCGCATCGGGCGAAGCAACTTATACAGCCATTTCCGAATCGATCTGCCCCCGCTCCGCGACGGCAGATATTTTTTTATGTAAACCTCATTAAAAAAGGAAGAAATGGGATACCTATTCACCTCTGAATCCGTTTCAGAAGGCCACCCCGACAAGGTGGCGGACCAGATCTCGGACGCCGTGCTCGACGAGCTGTTGGCCTTCGACGCCGACTCGAAAGTAGCCTGCGAGACCCTCGTGACGACCGGCCAGGTCATCGTGGCCGGCGAAATCAAGTCGCGCGCACGCATCGACTTGCAGGACGTGGTGCGCCGCACCATCCGCCGCATCGGCTACACGAAGGCTGAATACTGCTTCGACGCCGACAGCTGCGCCATCCTCTCGGCCCTCCACGAACAGAGCGCCGACATCCGCCGCGGCGTGGAGCGCGCCCGCCCCGAAGAGCAGGGCGCCGGCGACCAGGGCATGATGTTCGGCTACGCCAACAACGAGACCGACACCTACATGCCCCTGCCCCTCTCCCTGGCCCACGACCTGCTCATCGTCCTGGCCGAAATCCGCCGCGAGGGCAAGCAGATGACCTACCTGCGCCCCGACTCGAAGAGCCAGGTCACCGTGGAATACGATGACCGGAACCGCGCCGTGGGCATACCGACCATCGTCATCTCCACCCAGCACGACGAGTTCATCACTGCGGCCGAGGCCGGCTCGCAAGAGGCCGCCGACGCGCAGATGGTAGCCCGCATCGAGCAGGACGTAAGGAACATCCTCATCCCCCGCGTGCTCGCCGAACGCGTCAACACCCCCGAGGTGCGCGCCCTCTTCGAGCAGGGCCGGACAACGTACCTGGTGAACCCGACGGGTAAATTCGTCATCGGCGGGCCACACGGCGACACGGGCCTCACCGGCCGGAAAATCATCGTCGATACTTACGGCGGCCGCGGGGCCCACGGCGGCGGCGCCTTCTCCGGGAAGGACCCCTCGAAGGTAGACCGCTCGGCCGCCTACGCCGCACGCCACATCGCCAAGAACATGGTGGCGGCCGGCGTGGCCGACGAGATGCTCGTCCAGCTTAGTTACGCCATCGGCCGGGCCGAGCCCGTCAGCATCTACGTCAACACCTACGGCCGCAGCCACGTAGCCCTCTCCGACGGGGAAATCGCGGAGCGCATCGGCCAGCTGTTCGACCTCCGTCCCCATGCCATCGCCGAGCGCCTGAAACTGCGCCAGCCCATCTACGAAGAGACGGCCAGCTACGGCCACATGGGCCGCACGCCGCAGACCGTAGTCAAGGAGTTCGGCACCGAGGAACTCGGCAAGAAGCGCCTGGAGGTGGAGCTCTTCACCTGGGAGAAGCTGGACTTCGTAGAGACCATCCGCCAAGCCTTCGGCATCTGAAATCCACGCCGCGCCATGCACATCACCGTCTATGCCGCCTCGAGCGGCCAGGTCCCGGCCCCCTACGTCGAAGCCGCCCGCACGCTGGGCCGCCTCATGGCCGAGCGCGGCCACAGCCTCATCAACGGCGCCGGCCGCACGGGGCTGATGGCCGCCTCGGCCGAGGCCTGTCTCGCCGCCGGGGGCGAGGCCGTCGGCATCATACCGCAGTTCATGCTGGACCAGGGCTGGCAACACGAGGGCATGACGCGCCTCGTCGTCACCCCGGACATGCACCGCCGCAAAGCCGCCATGGCCGAAGCGGGCGACGCCTGCATCGCCCTGCCCGGCGGCGTGGGGACCCTGGAAGAACTTCTCGAAATCATCACCTGGAAGCAGCTGGGCCTTTACCTAAAGCCCATCGTCATCCTCAATACGGACGGCTTCTACGACCCGTTGCTCGCCCTGTTGGAGCGGGCAGCCAGCGAACACTTCATGCGGCCCCAGCACCTGGCCATCTGGGCCGTGGCGTCCTCGCCCGCCGAGGCGCTACGCCTGGCCGAGACCACGCCGCTCTGGGACCCCGGCGTGCGCAAGTTTGCCGCCCTCTGAAAACTCCGACTCCATGCCCGACCCCGCTTTCCCGTCACCCGCCACCGACAGCCTCCGGCTGCCTGCCGACACCGCCCAACTGCGTGCCGACACGGCCGCCGTGGCCGACAGCCTGCCCCGCTACCTGCTCCGACCGGACGAGGTGGCGCCGCGGGCCGAATGGGGCGGGCTGCGCCCGGTCGAGCTGGACAGCCTGCTGCAACGGACACAGCCGGCCGCCGCACCGGACACGGTCGAGCTGCCCCTGTTCCGCCTCGAACAGCTCCCCGTGACGGAGGCGCCGGGCTTCACGGGCGACCCGCTGCCCTACTCCTTCCGGACGGACAACTACGTCACGGCGGCCCTGCTCCTGGCCTTCCTGCTCGCGGTCTGGGTGCTGGCCGTCACGCGCCGCTACCTGCACGAATGCGTCAAGGACTTCTTTCACCGCCCTGCCCGCGCCGAGGCGCTCGACGAGCGCACCGGGACCGAGCGCCGGGCCCAGTGGCTGCAGGTCTGCCTCACATGCTTCCTGCTCAGCATCCTCTACTTCGACTTCGTACAGCACCACAACCCGCGGATAGTCGACGAAACTTCGCCCTACCTGATTCTGGCCGCCGGGACCGGGCTTTGCTGGCTCTACTACGTAGCGAAGCACGTGCTCTACCAGGTGGTGAACTTCACCCTCTTCGACCGACAGCGCGCGCAACTGTGGAACGAGACGTACCAGCTATCGGTCCTCGCGCTGGGCCTGATGCTGCTACCCCTCACCCTGTGGGCTGTCTATTTCGACGTAAGCTACGAAAACCTCCTGATGGCCTTCATTTGTCTCGTATTAGTGGTCAAAATCCCCCTGCTATTCCAGTGTTCAGGCATATTTTTCAACGGTCTGCGCGGCTGTTTCCATTTAATTTTGTACTTTTGTGCGCTCGAAATAGCCCCCGCTCTCGTGCTGTGGCGCGTACTGCTGCGGGCAACCTTTTATTTGACATCAAACCCGTAAGTAATCGTAGGTATTCATGGTTAAGAAGATTCTTGTCTCGCAGCCGCAGCCTGCTTCCGAGAAGTCTCCCTATTACGAGATAGCACGCAAGCACAACGTCGAACTCGTATTCCACCCCCTCATCAAGGTAGAAAGTTTAACCGCCCGCGAGTTCCGGCAGCAAAAGGTCCAGATACTCGACCACACGGCCATAGTCTTCAACTCGCGTCATGCCATCGACCACTTCTTCACCCTGTGCAAGGAAATGCGCATCACGGTGCCCGAGGACATGAAATACTTCAGCATTTCAGAGGCCGTGTCCCTCTACATGCAGAAATACATCCAGTACCGCAAGCGCAAGGCCTTCTACCCCGAGAGCGGCAAGCTGCCCGACCTGATCCAGGTCATGGCGAAACACAAGAACGAGAAATACCTCATTCCCCAGAGCGACGTCCACAGCGACGAGTTGCACCAGCTGCTGGAAAGCAAGAAGCTGAAGCACACCGAGTGCGTGATGTACCGGACCATAAGCAACCCGCTCCCCGAAGGGCAGGCCTTCGACTACGACATGGTCATCCTCTTCACGCCCGCCGGCGTAGAGTCGCTGCTCAAGGCCGTGCCCGACTTCAAAGACAGGGGCATCAAGCTGGGCTGCTTCGGCAAGGCCACGGCCAAAGCCATCGAGGAAGCCGGCCTGGCCCTGGACCTCGAAGCCCCGACGGAGAAAGCACCGTCCATGCCGGCCTCGCTCGACCTCTACCTGGAAGAAAAGCCCTGACGGGGCTCCATCCCGCCGCACGGCGGCCCGTATCTGCATCGTCTCCCGCGCGGAAGGTTTCTCCCGGCCTCCGGCCACCTTCGCGCGGGAGGCGATTTCTTTTTCCCGACATCCCATCCTCTAATCCTCACCGCCATGCGTCCGCACGCCTTTCCCAAAGCCGAACACCTCTGTCTGAAGCGCGACATCGAGACCCTCTTCTCCGCGGGCAGCCGCGCCGCCACCGCCTACCCGGTGCGCCTCGTCTACCGCCAGACGCCCCACGCCGGCGGCCCGGCCGTGCGCGTACTCATCAGTGTGGGCAAGCGACACCTGCACCACGCCGTGGACCGCAACCGGGCCAAGCGGCAGCTGCGCGAGGCCTACCGGCTCAACAAAGCCCTCCTGACGGCCGCGCTCCAGCCCGGGCAGGGCCTCCACCTGGGCCTCATCTGGCTGGCCGACGGCCCCATGCCCTCGGCCGTAGTCCGCGCCAGCGTGGTCCGCCTGCTGCAACGCGTGGCCGAGAAGATGCCGCCCGCCGAACCCTTAACCGCCGAACCATGATACGCCGCTGGCTCACTGCCCTGCTCATCGCGCCCATCCGCTTTTATCAGCGCTACATTTCGCCACTGACGCCGCCCTCGTGCCGCTTCACGCCCACCTGCTCGCAGTACGCCATCGAGGCGCTGCGTAAGCACGGACCGCTGAAAGGACTCTACCTGGCCATCCGGCGCCTGCTGCGCTGCCATCCCTGGGGCGGCAGCGGCTACGACCCTGTCCCCTGAGCCCGCCGGCCGGTCCCGCCGCCGCGGCCGTCAGTCGCCGCAACCACGGGGCTAAGGCCAGTTTTTACGGGAATAGGCCCAGTTTTTACGGGGCTAAGGCCCGTAGCCGGCCGCACCGGCCCGCTGTTTTTTCCCCCTTTTTCTCCCCATGCCCGAACTGGATTTCCACACGCACAACCTGTCCGCCGCGCCCGGAACGGCCATCGTCAACCTGCCACTCGAGTGGACCTGCGCGCCGGAACTGTTCCGCCCCGCGCCGGGCGGCTGCTACTCGGCCGGCATCCACCCCTGGTGGACGACGGACGAGGCCCTCGCCGCGGCCGCTTTCCGGGGCTTGGAGCGACTCTTACCCCACCCGCAGGTCGTTGCCTTGGGCGAGTGCGGAATAGACCGTCTGCGCGGCGGAGAACTGGCCCGGCAGATTGTCTGGCTCGGCCGGCAGGTGGAACTCGCCGAGCGCTACCGCCTGCCCGTCACGCTCCACTGCGTCCGCGCCTTCGACGTCCTGCTGGCCCTCCGCAAGCGCTGGCGCCCCACGACGCGCTGGACGGTCCACGGCTTCCGCGGCCGCCCGGCCCTGGCCCGACAACTGCTCGACGCCGGTCTGGACCTCAGTTTCGGCAGGCTGCGCAACGCGGAGAGTTTTGCCCTGACGCCGCCCGAACGCCGCCACTGCGAGACCGACGACGAAACAACCCCGCCCCCTGACCGTCCTTCGGGACAGTGAGGGGGCGGGGCCGTTTCTGGTAGCGGCGCGGCGCCGGGGCCGCGCTGCGGGGTCAGCGCACCGTGAGGCGGAAGGGGCCCGTCTGGCCGCCGAACTCGGGGGCATAGACGCAGCGCACCTCGGCCAGGCCGCTGCGGTAGTCGCCGGTGCGGGCGGCCACGGCTTCCTCGGTAAAGACGTGTTCGCCCTTGGCCACGTGCTCGAAGAAATATTCGGTCGACGCGTCACGTACGGCGCGGTAACAGCCCACGCCGTCCTGCCACGAGTAGCCCGAGAGGGCGCGCACCGGCTCCAGGCCGGCGGGCCGCGCCGAACGGAGCACCACGAAGTCGTAGTCGGCATCAGCGCGGACGGTGAAGACCTGGCGCACGCGTTCGCCGCTCTCTACGGCGTCGCCCTCGGCCAGCGGCTGCCACGTCCCGCCGCGCTTCACCTCACAGCGGCGCGTCAGCGTCAGGCCGCGGCCCTCCGTCCGGACCGCCTCGGCCGGCACGTTGAAGTTGGCATAAACGGCGCCCCAGGACAGGCCGTCGTCCGCCTTCCTTACGGTGAGGCGGGTCGCATCGACGGCCGGCGCGGCGGCGTAACTGTCGCGCGTGTAGCCCGCCGTAGCGAGGGCCTGCGTGGTCGAGGCGGCGTTGACGCCGACAATGCGCCGCCCCTTGCTGAGCGTATAGTAGAGCGGCGCGCCCGCATCCAGGCGGGCCCGGCTCGAGGACAAAGGCGAAGACACCAGCAGGGCGTAGACCGCATCGGCCGTGGCGCGGCCCGTCTCCCAGGCCTGCGTCCGCTTGGCCTGCATCAGCCAGAGCCGCAGCTCCTCCACGCGTTTGTCGCCCGGCGCACAGAGGCGCTGCAAAGCCTCGATGACGGCCGTCTGCGTAGGAATGCGGTACGACTCCCTGGACAGCGGGGCACGCGCCGTGTCGAAGTAACGGCCCCGACCGGGCGCGGCGACGGTATATTCCAGGAGACTTTGCAGCTGCCGGCGGGCCGTCTCTTCGCGGCCACTCTGCGCCAGGACGAGCACAGCCATCGCCTTGTCCTGCAAGTTCATCCCTGCCGCCTGGGCCTCGGTCAGGCCGAGCAGGTAGCGGGCGTCGTCGTCGGGTTCCAGGCCCAGGAGGGCGCGCACGTAGAGGTAGCGCAACTGTTCCCGGGGCAGCTGCGGCGCCGTGCCGGTGCGCTGCTCGGCCTCGTGCAGGCGTTCCGCCTCGGCGGCGGCGCGGGTCTGGAGGAAGCCGAGGGCGCGCTTCAGGACGTCGGCCGCAAAGGCTTGCACGCGGGCCAGGAGCACGGCCACCTGGGTCGTGACGGCGGCGTTGCCCGCCATGCCCTCGTACCAGCTCCACGAGCCGTCGGCGCGCTGCAAGTCACGCAGCTTGTCGAGCGCCGTGTATTCCTTCGCGGCGGAGACGGCCGGGTCGAAGAGCGAACGGAGCGCGGCGGCGCGGCGAACTTCGGCGGCGGCCTCGGCCAGCCAGGGCGTCTCCTCGGCCCATCCGGCCTGCCCGGCCACGAGGCGGGCCAGGGCGTCGGCCGGGGCCTCGCCGCCGGCGGCCGAGTCGAGGGCGGCCTTCACCGCCGGATTGAGCTGGCCCACGTATCCGCCCAGCTTCAGGGCATAGTAGCGCGTGGCCCACTCCTCAGCATTGCGGCACTGGGCGTCGGCCAGCACGGGCAGGGCCGCAACGGCGTACCACGCCGGCCGGGAGGAGAGCTCCACCGTCAGGCGCCGGCGCGTGGCCTCCTTGGAAGTCCAGAGCGTGTCGAGGCGCAGCGTCACTGAGCCCGCTTCCGTCAGCGAGAAGGGCAGGGTGCGCGTCACGTTCACCCGGTTCGAGAGCACGGGCAGGTAGTGCTCTTCCCCGTCGCTGAATCCGTCGCCCCCGGCCGTCAGGCGGCAGACCAGCACGGCGTCGCCCACGGTCGCCTGGAACGGGAAGCGGACCAGGCAGGAACTGTCGGCCGACAGGCGCACCTGTTCGCGCGCATCGGCCACCGTGCGGCCGGTCTCCGCGTCCACGACCTCGAGGCGCACCGTGACGTCGACCGCGCGGGGCAAGAGGTTGCGCAGCGTCGCGGCCAGGTCCGTGCGGTCGCCCTCGCGGACAAAGCGCGGCAGGGCTGCCTGCACCATGAAGTCCTTGCGGACCACGACCGTCGTGTCCAGTCCGCCGTAGTCCATCGCTACGGAGTGGGCCAGCGCGGAGAAGTTCCACGACGTCAGGCTCTCGGGCAGCGTGAAGGCGATGCCCACCGTGCCGGTCGAGTCCGTATGGAGCGAGGGATGGAAATAGGCCGTCTCGGCAAAGTTCGTACGGGGCGTCGGCGCGCTCACGGCACCGCCGCTCCCGGCCGCCGCATTGACGGGCGCGGCCGACTTGGCGAGCAGCTGCGGGCGCAGGGAGCGCTGCATCAGGCCGTCGGTCACGGCCGCCTCGTCCAGGCTGGCGGACATGGCCCGCTCGGCTATGGACACGACGCCGTAGGTCCGCGGACCGTAGGAGAAGAGCCCGTCCGCCCAGTCCGTGAAGACGAGCGACGGGACGCGGCGCATCCGGACCGCCCCCGCGCCGGAGAGCGAGAAGTACGTATAGCGGTCGCCCTGCCAGTAGGCCACGGGCTGCCGGCGGTAGATGCCCAGCCCGGAGAAAGCCCACGGGCGGGCGGCCAGGGCATCGAGCGACGCGTCGTAGAGGCGGGCCATGACGGAGGCCCGAGCGGGGCGGCCGTCGGGATAGGTCACGCGCAGGCGCCACTCTTCCTGCTGCCCCGGCACCAGGCGCGAGCGGAACGTGCTCCACGAGAGCACCAGGCGCTTCTCGGGAACGGGCCGCTCCACCGTGGCTTCGGCGCGGTAGACCTGTCCGTCTTTCACGAAGGCAAAGACGGCGCGGGCGCAGTCGCCGTAGGCGGGCTGCCAGGCCAGGTCGAAGCGCAAGAGCGAATCGGAGAAGGCGATGCGGCGGCTTTCCAGCAGGCGGTCGGCCATGAACAGGTCGTAGAAGAGCAGGACGCTGTCGGCCGACGAGCCGAGGAGCACGCGCGCCGAGTCGCGGCCGGCGCTCGGGCGTACGTCCGTCCAGCAGACGGCCGGTGAGGCGGGCCGCGTGTCGTGTTCCGAGAAGAGGAGCAGGCGGGCCGTGTCGGGCGCGGCTACGGCGTCGGGGCCGGGCAACAGGCGGTGGATGAGCTGATACTCGCCCGACGGCAGGGCGCGCAGGGCCTCGGGCACGAAGGTCTGGCCCGTGCGGAACGCACCCTCGGCCAGCAGCCGGCCGTCGCGGCGCAGCTCATAGCGCCCCTCGGCCTCCACGTTCTGGCCCTGGGCGTTGCGTTGCCACACCTGGACGGCGGGCAACTGTTCGCGGCAGACGGTCTGCGGCCACGACGTCTCGAACCAGGCGGCCCGGGTGGCGGCGCTCAGGGTGTAGCTGCCGCTGGCCGTCTCGCCGTTCCCGGCCGTCGCGTCGAACGTCAGGACGTAGGAGAAGCGGGCCAGCCGCCACGACGACTGTTCTCCGGGCCGGCAGGCCAGCACCACGGGCACGCAGAAGCGGCCGTCAGCGTCGGTGCGCACCGTCCCGCTGGCGGCGGGCAGGGCCTCCGCGCTCCACAGCCAGGCACGGCGCGTCACCTCCCAGCGCACCGTCGCGTCCGCTACGGGCAGGTCGGTATAAGTCCGCACGCGGCCCCACACGGGCACCGTGTCGCCGAGGGCGTAAGTAGTGCGGACGGGCTCCACCTCGGCCGTGAACGTCGGGCGCTTATACTCCTCGACCTGGACACTGGTCTGGTAGCTGCTGCCGTTCCATTCGCAGCGCAGCAGGAAACGGCCCGGCAGACAGGCCTCGGGGAGCGTGAGCCGTGCGCCTGCCGCGCCGAACGCGTCGGCTGTCAGCCGCACGGAGTCCACGGCGCGGCTGTTCACGTCGAGCAGTCGCACCCAGCCCGAGAAGTCGGGGACAACGCGGAAATCGTCGCCCTGCCGCTCGTAGGCCACGGCGCCGAGGCAGACCGTCTGTCCCGGCCGATAGATGGCCCGGTCGGTGAAGAGTTCCAGGCGTTGCACGGGCTTTTCCTCCCGGGCCGTGCAGCTCCGGAGCGACGTCCCGCCGGCGGCCGAAAGGGTGAAGGCGGGCGCCGCCTCGTCGCCGGAAACCGAGACATAGCAGGAGCCGGCGCTACGGCCGGAGGGAGGGGTGAGCGAGAGCGTCCCCGTGGCGTCGATGGTATAGGCCGCCTGCTGACGGCCATTGCCGTCGACCGCTACGACCCGGGCGCCCGGAACGGGATGCCCGCTGCGGGCGTCGACCACAACGAGGCGCAGCTTCCCGTCGGGTTGCGCCAGCTGCAGGGGCTGGAGGCGTGTCACGTGGACAACGCAGTGGTCCAACGCCGTCCCGTCCGCCAGCAGCTCGCAGAGGTAGACGCCGGGCGCGGACGGGGTCCAGTCGATGCTGTCCCGTTGCCGGCGGTAGGCGGGCAGGGGCGCCAGGTCGCGCCCCAGGGTCTGCACGCGGCCCGTGCGGTGGCGGCGGAGCGCCTTGAGCGTCCAGGACGTGGAAGCATGGTCCAGCGTCCGGGCCGACAGGTCGAGCCGCGTGAAACGCACTTCGGCCCGGCGCACGTTGCGGCCCTCGAAGGCGAGGCGTACGGGGCGGCCGGGATAGCAGAGGGGCACGGCGCCCGAAACCTGGAGGCTGGGCAGCCCGATGCGGGTCACGAAGTTGTGCAACACGGCGGCACGCGGCTCCCTGCCGTACAGTTCGAGCCCGGTGCGGGCGGCGGCGAGGCGCAAACTGTCGGCTTGCTCCTCGGCCTGTCCGTAGCCGCCGAGCTCCGTCAGGGCGACGTAGGTCTCTACGTTGAGCGGCAGGTCGCGGTATTCGCCGGCCAGGCGCGACAGGGCCCGCCAGGCGGGTTGCTCATCGAGGCGCCCGGGCACCGGGGAGAGGTCCGCCACGCTGTCCAGGCGGACCAGCAGGGCGGCTTCGCGGCGGCCGGCGGCGGCATAGTGGCGCGCCACGGCCCCGCTCAGCGCCGCCCGGGTGCTGTCCGGCAGACACCGCGAGTCGGCGGCCGAACGCCAGAGCACGTGGAGCACGTCGTTGCCGAAGTAGCGGCTGTCCCCGCCCTCGCGGAAGAGGGGGACGAAGTCGGCGGCGCGGGCGGCCGACAGGGCAGGGAGGTCGGCCAACGAGGCCAGCAGATGGGTCCGGGCACGGCGGAGGTCGGCCGTGTCGCGGGCGGTGGAGACGGACTGGAGCAGGCAGCCCAGCGCGCCGTGCCACAGCGCGCGCACCACGGGACGCTCCTCGCGGGCCAGGGCCGCTTCCATGCGCGCCAGGACCACGCGGCCGCTGTCCGGCGACACGGCGGCCTGCAACTGTTGGGCGGCCAGGGCGGCACGGAGCAGCTGGGCGTCGTCGTTTTCGGCCAGCGCCTTGTCGCCGACCCGGCGCACGGCGGCCAGGGCCGTCTGGGGCAAGTCCTGGCGCACGGCCTCGTCGGCCTGTTGCCAGAGCTGACTGTAACTCTGGGCACGAATGCTGCCCGCCACCCCGGCGGCAGCAAGCAGCAGGATCAGTATTCTTTTCATAGGATGCGGTGGTTGATTTCTCATACAGTAAAACGTAAGGTACGGGACCGTTCTACAAACAAAAGGGCGGCAGGGCGGAAACCTTGCATGCCGCAGGCTTCTTTTAAGGTGGGTTCTATCAATTCCATTTTTTATTTCTTGCATAAGGCAGCA
>USPK01000041.1 GCA_900556465.1 uncultured Prevotella sp. | reverse complement strand
CATTTTATCCGCTTATGCAACTTATAATCAGGGATTTAATTTATAGAAGTCCCCTCAACTCATTGGCCTTGTCTATCACAGAATGGTCGAGCGAAGCCAAATAAATTTTCGTCGTATTTTCCGAATTATGGCCCATGCCTTCGCTGATTACGGAGACGGGTACATTTTTACTGTGCGCGATGCTGGCCCACGAGTGGCGCGCCACGTACATTGTCAGCCCGACGGGCAGCCCCATCATCTTGGAGATGGCCTTTAACTGCAGGTTGACCATGTGCTGCGCGTTGCGGTATTGCTGCCGCTCCCGGTCTTTCCGCCTTATGATGGGCAACAGGTAGTCCGTGGACAGCGGGGCATACTTCTCCACAATTTCCTGCATACACGGTTCCCATTTCACGTAGAGGCATTGCCCCGTTTTCCGGCGCCGGTAGACCAGCACGCCGCCCTTCAGGTTCTGGCGCCGCAGGTAGGTCATGTCCACGAACGACATGCCGCGGGTGTAGAAGCTAAACATGAACATGTCGCGGGAAAATTCGAGCGACGGCCGGTCCGAAAGGTTCAGCGCCTTCAATTGCCGGATGACCTTGAGCGATACGGCCCGCTTCTGCGTGCGCTCCACGCCGGTATAGACCGTATGGAAGGGGTTGCACTGCACCGTCAGTTGCCGGTTCACGGCCCGGTTGTACGTGGCCCGGAGTATGCGCATGTAGAACGACACCGTATTTAACGTCAGCCCGCGCCGCTTCAGATAAGCCTCATAGTCCAACATCAGGTCTACGGAAAAGTCGTCCAGGCGAATCTCCATAGTGCCACAGTAGTTCATGAAACTGCGGAGCGCCGAGGTATAAGTCTCTGCGGTCCGCACCTGTCCCAACGCCTCCAGCTGACTTATCACCCGGAGCATGAACTCACGGAACGGCTGCATGCGGACCTCTTCGCGAAAACGCGCCACTACGTCGTCGACCGTGTGGCCGCCGCCCTGCTCGTCGAACTTGTCGGCTATGCGCAACAGGCGCTGGCGGTCCTGACGCAAATGGTCATGGAGCATGGTCAGCGTCCGCATCCGCTGGTACGGGGAGGCGGGAACGAGCACGCGGCTCTCGCGCTCGTCCCAGTCGGCGGCATCCACGTAATAGCCGCTATGAAACTGACGCATCGCGCGGCGGTAGCGTACTTGAAAATACAGACTCCCCATGGCTCCCGGTACTGTGGAAGCCCTGAACTTGACTTTTACTGTTGTCATCATTTCTTTTGGTTTTAATTAACACTACTTATCCAAGCCTCGCCCGACCGGCCGCAGTCCCCCCGCCTGTCCTTCCATTCAGACCGACAGTACCGGGGCCATAAGGTCCGTTCGGACGAACGCAAAGGACTTTCTCCGTCGAAATTATCAAAAAAAGAGGAAAGGTGCAAAGCGGGCGGGCCGGCCGGTCCGGTCGCCGCTTGCCTTCCGCCCGCCGGGCTGCGTCTCCGCCCGCGGTCCACACCGACCGGAGCAGTCGGGTCGTAGTGGCAGATTATCCGACGGTTGCCGCCGGGCCGGTCGCAGCCCGGCGCGCGACTGGATACCGGACCGTCGGCCGCAGGGCTTCGGGGTTGGAGAAGTAAGGGAAAAACAAGAACCTCAGGGGCGTGCGGCAAAATGCCAAACGGCCGTTTGGGCTCGCCCTTGCCTGCTGATTGCTGCGCCCGTTGCGCAAGACAGGAGGCGGTTCGTGCGAAAAAGCAAAACAAGTTTTTCTTTGTTCACCTCTCGCCTTTCACTACTTTGTTTTACGAAGATAGGAAGCGGCTCGGACAAGCCATCGAAAAGTAAACTTTTCGCTTGTCTTGCCTCTCGCCTTTCACTATCTTTGCATACGGGACGGGGCAGCCGGCAAGGGGCACCGCCCCGCCACACCTTATAAAGACTTCCTACACTATGACTTACAATTTCGATGAAGTAGTTTCGCGCCGCAACACGTATTCCTGCAAGTGGGACGAAGCCGCCGAGGGCGAACTGCCCATGTGGGTGGCCGACATGGACTTCCCCACCGCGCCGCCCGTCGTCGAGGCGTTGCGCCGCCGCGTAGAGCACGGCATCTTCGGTTACGCCTACGTGGCACCGGCCTACTACGAGGCCATCACCCGATGGTTCGAGACGCGCCACGGCTGGCACATCGACGCGTCGAGCGTTATCTACACAACGGGCGTCGTACCCGCCCTTTCCGCCCTCGTTAAGGCGCTGACCGCGCCCGGCGACCGCGTGCTTGTCCAGTCGCCGGTCTATCATTGCTTCTTCTCTTCCATCCGCAACAACGGCTGTGAGGTGGTGCAGAACGAGTTGGTCCGTGAGGGCGACACCTACCGCATGGACTTCGAGGCCCTGGAGCGCCAGGCCGCCGACCCGCGCGTGAAGGCGATGATCCTCTGCAACCCGCACAACCCCGTAGGCCGCATCTGGACGCCCGAGGAGCTGCGCCGCGTGGGCGACATCTGCCTGCGCCACGGCGTATTCGTCATTGCCGACGAAATACACTGCGAACTCGTCCTCCCGGGCTACCGCTACACGCCCTACGCCACGCTGGGCGGCGAATACTGGCAGCACGCCGCTGCCTGCGTCTCGCCGACCAAGGCGTTCAACCTGGCCGGCCTGCAAGTGGCCAACATCGTCGTGCCCGACGAGGCCGTGCGCCGCCGCGTGGACCGCGCCATCAACATCAACGAGGTGTGCGACATCGGCCTGCTCGGCGTGACCGCCCTCGTTGCGGCCTACAACGAAGGCGGCGAGTGGCTCGACCAGCTGAACGAATACCTGGCCGGCAACTACGCCGCCATGCGCGACTTCGTGGCCGAGCGGCTGCCCCGCCTGCCCCTGACGCGCCTCGAAGGCACCTACCTGGTCTGGCAGGACTGCGCGGCGCTGGGCCTCGACTCGCGCCAGCTCGAGGAACGCTTGCGCTGCGAAGCCCGGCTATGGCTCAACCAAGGGGCCATGTACGGCCTGGGCGGCGAAGGTTTCATGCGCTGGAACATCGCTTGCCCGCGCAGCGTGCTCCTGGACGGCCTGGGCCGCTTCGAGCAGTTTGTCAACGCGAGCGGACTGCTCCGCTGACCGCCGCCACGGCCCGCCGCCCGGCGGTCAGCGCCCGGAGCGGCGGACAGTTGCTGACGAAATACGCCATCGGGCGTGCCATAAGTCGACCTTATGACACGCCCGATGATTTTTTATGTCCGCGCCGCGGCGACCCTCCGGCCGCGCGGCAGCCGGCGGCCTCAGCGGCTGGGGCTACCGGCACTGACCACCGGCTGGGCAGCCTCGTCGGCGCAGAGTACGACGAGCAGATTGCCCACCATGGTGGCTTTCGCCTCCTCCGTGAGCTGCACGACGTGCTCCCGTTCCAGCTGGTCGAGGGCCATGCGGACCATCGAGACGGCCCCTTCCACAATCTTCTCGCGCGCTCCGATGATGGCCGAAGCCTGTTGCCGGCGCAACATGACGGCAGCTATCTCGGGCGCATAGGCCAGGTAGTTGATGCGGGCCTCGACCACTTCCAGGCCGGCCATGACCAGCCGCGCGTTCAACTCCCGCTCCAGCTGCTCGTTGATTTCCTCTCCGCCCGAGCGCAGGGTCAGCTTTTCCGTAGTGCCTTCGTTGTCGTCGTAAGCATATTGTCCGGCCACCTGGCGCAAGGCCGCGTCGCTCTGAATCCGGACAAAGTTTTCAAAAGCATTCATGCGATTGGCCACGGTATTGGCCGACGGGGCCGCAGCTCCCTTCCCGGAGGGCGCAGGTGCCGAGGCCATCGTCTCGGCGTCTATCTCGAACATGGCCTTATACGAGTCGTTCAGCTTCCACACCAGCACGAGACCTATCAGGATAGGGTTGCCCGCCTTGTCGTTTACCTTGATGGGCTCCACGTCCAGGTTGCGCGCCCGCAGGGACAGTTTCTTCTTGTTATAGAAAGGGTTCACCCAGAAAAAGCCCGTATCGCGGAGCGTACCCTTATAAGCGCCGAAGAAGACCATGACACGGGCCTCGTTGGGCTCCAGTTGCATGTAACCGGCCAGCAGTATGAGCCACAGCAGTGCGAGCATGCTGCCGGCGACCTGCGCTACGAGGGAGGGTTGCAGGAAGCAGAACGCGACGGCGGCCGTAAGCACAACGACGTGGAAGAACAGCATGATGAAACCGTTCATACGGAATCCGGCAAAGGGGATTTCTTTTGTTTCCATAAAAATAGAATTTAATGTGATGACCAATATTCCGGGCAGAAGCAGCGACGGCGACGTGAGAAGGGAACGGAGCGTCCGCCCCTCGCCGCGCAGTCCGCGCCGCGCCCGGCCTTCGTGCAACAAAGATAGTGAAAGGCGAGAGGCAAGGCAAGGAAAAGCCCCGCTTTTCCATGACTTGTCCGAGCCGCATCCTATCTACGTGAAACAAAGATAGGAAAATTTGCCGGAACGGGCCGACATGGCGCAGCGTTTTCCCGCCCGGACCGCCGGGCTGTTCCGCCACCGGCCGCAGCAACCGCACCCGACTGTCGGACCACACGGAACGGTCCCCCACCGACGGAAAAAGGCCGCGGCTCCCCTCCGGTAAGGAGAAGAGCCACGGCCCCAAGGGTGCGCCTGATAGGACTCGAACCTACACGGCCGAAACCACCAGATCCTAAGTCTGGCGCGTCTACCAATTTCGCCACAAGCGCATTTCGTGGCGACAAAGTTACGACTTTTCTCCCATGTGGCCTATGATAGGTTCACAAAAAATTAACCGGCCACGCCGTCCGGCAGTCCGCGCGCCCCGCAGGCCAGTTGCGGAAAACACGGGCCTTAGCCCCGTAAAAACTGGGCCTATCCCCGTAAAAACTCCCCTTAGCCCCGTGGCGCCGGCAATCGGCCGGGCGCGAAGCGGCACTTGGCGTTAAGATGCGACAACTACGCGGGACAAGGCAAAGACGGAAACAGGAATCGCGGCAAAATGCCGGCTATGTAAGGAATAATATGTAAATTTGCAGGCGAATAATCATAAAATTCCTAAAACTTACTCATGTCACACTTGCCCCTCGGTCTGTCCGCCGTCCTCCTGAGCCTCGCAGCCCTGTACCCCGCGCGGACGGCCGCCCAAACGGCCCTGCAACGGGCGGGCCACGGTCTGACCTACCGCGCCGAAGCCCAGGTGACCGCTTCGGACGGACACTCCCCGCTCTGGCTCAACGCGAACCGCTACGGCCTGTCGAGCGTGAAGGACGACAACGGCTACCTGCGCGCGGGCCTGTTCCGCCAGGCCGACGCCGACAGCGCCTACCATTGGCGCATAGGCTACGGCGTTGACTTGGCTACGGCCTACGACTTCACCTCCAGCTTCGTCGTGCAGCAGCTTTATGCCGACTTCGACTGGCGCTGGCTCCGGCTCTCCGTAGGCAGCAAGGAGCGCCCCATGGCCCTAAAGAACCAGGAACTGAGCAGCGGCAGCCAGACGTTCGGCATCAATGCGCGGCCCATCCCCGAGGTGCGCATCGAAATTCCACACTACGTCTCGCTGACCGGACGCTCCAACCTCGTAGCCATCAAGGGACACATCGGCTACGGCATGCCCACGGACGACCGCTGGGAGGGGAACTACGTGGGGCCCAACGGGAAATATGCCGTCCACGTACTCTACCACAGCAAAGCCGGCTACCTGCGCCTGGGCAATCCGTCCCGCTTCCCCCTGGTCTTCGAGGGCGGGCTCGAAATGGCGTGCATGTTCGGCGGAACTATACGCAACTACAGCAGAGGCAAAGACCTCGCCATGCCGCACAAGTTGAAGGACTTCTGGCATGCCTTCACGGGCGGAGGGAGTGACCCCCTGGAAGGCGCTTATGCCAATGCGACGGGCAACAGCGTAGGCAGCTGGCTCTTCAGCCTGACCTGGCAGGGACGGGACTGGTCGCTGAGGGCCTACTATGACCACTACTTTGAAGACCACAGCATGATGTTTTGCCAATATGGCTGGAAGGACGGGCTCATCGGCTTGGAAGCCACGCTGCCGCGTAACCCCGTGGTCACGACGCTGGTCTACGAATATCTGCACACAACGTATCAGTCCGGCGCCATCTATCACGACCACACCGAGGCCATTCCCGACCAAATCAGTGCCGCGGACAATTACTACAACCACGGGCTCTACACGGGCTGGGAACATTGGGGACAGGCCATCGGTAACCCGCTGTTCACGTCGCCCCTGTACAACGACAACCGCAGCCTCAGCTTCACGGGCAACCGCTTCGTGGCGCACCACGTCGGCCTGAGCGGCGACCCGCTGCCCGGCCTCCACTACCGCCTGCTCTACACGCACATGAAAAACTGGGGCACCTACAATAATCCCTACGAGGACGTGCGCTACGACGACAGCTTCCTGGCAGAAGCGAGCTACGACTTCGCGCACGTGCCTGCCCTGAAAGGCTGGCGCATCGGGGCGGCCTTCGCTCTGGACCGCGGTCAGCAAATCGGCAACAACACGGGCTTCCAGCTCACCCTGTCGCACCAGGGGCTACTCCTGCGCTGACCCGGCGGGCAACAGACTTTCTTCGATAACTTCCTATTTCCCAATCTGAATGAACCGCATTTTTCTGTTTCTCCTCATAGCCCTGCTTACCCTGGGCGCCTGCGACAAACTGCCGGAAAACGGACCGCTCGACGGGCAATGGCAACTCATGGAAATCGCTACGCGCCAGTCGCCGGACGACGCGGACTTCTCGCTCCGCGAAGCGCAGAAGGACAACCGCATTTACTGGTGTTTCCAACTGAAACTGCTTTCCATCCGAACCCTCACGGGCTCGCTCAACGGGCATACCGACGAGACGGTAGGCCGCTTCCGCTACACGGGCGACCGCCTGGCCGTCACGGAACTCTATATCCACTACCGCGCCCGGGACAGCCTCGTCACGGACCCGTCAACGACGGCGTTTGAACGCCTCGGCATCACGGGCTGCGCCGACACGTTCCAGATTGAACGCCTCGACGGCCAGCAGATGGTGCTCCGCTCGGCCGACCGCCGCCTCACGTTCCGCAAATTCTGAAACGGCGCTCCGCATTTCCTCACTTCCTCTACGCGCCTCGCCCCGCACACCATAAATATAGCGTGCGGGGCGAGGCGCGTAGAGGGATAACGGGCAGGCCTTCACAAAGTCTCGGCCACTCCGGAATGACAGGTGCGCAGATCGCACTGATAAGATTTCAGGAAGCGCTGCTTGGCTCGTTCCAGAACAGAATTGCCCGTATTGTGCGGATAATGCTGGGCCACGATACGGGCTGCCCGGCAGATTCCGGCAGGTTTATTGCGAAAAAGCGGATGCTGAAGCGTCGTCTCCAGTTGCTCTATTGCGTGCGACACGTTCTTTCCTTTCAGTTCGACAAAAATCTCTATTCCTCCGTCCTTTCCCAGACGGGGCTCCGTCACCACCAGTTTGTCGCAACGACAGCCCTGCTTTATAACATCACCATCAATAGCATAAACTCCACAGTCGGCGGGCGGCTCGAATTTCACACTGTACTTCTTACCCTTTTCCGCAACCGAGAGATTGGTCCGACTCTGAAAAGGTTGTTCCGGATTAAAGCCCGACGCAGTCAGCTTCGTTCGTATCGCTCCCATAAAGCAGTCCGTTTAACTTGTAAGTCAATTCGTCCACATAGTCCGATATGCTGTCCAGCTTCTCTCCCTGGACCAAGTTCGTCTCCTTATCTATCAGGCTCTCCAGATTCCCCGCATCCGTAATGCCATAAGCCATAAAGTCAGCTGGCGACAACAAGCAGTCAGCGGGAATGATGCGCTCCGTGGCCGCCCTATTCCGCTGGGCAGCCTGAGCAGCCAAAATCAGAACATTAAAAGCCGTCAGCATATAGGGACTATGAGTTGTCATTACCAGCGTACTGGTCATCTGAGCGTCCGCCGTGTTTGTTCGTTTCAAAAGACTAATCAGTTGCAACAACAGCTTGTATTGTGAAAGCGGGAACAGGTTCAGCTCCGGCTCTTCTACATAAAGACGAAACGCCTGGTAACGGAACAACTCCTCGACGGCACTTTTCAAAGCCTCGGCATCGGGCGCGCTTCCAAACACATTATTCGTGCGCCGCCCCCTGCGGTTGCGGGAGTTGCTGGCATAGGTCTGCAAGTCGCGGGGCGTATAGCTGCCCACCTTTCCCACGGCCTGGGCCACATAGTCCGCCATGCCCGAGACAGGAAGTGCGGACTGCACGCCGCTCGAAGCATAAAACGTGGGCAGCGGTTTACTCTGACGGGCCAGAAAAAGCATATCGCGGTCGCGCTGACGGTCATAATAATAGCGGAGATTATCATCAAACACAAAACGAAGCGGGGCGTCCAAAGTAAACAAGGTGCGCGCTTCACTCCATTCAAGAATATAATTAAACAACAAATCGACGTCCGCAGAGCGATACATGCGCTCCGTATTCTGCAAGGCCGAAAGGAGGCTCCGCTCGGCAGGAAGGAAGCAGAGCTTCTCGTTGTGGCGCCGTTCCTCGAAGTCGGGGCGACGGGTAATACGGGCGTTGCCCCGCACCCCCGTCAATTCAATCGTGACAGCAGTGCCTTCGTAATGAAGATAAGAGTTCTGGGAAAAGAACACGTCCGCGAGGCGATGGAATTTCTTCAACGTCCGCCGGAAACGGTCATAGTGCGTGTAGTCATAAAGAAACGTGTCACCATCAAGCATGGTGTGCTTCTCTACCCAGTTGCAAAAGCACAAGAGCTTCATCAGCGTGCTCTTGCCAGAACTCTGAGGCCCGATGATCAGTGTCGCGGGCGCAATCTCGACACGCCCCGTGTCCACCAATGGACCGATATTTCGTACTGTAATAGCAGGCATAGCTTGTTTGCGTAAAGAAACTATGCCTGCAAAAATAACATTTTTCCCGATAAGAAAGGTTAGTGACTGGCGGAAAATGCGCGTATTTTATTCCCGTATTGGAAGCGGGCTGAAAATATGCCTTCAGAACGGCCGGACCCAGCCAGGAATGCGGGGCGGTATCAGCGGGCATCGGACTGATTTTGAAACCCGTCGTGCAACTATCTGGAAAAGAAGGGGGAGTTTATTTATAGCATTTTCCTATCTTTGCAGCCGAAATTCCTAACTTACGTTTTATGATTGAATTTTTCCTGGACAATCTGAATTACTGGACCGTCCTGCTGGGCATGGCCATCGAGAGCTCGTTCATACCCTTCCCCTCGGAGGTTATTGTCCCGCCGGCAGCGTGGCTGGCCACAGGTCCCGACAGTGAGATGAACATCGTCATGGTCGTCATCGTCGCGACGCTGGGTGCCGACATCGGCGCGCTGGTCAACTACTACCTGGCCAAATGGTTAGGCCGGCCCGTCGTATATAGCTTCGCGAACAGCCGAATCGGGCACATGTGTCTGCTGAACGGCGAGAAGGTGGCCCACGCCGAGGAGTACTTCCGCCGCCACGGCATCGCGTCGACCTTCTTCGGCCGTCTGGTGCCGGCTGTGCGTCAGCTCATCTCTATTCCAGCAGGCCTGGCGCGTATGAAGCTGCACACCTTCCTGCTTTACACTACGCTCGGCGCCGGCCTGTGGAACATCGTGCTGGCGGTGCTGGGCTACGTGGTGCGCATCTCTTTCCCCGAAATCCAGACGAAGCAGGAAGTCGTGGACTGGGCCTCGAAGTACAGCCACGAGATTGGTTACTGCATTCTGGCCGTCGTAGCGATTGTCCTCGTTTACTTTATGGTGAAACACTTTCTGAAACGCCGCAAGGGCGACAATAAGGCTTGAGACCATGCGGCGACTGCTGCTTCTCCTGCTCACTGGCTGCACGGCCTTCACGGCATGGGCGCAGAACCGGCCCGACGGTGGGCGGATGTCGGCGCCTACGGAACATCAGGTCCTCTTCAGTGCCGGCCACCTCAACGTACTCGACACGTACCTCTCGCCCTTAGAGTACACGGGACCGTCACTGGGCGTGCTGCACCGCTCCGAACGCCTAGCGCGCTGGGGGCGAGGGCGCGTCACCGTGACGGGGCTGGTCGGGGGCTACGCGGCCTATCTCCATTCGCCCACCGACGACGGGAAGGAATGGGAGGGGCAGTTCGCGGGCGCCTTTGGCTGGCACTACAACTGGCGGCCCGCGCCGGGGCTGCGCCTGGCCTTGGGCGGGCTGGCCGAGCTCTCTACGGGCTTCACCTACAACCTGCGCAACGGCAACAACCCGGCGCAGGGACGGCTGGGCACCAGTGTGGCGCTCTCGGCCATTGCTTCCTACGATTTCCGCGTGCGGCGGCGCCGGCTCTCGGCACGGGCCCAGCTGGACGTCCCCCTGACCGGCGCGCAGTTTACCCCGAACTACGGGCAGTCGTACTACGAAATCTTCTCCCTGGGACACTACGACCACAACGTGCGCTGGACGCACCCGTTCAACGCTCCCTCCGCGCAGCTGCTCGCCACGTTCTCCCTCCCCTTGGGACGGTCCACGCTCTCCGTGGGCTACTGGATGGACATCCGGCAGTCTGAGCTCAATCATCTGAAGCGTCACGCCTGGAGCCATCAGTTTGTCTTAGGCTACGTGCGGCGTCTCCGCCTTTGTCCCTGAACTGTCCTGCATTTTTCTCCCTTACTTCACGCCATGTCCCTCAGTTTCCGTTTTGCTCCGTTCCGTCTGCCGCGTCCCGCCGCCCTGGTGCTGCTGGCCCCGCTGCTACTGCTGGCCTCGTGCATCACGGAGGACGTCCCCGCCGACACCCGGCAGGGCAACTTCGACGCCTTGTGGCGCACCCTCGACGAGCACTACTGTTTTTTCTCCTATAAGGCTGAGGAATACGGACTGGAGTGGAACGAGGTACGCGAACGCTACGCCCCGGCCATCAGCGAGACGATGACGGAGGCGCAACTGTTCGAGGTGCTCGCGAAAATGACCTACGAGCTACGCGACGGGCACGTCAATCTCTACGCCGCCCACGACGTGGCACGCTACGGCGCCTGGTTCGACGACTATCCGATGAACTATTCCGACTCCCTGGAGCGGAAGTACCTGGGCCGCACGGAAGACTACGCCCAAGCCTCCAGCCTGCAATACCGCGTGTTGGACGACAACATCGGCTACGTGCGCTGCGCCTCGTTCTCGTCCGACTTCGGCGACGGCAACCTGCAGGAGCTGGTGCGCGCCCTCATGGGCTGCGACGGCCTCATCCTCGACCTCCGCAGCAACGGCGGCGGCATGCTCACCGCCGCCCAGCACCTGGCCTCACTCTTCATCAACGAAACGACCGTAGTGGGCTACATGGCGCACAAGACGGGGCCGGGCCACGACGACTTCTCCACGCCGCAGGCCGTCAGCCTCGAGCCGTTCCGCGGCCTGCGCTGGCAAAAGCCCGTAGCCCTGCTCACCAACCGCCGCACTTACAGCGCCGCCAATGCCTTCGTGATGTACCTGAAAGGCTTGCCGGGCGTCACCGTCGTAGGCGACCGCACCGGCGGCGGGGCGGGCATGCCCCTCTCCACCGAGCTGCCGGGCGGCTGGCTGTTGCGCTTCTCCGCCTGCCCCGTCTACGACCGCCACATGGAGCTCTCCGAGATGGGCATAGACCCGGACGTGAAAGTGGACATATCCGCGGCGGACTACGCCCGCAGCGTCGACACCATCATCGAGACGGCGCGCACACTGCTCCGCGCGGCGGCGCAATAGGCCGCCCGCCACGCACCGGGGCCCCGGACAACGGAACAAGCATCCGTCGGTCCGGGGCCCCGGTGTGTCGGAACGTGGCCGCGCGGTCAGCCCAACTGCAGCCGCTCAATGATGGCGGCCAGATTGGTCGTAAAGAGGCGGACCGAGATGGCCAGCAAGATGATGCCGAAAAACTTGCGCAACAGATAAATCGTACTCTTGCTGATGAGCCGCTCCACGCGCTCCGTCGCCCGAAGCACGCAGTAGACAAACACCATATTCAGGAACAGACCGGCCAAGATGTTGACCGTATCATACTCGGCGCGAAGCGATATGAGCGTAGTGAACGAGCCCGCGCCGGCTATGAGGGGAAACACCACGGGAATGAGCGTGGCCTCCTTGATAGGTCCCGTGTTCTTGAAAATCTCCACGTCGAGGAGCATCTCGAGGGCCAGGGCGAAGATGATGAGCGAACCGGCCACGGCGAACGATTCGATGTCGATGCTGAACAGGCGCAGCAGCATGTCGCCCGCGAAGAAGAAACCCACCAACAGGACCGTCGAGATGAGCGTGGCGTGGGCGGCGTTGATGGGCCGGCCGCGTTTTTTCAGGTCTATGAACAAGGGCGTGGAGCCCAATACGTCGATGATGGCGAAGAGTACGAGGAACGCGCTGGCTATTTGCTGAAGGTCGAACCGTTCCCACAAGTTAGATAAATCCATGTCCTTAAAAGTTTAGTAGAGGGGGAGTCGGTGCAAAGTTAATATTTTTTATCCACTCCCGTATGGTCCCGCCGCCCTTTCCGCATCGCGCCGGGGCGGCCCCTGCTCCGGCGCGACGGCATCCCGCGCCCCGCCCGTCCCGCAACGCAGGCCGGGGACAGCGGCCCGTTTCCTCGGTCCGCTGCCCCCGGCTTTTCGGTTACGTCGTCCGGCCGCGTCGCTCAGTCGACACGCTCCAGCCGAAGCACGCGACTGGCATACTCGCCCGGAAGCGGCAGCGCCAGCCCGGTCTCCATGAGGAAACGACCGCTGAAAGTCTTTCCGCTGACGCCGACAGGCTTCGCGCCGTCGGCCACGTTGAGTTCCGTCACGCGGTAACGGGCCGCGGGGTCCAGGCCGTCCATGCGGAAGTCGGGCCACGACTGGCCGGTGAAGTGCTCCAGTTTGTAGGCGAAGAAGACCGCTTCGCCGCCGTCGGGCGCCACGTACATGAGCGCCGAGACGCCTTTCCGGTCGTAGGGCGAAATGAGGCGGTAGAGGTCGCCCTGTTGCACGACGGGACGAATCTTCTTGTAGTCCGCAATGGCCCTGCGGGAGTAGTCACGCTCCGCTTCGGACATGTCGCGGGGCTGCATCTCCATGCCAAGGCGAGCACTCATGGCCACGTCGAAACGGAACTTCAAGGGCAGGCGCCTGCCCGTCCCGTGATTGGGCGAGGAGCTGACGTGCGAGGCCATGGCCATAGAGGGGAAGAAATAGGAGGCGCCCCACTGGAGATAGACGCGCTGCAACGCGTCCGTATTGTCGCTGACCCAGAACTCGTCGAAATAGGGCAACAGGCCGTAGTTGGCCCGACCGCCGCCGCTGGCGCAGGCCTGCAGGACCAGGTCGGGATACTTCGCGCGGATGCGGCGGAGCACGGACAACAGGCCCTCCTGATAGGCGATGTAGAGGTGCGACTGGCGGTTGGCGGGCAGATAGGACGACCCGTAGTTGACGAGCGACATGTTGGCGTCCCACTTGATATAAGCCAAGTCCGGGCAGGCCGTTTTCAGGCGGTCGACAACGCCGAAGACAAAGTCCTGCACTTCGGGGTTAGAGAGGTCGAGCAGCAACTGCGTCCCGCCGCGGCCGTAGTCCGGCTTTTGGCCTTCGGGGCATACAATCCAGTCGGGGTGCGCCTCGAAGAGTTCGCTCTGCGTGTTGACCATCTCGGGCTCAATCCAGATGCCGAACTTCACGCCCTTACGCTGGGCCTCGGCGGTCAAGGCCTCGAGGCCGCCGGGCAGTTTCACCGTGTCCACCACCCAGTCGCCCAGGGCGGCGTTGGCCTGATTGCGCTTGTACTTCCCGCCGAACCATCCGTCGTCCATGACGAAGAGTTCGCCGCCCATGTCGGCTATGTCCTGTATCATGCCTTTCATTTTGGCCTCGTCTACGGCCAGGTAAACGCCCTCCCAGCTGTTGAGCAGGACGTCGCGGAGGCGGTCGCCGTGGGCCAGGTGCGTCGCGCGGGCCCAGCGGTGGAAGTTCCGGCTGGCCTGTCCCACGCCCTCGGAGCTGTACGTAACGGCCAGTTCGGGCGTACGGAACACCTCGCCGCGCTCCAGGTAGTAGTCCGAGCCAACGGGGTCGATGCCCGCGAAGAAGTCGTAGGTGTTGCCCATCCCCCGGTCGACGCGCAGGGCATAGTTGCCGCCCCAGCAAAGTGCAGCCCCCACCACGCGGCCGCTACGCTCCTGCGGCTTGCCGTCCAGGGAGAGCATCACCTCGGGGTGACTGGCGTGGGTGTTGCGCATGCCGTCGCGGTTCTTGATGACTTTCATGCCCGGCGTGAGCGGTTCCTCTACCAACTGGCTCTCAGCGCCCCAGGCGCCGTAGAGGTGGGAAATCCACGCCTCCGTGCTGCGCAGCGACAGATAGCCCGAGGCGCACTGCTGCAATACGACGGGACGCTTCAGGTCGTGGGAGACTTCGGTCCACATCTCGATGACGTCGAGATTCCGATAAGCCTTGTAGTTCAGCCGGACAGAGAGCGGATACCTCGTGTCGCGGAGCGTAAAGACGAAGCGTTCGCTCTCGGCGTCCGCACTGTGCGACACGCTGTCGAGCACCAGGCGGACAGCCAGCTGCCCATCCGGCAGGACGACGGACAAGGCGGGCTCGGGGTTGTAAGCGTTGCCGAAGGCCGGATAGGCCTCGGCATAGAAGCGTACGCCCGAAGCCTTGACCTGCGCCACCTCGTCGGCCGCCAGGCGGTCGCCGTAGTAGCAGAAACGCAAAGACTGTCCGCGCTCGCCCTCAAGCAGCATCGACGTGCCGGGCGTAGAGATCAGGTAGTCGTCGGCAAAGGCAAGGCCCGGCGCTACCAGGAGCAGAGAAAGGAGCCATTTTTTCATAGGTGGTAACATTAAGAAGGTTTTAAGTGTGGTTTTCGCCGCAGTGACGGCAAGCAAATTTACAAAAGTCCGCCATAGGCCGCAACGCGCGGCGCCGGCTTTTCCATTTTTTAACCCTGCCTTCCCGGCCACCGGGTCGGGGCCGGGCTGCCGGGGGCGGCGGGGCGTCCGCCGACCCGCCGTCGGCGCCGCCACGGGGCTAAGGCCCGTCGCTACGGGAATAGGCCCAGTTTTTACGGGGCT
>USPK01000040.1 GCA_900556465.1 uncultured Prevotella sp. | reverse complement strand
GAGCCGTGACCGCGCCTCCTTCGACGTCCGTGACGTTCACTACAGCCACTACGGCCGTATGTGCCCCATTGAGACCCCCGAAGGTCCCAACATCGGCCTGATCTCCTATCTGGCCACCTATGCCCGGGTCAATGAGTACGGCTTCATCGAGGCCCCCTTCCGCCGGGTGGACCGGCCCTCCGGCCATGTCACCGACGAGATCACCTATATGACCGCCGACGTGGAGGATCAGTATGTGGTGGGTCAGGCGGCGGAGCCGGTGGACGAGCAGCTCGTCCCAGCCCCACGGGGCCAGACGCTCCACGCCGTCCCAGGCGCCGGCGCCGAGCTGCGCGGCCGTGACGAGGCGCACGCCCCGTTGCGCCGCCGCGGGACAGACCGTGCCGGGCGGCACGAGTACGGCGTCGCCCGGCGCGGCCCACCAGACGGGCAGCGCGGCCAGGTCGGCCTCGAACTGGCGGGCCGTGCGGGTGGGATAATAATAAGGAGAGCCGGAAGCCAGCGCTTCGTCGTGCGAAGCGTTGAAGACGTGGAGCGTGGCGCCGGTAGCGGCGGCCGCGCCGGCAGGGACGGAAGGGGAAACAGGCATGGGGAACGGTTTTGGGAAAAAGGCGGACGGCCCGCCGCGCGGCTCAGCCCAACACGCGGGCCGCCTCGGCGTAGCCCTGCTCGTAGAGCGCGTTGAGCTTCGCGACGTTACATTCCAACCGGTCTACGTCGACGGCCGCCTGGGGGCGGATGACGAGGATGCGCCCCTCGTCCTCCAGGCGCTCGGCCAGTTCCAGCTGCCGGTTGTAGCAGGCGTGGCGGTGGCTCAACACGACGCGCAGGCGCGGATAGTGGCTGTAGACGAAGCGGGGCACCTTGAAGTCGCGCTCGTGAGAGCGGTAGCCGCGCGGCCGCGTCAGGACGACGACATTGAAAGCGTAGCCCTGCGCCTGGGCCCGCTCGATGGGGATGGAGTCCACGATGCCGCCGTCGAGCATCGGATCGCCGTCGATGTAGGCAATGGGGCAGAGGTAAGGCAGACTGCTCGAGGCGCGCGCCAGGTCGACCAGGCGCTGACGGTCGCTACGCTCGCTGAGATAGCAGGCACGCCCCGTGCGGCAACTCGTTGTGACCATCTCGAAGACCATAGGATTGGCGAAACAGGCCTCGTAGTCGAAGGGCAGCACCCGGTTGGGGATGGTGTCGAAAATAGTGCGCTGGTCGAGCAGACTGTGCTGCGACCACACGTAACGGAGCCCGATGTAATGGAAACGCTCCAAGAGCTCCACGTTCGTCAGCTTGGCGCGCCCGCGCTGGCCGCTGACGAACGAGAGCCCGTTGCAGGCGCCGGCCGAAACGCCCACGCCGTAAGGGAAACGCACGCCGCGGTCGAGCAGATAGTCGAGCACGCCGCAGGTAAATACGCCCCTCATTCCGCCGCCTTCGAGTACAAGTCCTGTCCCAGAATCTATGGTCATGATGATTTTCGTAGAAAAAACATTGCAAAGATAAGGTTTTTCCAAAAGATTCTCCGTAACTTTGCGCTTAATAAAACGAGCAATGTGTCAACGCATTGCTCTTAAAAACCGTACGATTTATGCTATTTTCAAGGGAAACATACGTAGGTCGCCGGGAGGCTTTGCGCCGTCTCGTAGGGAACGGCCTCATCGTTCTGTTCGGAAACAACGACAGCCCGATGAACTATCCGGCAAATGCTTACAAATTTCGGCAGGACAGTAGCTTCCTGTATTTCTTCGGTCAGCACCGCGACGGACTGGTAGGCGTCATCGACGCCGACTCGGGCCGCGAAGTGCTCATCGGTGACGAAATCGACATTGACGATATTGTCTGGTACGGCTCGGTTACGTCCGTGGGACAGATGGCCGAGGAGTGCGGCGTGGCGGAATCGGCGCCGATGGCGCGCCTGTCGGCCCTCGTCGCCGAAGCCGTGGCCCAGGGCCGCAAGGTCCACTTCCTGCCGCCCTACCGCTTCGACACGCAGATACAGATCATGGACCTGCTGGGCATCCACCCGTCGAAGCAGCGCGAGGCCGCTTCGCTGCCCCTCATCCAGGCCGTGGTGAAGCTCCGCTCAAAGAAGAGCGCGGAAGAAATCGCCGAACTGGAGCGCGCGAGCCACATCGGCTACGAGATGCACACGGCCGCCATGCGCCTGTGCCGCCCGGGCGTGACGGAGCAATACATCGGCGGCGTGCTGGACGGCATCGCGGCGAAGCTGGGCTCCATCGTCTCGTTCCAGAGCATCGTGTCGATGCACGGCGAAATACTCCACGGCTATCCCTCACCCCGTCCGCTCGAAGCGGGTCGCCTCATGCTTTGCGACGCCGGCGCCGAGACGCTGGAGCACTACTGCTCGGACCACACGCGCACGACGCCGGTGGACGGGCACTTCACCAGCCGCCAGCGGGCCATATACGACATCGTCGTGGACTGCCACGACCTGGCGCTGACCCAGGCACGGCCCGGCGTGCGCTGGTGGGACGTGCACATGGGCGTATGCCGCCTCATGACGGACCGCCTGAAGGAGCTCGGACTCATGCGCGGCGACACGGAGGAAGCCGTGCGCGCCGGAGCGCATGCCCTCTTCCTGCCCCACGGACTGGGCCACATGATGGGCATGGACGTGCACGACATGGAGGGCCTGGGCCAGACGTACGTGGGCTATGACGAGGAGACGCGGCCCTCTACGCAGTTCGGCACGGCCAGCCTGCGCTTTGCCCGCCGCCTGGAGGAGGGCTTCGTCGTAACGGACGAGCCGGGCATCTACTTTATCCCGGACCTCATCGACCTGTGGCGCCGCGAAGGGACTCACGCCGAGTTCCTCAACTTCGACGAGATAGAGAAATACAAAGACTTCGGCGGCATCCGCATCGAGGACGACGTGCTCGTGACCGCCGACGGCTGCCGCTTCCTCGGCGAGGAGCGCATCCCCTATAAGGCCGACGACGTGGAGGAATACCTGCGCCGCTGCCGGGAGGAGGAACCCGCGAAGGCGGAATAAGCCCGGACGCCACTGCGCCGGCATCTCTGCATCATCCGTTTAATTCAAATATCAACAAAAACTTAAGAAATGAAGAAACACTTTCTCATCGCAGCAGCGCTGACTTGCCTGCTGCCAGGAAGCATGGCGGCCCAGGCGAACAAGGCCGCCGACGACACTTTGGCCTTTACTGTCGTGAAGGAGAACCCTATTACCTCTGTCAAGGACCAGAATCAGAGCGGCACGTGCTGGGCTTACTCTTCGCTCGGATTCCTGGAGGCGGAGCTGCTCCGTATGAATAAGGGCGAATACGACCTGTGCGAGTCCTACCTGGTCTACAAGACGTACATGGACCGCGCCGACAAGTCCATCCGCACCCACGGCGACGCCAGCTTCTCGCAGGGCGGCTCGTTCTATGACGCCATCTACTGCCTGAAGAACTACGGCATCGTGCCCCAGGAAGCCATGCCGGCTCCCGGCTCCCTCTACGGCGACTCGCTCTTCAACTTCAACCAGCTCGACGCCGTTGCCTCGGCCTACGTGGGCGCTATCGCCAAGGGCAAGCTCTCTAAGATTGCGCCCGCCTGGCGTCAGGACCTGAGCAGCATCTACGAGCACTATTTCGGCAAGCTGCCTGAGACGTTCACCTACAAAGGGAAGAGCTACACGCCGAAGAGTTTCGCTGAGAGCCTCGGCTTGAATCCGGACGACTACGTGTCGCTCACGAGCTATACGCACCATCCCTTCTACACCAAGTTTATTCTTGAGATCCAGGACAACTGGCGCTGGGCCGAGAGCTATAACCTGCCGCTCGACGAGTTTATGGAGGTGATGGACAACGCCATTCGCGAGGGCTACACCTTCGCTTGGGGTGCCGACGTGAGCGAGCGCGGCTTCACCGGCAAGGGTATCGCCACCGTTCCCGCTACGGGTGCCAAGGCCGGCACGCAGGGCTCCGACGCCGTCCGCTGGATTGGTACGAACGAACGTAACTCCGTGAAGGCCGCCGACAATCAGGGCGAGCTGACCATTACGCAGGAGATGCGTCAGGCCGGTTACGACTCGTGGCAGACTACGGACGACCACGGCATGGTGATTTACGGTCTGGCCAAGGACCAGAACGGTAAGGAGTACTTCATGATGAAGAACTCCTGGGGTAATATCGGCCCGTACAAAGGTATGTGGTATGTCTCCAAGCCTTATGTGGCTTACAAGACGATGAATATCCTGATTCACAAGGACGCTATTCCTTCCGACATCGCTAAGAAGCTCGGATTGAAATAAAGCCTCACGGCCTTGAACGTTTAGGGCATTGGCCGCCGGACTAACGCTCCGGCGGCCTTTTTCTTGCCCCGCCTCCCGGGGTCGTCGGCACGCCGGGAGCGGGACCGGCCCGCGTCGCGGAGAGACCGGCCGCCGCGCCACCCGGACCGACCTGGGCGCGCCGAGGCCTGTGCCGTATCTGAAGAAAAGTTAAACAGTGGCTACCGTGATACTCGAATTGGAAATATATCCTTATATTTGAAATTCAAACCTTATCCGATAAGATTCAAAGACAAAAAGACATGAAAAAAATCACCACTCTGTTGCTGCTCCTCGTAGTGGCGCTGACGGCACATGCCCAGTTTGAGAAAGGAACCAAGTACGGAGGGCTGTCGGCAACTGGCCTCGGCTTCTCTTACAGTTCCAGTGAAAAGTTCCGCTTAGGCCTTAACGCCGACGCCGGTTATTTCATTGCCGACTGCCTTATGCTTCACGGCAACGTGGGCTATGAGCACACGCGCAACATGGACGACGTGAGCGTCGGCGCCGGGGTGCGTTACTACTTCGACCAGTGCGGCGTCTATCTCGGGGCAGGCGCTGAGTACAATCACTTTACGAAGAGCAACAACGACGTGATGATTCCCCTCCGCGTTGGTTACGCCTTCTTCGTGAATAAGTTCCTGACCATCGAGCCCGCACTTTATTACAAGATGAGCTTGCACGATTTCAGCAACAACAGTTCGGTGGGCGCCAGCATCGGGGTTGGTTTCTATTTCTGACATGGGACGATAAACCGGAATACATGCAGCGAACAGAAATATCGACACTCGGCGAGTTCGGCCTCATCGACCGGCTCACGCATGACCTCCCCGCGCCCGGGGCCTCGACGCGCAAGGGCGTGGGCGACGACTGCGCCGTCCTCGCTTACCCCGACAAGCAGGTCCTCGTAACGAGCGACATGCTGATGGAGGGCATCCATTTCGACTTGGTATATACGCCGCTCAAGCATCTGGGCTACAAGACGGCGATGGTAAACTTCTCCGACGTGTACGCCATGAACGGGACGCCGCGCCAGCTCCTGGTCGACGTCGCCCTGAGCCGGCGTTTCTCCCTCGAGGACGCCGACGCCCTTTATGCCGGCATCCGGCTCGCCTGTGAGCGCCACGGCGTAGACCTCGTAGGCGGCGACACCACAACCTCGCTCACGGGGCTGGCCCTCGCGGCCACGTGCATCGGCGAAGCGGCGCCCGAAGACATCGCCTACCGCAGCGGCGCGCAGGAAAACGACCTGGTCTGCGTCAGCGGTAATCTCGGCGCCGCGTACATGGGACTCCAGCTTCTTGAGCGTGAGAAAGCGGTCTTCGTCACCCGGCCGGCGGAAGGCGCGGAGGCGGCCCAGCCCGACTTCTCCGGTCGCGAGTATCTCCTGGAGCGTTTCCTGAAGCCCGAGGCCCGGCGCGACGTCGTCCAGGCCTTGCGCGAGGCGGGCATCCGCCCGACTTCGATGATTGACATTAGTGACGGCCTCTCTTCCGAGATGCTCCACCTCTGCCACGACTCGGGGACGGGCTGCCGCATCTATGAGGAGCGCATCCCCCTGGACTACCAGACGGCCGTGGCCGCCGAGGAGTTCAACCTCAACGTAACGACCTGCGCGCTCAACGGCGGCGAGGACTACGAACTCCTGTTCACCGTCCCCCTTGCCGACCACGAGCGCGTGCTCGCCCTGGACGACGTGAAAGTCATCGGGCACATCACGAAAGCGGAACAGGGCTGCGCCCTCGTGACCCGCGACGGCCAGGAGTTTGAACTCAAGGCGCAGGGCTGGAATCCGCTCAAGGATTGAGCCCGCCTTGTGGTCGTAATAGCCGGTTCGGCCCTGCGTCTCCGCCCATATGGGCGCGGCGCAGGGCCGAACCGGCTATTGTTTGTCGTATAGAGACCGCGGCGGCTTCGCTTCACACCATGTCCGAACCCGTACGGACTACCTTCACGCGGACGGTCCGGTGGAAGGGGATGAAGCACGAGACGACGGCCAGCACTAAGGCCGCGGCGAGCAGCCAGCCCAGTTGCGTGCGGATGGCTACGAGCAGGGCCTGCTGCTGCAGGGCGGAGCCCACCGTGGTCGCAGCCAGTTGCGCGGCCTCGGCGTATCCGTGCCCGCCGGCCGCGGCCTGGGCCAACGCTCCGCCGTATGAGGTCGCCGCCACCGGGTCCGCTGCGGTCACCGTCGTGGCCAGCGTGGGCAGGGAGTGCGCCTCGAGCCGGTATATCCAGTTCGAGAAAAAGGCCATGCCGGCCATGGGCGACAGCACCGAGCGGAACATGATCAGATAGAAAGCGTTCATCTGCATGTACTTCATGTCGAGGTGCTCCACTACGTAGAGGCTGAACGCGATAACGAGTGTCATCATCCCCACCCCGCGGAAGAAGGTAGGCAAATAGAGCAGCTCGAGCGAGCACGTAGGCGAGATGCGGAAATAGAGTAGCGCAAAACACAGTGCGAAGCACCCCATGCCCGCGCCAACCAGGTAGCGGAACCGCCAGCGTTGCCACCGGAACCACCAGAAGCACACCACGGCCCCTACGCCAAAGCCCGGCAGCAGCCAGAGGCAGAGCATGTTCGTGTGGACACAGTCCACACCTGCGAAGCCAGTCAGAAAGTTCGACACCAGAGAGTTCGAGGCGCTGAAGAACATGACAATCATCATGTAGGCGTAGCCCAGCAGCCGCTTCCCGCTGGTCAGGGGCTGCAGGCTCACGTACGGATGCTCCATCGTGCTTTGGTGCCAGAGGAAAAGCCCCAGCAGCAGCGGCGCCGCTACGGCGTAGGCCTGTATGGTCGGGGAGGCGAACCAGTCCAGCGTGCGCCCGTAGGCCAGGACGTAGAGCACCATCAGGACGCCTACGGCCGCCAGGAACATGCTCCGCAGGTGCAGGTCGCGCAACGGGATGTGGAACTGCGTCTTGGCGAATCGGAAGAAGATGAGTACCAGCAGGATGCCCACCAACAGGAGCAGGGCCATGAAGTAGTAGCTCAGCCGCCAGTCGTAGTAGTAGGCCAGCAGCGCCGTCAGGGCCACCGAGAGCTGGCCGCCGCCGAAGACGATGGGGAAGAAGTAGGCGTAGAACTCGCTGCGGACGTTGCGCGGCGTCAAGAAAGGCTGTACGTGGATGATGAGCCACAGCATGATGAAGGCCTTGAGAAATCCGATGGCGAAGCTGATGCAGATGATGAGGTCTATGCTCTGCGTGTTCGCGCAAGCCAGGCAGAGCAGCACCTGTAAGGTCAGGTCCGAGAGCAACATGGTCTTGGGCGCCAGGTTCGTATGGATTTTCTTCACGATGGGGTAGGCTACCGCCATGCCTACGGCCGTGGCGTAGTAACCCATGGAGATGTCCTCGCTCAGTACGCCCAGCGTGCCCGACAATTCCTGCATGGTCCCCGTGTACGTACCGTTAAGCATGGAGAAGGGGAGGAAGAGGTAGAACAGTACGGCCAGGCCCACCCACTGCGGGACCCAGGGACGGAGCGGTAAGTTGAGGTTCACCATAGTCAATGCTTTTTAGCTGCCGTCTCTACCATCATGCCGGCGCGCAGGCGGCTCATGTCGCTGTCCGATATGTCCTGTAGCTCGATGCGTACCGGGATGCGCTGCTGCACCTTCACAAAGTTTCCCGTCGCGTTGTCCGTCGGGACCAGGGCGTATTTCGAGCCCGTCGCCTCCGAGATGGCGGTCACGACGCCCTTGAAGTGCCGGCCCGGCAAGGCGTCGACGGTGACGTCCACCTCCTGCCCGATGTGGATGTTGTCGATTTGCGTCTCGCGGTAGTTGGCCGTGATCCACTTGTCCTCTCCCCGCACCAGGTAGGATATGGTCTGCCCCGCGGTCACGTATTGCCCCACCTCCAGGGTGCGGCGGCCCATGTAGCCGTCGTAGGCCGCTGTCACGACGGTGTACGACAGGTTGAGCCGGGCCAGGTCGAGCGCGGCCTCGCGGCTCATGATGGACGCCTGCACGTTGTCGTGGCGCTTGGCCGATTCCTCATATTGCGAGCGGGCCGCCGTGCGTCCGTTGCGCAACGCCTCGTAGCGCGCCCGGGCCGCTTCGTAGTCCGCCTTCTTCTGTTCGTATTGCTGTTCCGCTACCGACTCCTCGGCCAGCAGCCGTTCGTAGCGGCGGAAGTCGTTTTCCGCCTGTTCCATCTTGACGCGCGCTTCCTCGATGTTGGCTTCCTGTACGGCGATGTTCGTTTGCGAGGTCCGCATGCCCGAGGCCAGCACGTCGGCCGACCCTTCGGCGTCGAGCAGGGCGGCTTCCGCCTCCTTCACCCGTATGCGGTATTCGCTGTCGTCCAGGACCAGGAGCGTGTCGCCCCGGTGTACGTACTGGTGTTCCGTGAAGCGTACCTCCTTGACGTAGCCGGCCACGCGCACGTTGACGGGCGCCACGTACTGGTCTACGTAGGCGTCGTTCGTCACCTCGAAGTTGACGTTCCGCCAAAAGTGCTTGACGGCCCACGTGATACCCCAGGCCGTCAGCGCGATACAGACCGTGTTGAGCGTGATATTGCGGATCAGGATGCGCCGCAGGTGTCTTTTCTTTTGTTTTAGAGAAATCATAGTTGTCAGTAATGGCAGCGGGGCCGCGCCCGGATGCGTTCGTGCCGGCGGTGTCAGAGCCGCCCGCAGGCCCGTTGCAGTTGGTAGTAAGTGTAGATCACGTCGGCGCGGGCCGAGGTGAGTTGCAGCTCGGCCTCCAGGCGTACGGCGTTGGCGTCGAGCAGGTCCGTCAGGATGGCCAGTTGGGCGAAGTAGCGGTTTTGCACGATGCGGTAGTTCTCGTTCGCCTGTTCCACCGACAGGCGGAGCGCCTCCACCCGTTTGCGCGCCTCGTGGTGGCGCAGGTAGGCCGCGCGTATCTCTACGCGCAGGTCCTGCTCGCGCTGTTCCTCGCGCTTGCGGCTGGCGTCCTCCGAGGCCCGGGCCGCCCGTACGCGCGAGCGGTTCTTATAGAGCGCCGAGAGGGGATAGGAGAAGTTGAGACCGACGTTCCACGTGTTGTTGTACAGGTCTGCCATCGTGCGTTGCACCGGACGCGCCAGCGTGTTGCCCACAGTGAGCGAGAGCGTGGGGCGATAGTTGGCGCGCGCCAGCTCTACGTCGTTGTGCGCCATCTCCGTCTGCTTGCGCGCCAGGCGTAGCGACGGTTCCGCCACGAACGCTTCGGCCACGTAGTCCTCGTAGTCGTCGAGCGGCAGCGTGCGGTTCAGCAGCGCCGTGTCCGGGATGAGGACGGTCCGCTCGTCGAGTCCGAGCAGGATGTCCAGTTGCTGCGCCGCCAGCGACAGGCTGTTGCGCGTCTCGTCGAGGGCCAGGCGGTCGTTCGTCAGTTGCAGCTCGCTGCGCAGCACGTCGTTGTTCGTCACAATCCCCTCGCGGCGCAGCCGGCGAATATCCGCCAGCCGCCGCTCCGCCTCCTCGATGTTGCGTTCCAGTACGGCAATCTGCTTGTACAGGCGGAACAGGTCCACGTAGCGGCTCACCAGGTCCAGCTTCACCGTTGCCGTGTGGTCCAGCGTACGGAGTTGCGCCGCCTTGTACGCCAGGTCGGCCCCGCGCACGGCGCCGCGGACGCGCCCGCCCTGGTAGAGTGGCTGCGAGGCGTCGATGCCGTAGTGCTGCGACCAGTCCGGCGTGTCCGGCCGCGTGGGGTGGGCCAGGCCGCGGCTGAAGACGACGGGCTGGCCTATGGCGCCGCCCGAGAGGCTCACTTCCACGTCGGGCAGGCGCTCCATGCGCGCCGTGCGGCGCTGTTCGGCGGCTGCCTGCTCCTCTTTGGCGTCCGTCTGGAGCAGTACGCTGTTGGCCACGCCGCGGGCCAGCACGTCGTCCAGGGTGAGCAACAGCGAGTCCGCCACGGGTTGTGCGGCGGTGGCAAGGGGAGCCGAGGCGGCCAACAGACCGGCCAGGCAGCAAGTGCCGAAAAGTTTCCAACAGGTCATGGGCAAGTTCTGTTAAAGGTACAGGGGCTGGACCGGCCGTTACGCCGGTGCGGCGGACCCATAGGGCCCTCGTTGAGGTGAACAGGCAGCATCGTCTGGCGGTCCGGCCATAAAAATACGCTCTGCCGGAGCCGAGAGGCCCGCAGAGGTTGCGTTATCCTAAACCGGCTATTCGTAAAAATAGTCCGGCGTGCAAAGTTACGAAATATTACGAAAAAAGACAAATATTCCTCAAAGCGTCTGCGCGGGCACACTCCTGCGGGCGGCGGGCCGACGTCCGGCGCCGCGGCCGGCTTGGCCGCTTTTGTCCCCGCCGCTTCTCCCGATGGTCGCGGCTGTCCGGCCGCCGGCGCGCGGTGGGAGAGGCGCTGCGGGGCGTGGCGAAGGCGGCGAACCGAGGGGCGCGCGGTGTCGCGGCAGTGGCGGGCGCGCCCGCGCCGTTGGGGGCGTTTCGAGTCGGAGTAATGGACGAACCACGGGGCTAAGGCCAGTTTTTACGGGAATAGGCCCAGTTTTTACGGGGCTAAGGCCCGTAGCCGGCTGCCCGGGCGCGGGGGTGCTGCGGCCGGGCGGCGGTCCGTTCGCGTCCGTTGCCCGGAGCGGCCGCCGTGGCATACGGGCGCGGCGATAAAAACGAGTCCCCCCGGTGCCGGGAGGTTTTTCTCCAGCATCGGGGGGACGTTATGCGGGGGTGCGCCTTGTGGCCGCACGCCTTGTCCGTCGGCGGGGCGCCTCGGGCCGTCTGTCGGCGGCGCGCGGTGCAGCCTTTCCGGCACTGCCCGGCGGAGCGCGGCGGCCGGTGGGCCGGCGGCGGCTTAGCGGTACGGATAGACCGGCGCCGGGGGCGGTGCGGGCCGGGGCGGGCGCTGCTTCTTGTGGCGCCGGTGGCGCTTCTTGTGGGGCGGACGGTGGTGCCCGTCGTAGTAGCCGGGCGGATAGTCCTCGTAAATGTCGGCATAGCCCACGCAGGACGTGAGGCCGAAGCACAGGGCGACGGCGAGGAGCAGTAAGGGTCTCTTTCGTTTCATGACGGTTCGTTTTTTAGGGAAGTACTGGGCAGTCCGCTCCGCCTGTCCGGGGCGTCAGAATCCGGAGTGCTCGTCCTGGCGCAAGGCATCGGCTGCGCCGCGGTGGCGGGGGCCGGCGTAGTTCCAGCGGACGGTGTCGGTCAGCACCTGGCCGTCGGGCGTGCGCACCTCGGCGCGGATTTCGTTCCAGCCGGTCTCGAGCCGCACGCTGTCGAGCACGTAGTGCACGGCCGTGCGCCCGCGTTGCGGCGCCGGGAGCGGGCGGCCGTTGAGCGTAAGGCTGGGCCGGCCCTGATTACTGTAGACGGTGACGGACGTCGTGGCGCGTTCGCGCTCCACGTTGCGCCGCTGCGTGAGGTAGAGGACGGGCTCCTCGCTCCAGTTGGCCTTGTACCAGTAGAAAGCGTCCTTGCGCGTCTTGCGGTCGAAGGTGACCAGCCCCTTGAGGTTGCGGGCCGGAACCCCGCCGCGCGACCACATGGGACAGGCGAAGTCGAACGTGTTCCACAGGTAGCTGGCCAGGATGTAGGGATGGCGTTCGATGACACTCCACTGGTGTTCGTGCACCTTGGTCTGGTAGGTTTCGGGATAGTAGGGCTTGCTCCAGTCCAGGGCGTCGCCCAGCTCCTCCGTCTGGTGGTCCAGATTGGCATCGGCGCCGTACTCCGTGAGCATGAGCGGCAGGGCGGGATATTCCTTCTCGAGGCCATTCACCCAGGGCTCGATGTCGTCGATACGCTTCTCGTACCAGCCGAAGTAACGGTTCATGCCCTGGATGTCTGCGTTCATGTTGACGGGGTGCGTAGCGTGTCCGTAGCCGTTTACGGCGGCGGTGTAGCGGCCCGGGTCCTCCGTCTTGGCCAAGTCGTGGAGCGACTGCGTGAGTGCGGCGGTGTAGGCATGGGGCTGGTAGACCTCGTTGTGGAGCCCCCAGACGTAGATGGCGGGATGGTTGTAGCTCTGGCGAATCAACTCGCGCAACTGCTGGTGAGCGTTCTCCCATTCCTGGCCCGTCACGCGGTTGACAAAGGGAATCTCGGCCCAGACGAGGAGCCCGATGCTGTCGCAGCGGGCATAGACGTAGTCGGCCTGCTGGTAGTGGGCCAGGCGCACGGTCGTAGCGCCCATTTCCATGATGATACGGAGGTCCGTGTCGTGCTCCTTGTTGGTGAGCGCGCTGCCCAGGCCCAGCCAGTCCTGGTGGCGGGTTGTGCCGTGCATGGGGTAACGCTTCCCGTTGAGGAATACGCCGCGGCCGGCGACGACCTCAATGTGGCGCAAGCCGAGCGGTTGGACCACCTCGTCGATGAGGCGCCCGTCGCTGTAGAGGCGGGCCGTGACGCGATAGAGATAGGGGTCGGGGCGCCCCTGCCACAGGTGCGGGCGACGCAGGGTGAACCGGTGCGTGTAGGCCTGCGTGCCCAGCGGCGTGAGGTTAATGTCGGTCTGACGGCGCGCCACCTCGCGGCCCTCGCGGTCGGAGATGACGGTCTCGAGCCGCACGGGGACGGGCTGGAGACTGCCGTTGTCGAGCTTGACCTTAACGTCGACGTCGGCCGAACGGGCGCTGACGTTGCGCTGCGAGATGTAGACGCCCGGCGATGCGTAGTCCGTGACGGCTATCTGGCACGGCGCGGTGACGATGAGTGAGACCGGACGATAGAGGCCTCCGTAAACGCCGAAGAGCTGGTGGTTTACGGGGATGACGTCCGGGCGCGCTGTGTTGTCGGCCAGGACGACGACCTCGTTCTCCTGTCCCTGCTTGACGAGCTGGCTGATTTCGACGACGAAGGCCGAGTAGGCGCCGCGGTGCGTGCCGGCCAGCTGGCCGTTGACGTAGACCTCGCAGCAGGACCCTACGCCCTCGAAGCGAAGGAAGAGGCGCTGCCCCTTCCATTCGGCGGGGGCGGAGAACGTCTTGCGGTAGTAGGCCGGACCGGCATAGAAGGCGTTGGCCGCCTGCTGCATGTCCTTCGCGTTCCACGTATGCGGCAGCGTGACGTCCTGCCACTTGCCGCCCCAGACACTGGCGGCGTGGAAAGCGTCGGCGGGGAAGGGGCCCTTCCTGAACTGCCAGCCCGTGTTGAACGGGATGACCTCGCGACCGGAAGCGGCCTGGAAAACAAGGAGCAGGAGGAGAAAGAGCAGGGGAGTGTGGAAGCGTTTCATGGGCGTAGGAGTGTGGGGAGTTCAACATAGGTCAGGGCGTCGCGGTACTGGTCGCCGGACTTTGCGCCCCGCTGCACGGCGAGGCGGATAGCGAACGGTTCGCCGGGGTCGGTGGCCGGCATGGCCACGTTGTATTCGTTGCGCGCCGTCTCGACGACGCGGAGCTCGCCGGCCCCGTCCCGTGCGCCGACGAGCGTGGCGCCGGTGAGCTGCGTGCCGGCCGGCACCTTCACCACGGCTTGCCCGGCGTAGGGGCGGTTGAAGACGACCATGTAGACCGAGTCGCCGCGCGCGGTGAAGTAGCCCCAGTCCTGCTTGTCCCATCCGGCGTAGTCGCAGCCGTAGACGCATTCGCCGTAGCGCTTCATCCAGCGGCCGATGGCCTGGGCCATGTCCTTCTCCTCCTGGCGGAAGTCGCCGTCGGGCTGGGGGCCGAAGTTGACCACCATGTTGCCGCCCATGGAGACGGCATGGACGATGCGCTCGAGTACTTCGACGGGCGTCTTGACGTAGCTCAGCGACCAGTCGCGATGGTAGCCCCATTGATTTTCAGGCAGCGTCATGCAAGCCTCCCAGTCCCACTGCGTCACGCGCAAGTCGCGCACGGGGTCGGGCAAGCGCCGCTCGTAGCCCGACTCGTAGTCGCCCATGAGGCGACCGTTGCTGTCGAAGTGGCGCTTACCGTAGTCGTCGGCGCGCAGGCGGCTGTTGACGGTGACGCCAGGGACCAGCTCCTTCAGCATACGCTCCACGCGGGCCGTCCACCAGCCGTTGCGCTTCACGCTCTCGTCCCACGTCCCGTCGAACCAGAAGTCTTTGACCGTGGGGTAGCGCGTGGCGAGCTCGCGCAGTTGGTTTTCGGTGAAGGTGAGGAAGCGGGCGAAGGCCACACTGTCCTCGGCCGAACGGATAGAGGAGCGCCAGTCCGGGTGGCTCCAGTCCATGATGGAGAAATAGAAGTGGACGTCAATCCCCTCGTCGTTGAGCGCACGGACCAACTCGCCGAGGATGTCGCGCTTATAGGGCGTGTGGGCGACGGTATAGGGCGAGTACCGGCTCGGCCAGAGGCAAAAGCCTTCGTGGTGCTTCGTCGTGATTTTCACATAGCGCGCCCCCATGTCCTTAAACATCCGCGCCCAGGCCTTAGGGTCGAAGCGTTGCGGGTCCCATTGCTCCATGAGCTTCAACCATTCCGCTGACGGCACGTTGGCCCACGCTTTCAACCACTCGGCGGCCCCGGGATAGACTTTCCCTTCCCATACGCCGCCGGGTATGGCATAGAGCCCCCAGTGAACGAAGGCGCCGAGCCGGGCCTCGCGGAAGTGTTTCATGGCGGCGTCCTGCCGTTTGCCGGTCAGGGTGGCGCCGTATTTCAGGGGAATTTCTTCGTGCTGCGTCTGGCCCGAGAGCCACGCGGGGACGCCCAGCAGGCATCCGGACAGGAGGACGGTCAATAGTCTGTTTTTCATTAGGTGGTAGTGTACTTTTAGGTGGTTGGATCAATAGTATCGGCTGGTCGCCGCGTAGGGGCGATGTTGCAAAGGTAGCGAAAGGCGAGCGGTGAACAAAGAAAAACTTGTTTTGCTTTTTCACCCGAGCCGCCTCCTGCTTTGCGCTTTGCGCAAAGGTAGTGAAAGGCGAGCGGTGAAAAAAGGGAAAGTCCGCTTTTCCTTTGTTTGTCCGAGCCGCATCCTGCCTTCGTGCAACAAAGTTAAGGGGACTTCTATAAATTAAATCCCTGATTATAAGTTGCATAAGCGGA